>JANNQK010000071.1:0-5577 GCA_031400715.1 Actinomycetes bacterium | reverse complement strand
CGAGATCTCCACCGACGCGGTGGGAAACGTCGTCGGCGTGAGAGCGGGTGTCGACCCGTCATCGGCGCCCGTGATGATCGGGTCGCACATCGACACCGTGCGCACAGGTGGGCGATTCGACGGGAACCTCGGGGTGCTCGGCGGCCTCGAGGTGATCGAGACCCTGGATCGCCACGGGGTGCAGACCGAGCACCCGTTGGCCGTCGCCTTCTTCACGAACGAGGAAGGGGCCCGGTTCCAGCCCGACATGCTGGGCAGCCTGGTCTACGTCGGCGGCATGTCGATCGAGGACGCGCTCGACGTGCGCGCTGCGGACGATGGCGCACGCCTGGGGGACGAGCTCGAACGCATCGGGGCGGCCGGCCCGACCCCGTGCCCGACGGCAGCGCCGCCGCATGCGTTCGTCGAGCTGCACATCGAACAAGGCCCCGTGCTCGAAGACGCAGGCATCACGATCGGGGTCGTCACCGGCGTGCAGGGCATCTCGTGGACCGAGCTGATCATCACCGGTCAGTCCGCGCATGCCGGCACGACGCCGATGCGGCTGCGCAAGGATCCTGGGTATGTCGCGGCCGAGATCATCGCCGGGGTGCGGGCGCTCGCCCGGCAGATGGGCGGCACTCAGGTCGCCACGGTCGGGCGGTGCGAGTTCAGCCCCAACCTGGTGAACGTGGTGCCGTCGACGGTCACCATGACGGTCGATCTGCGCAACACCGACGAGCGTCTGCTGCAGCAGGCCGAACGCCGTTTCGAGCAGCTGTGTGACACGTTGGCCGCAGACGAAGGCGTCACCATCGAACGCCGCTCGCTGGCCCGCTTCGAGCCGGTGGAGTTCGACGCGACGATGATCGAAGCGGTGCACGCCACCGCCGAGCGCCTCGGCCACTCCACGCTGAGGATGCCCAGTGGTGCAGGCCACGACGCGCAGATGCTCGCCCGGGTCTGCCCCACATCGATGGTGTTCGTGCCGAGCGTGAACGGGCTGTCGCACAACATCGCCGAACTCACTCACCGGGCCGACCTGCAGGCGGGAGCCGATGTGTTGCTGCAGGTGGTGCTCGAGTTGGCCCGACCGATCGGCGGTCGACGGAAGTGACCAGCCGATTCGATCTGGTCACGATCGACTCTCCGCACCCCGACCGGCTCGCCGCGTTCTGGAGCGACGTGCTGATTCTGCACGAGACCGAGCGAGAGGACGGCGACCGTTGGATCGTGTTGTCGTGCGCCGACGGTGTGCGCCGAATCGGTGTCCAGCGCGGCGTCCACCGTCGCGGGGGAGTGCACCTCGACCTTGCATGCGAGCCGCCCGAGTTCGCCGGGGAGGTGGCTCGACTGTTGAGCGCCGGCGCGGTCGAGCGGAGCCCACCCCGACACGAGAGCTACGGGTCGATCGTCAACCTGGCCGACCCCGACGGGAACCCCTTCGATCTCTGCGCCTATCGCTGAATCGACTCGGGGTCAGCAAGGAGACGCGGGAAGGGGGCCGGTTTCCCGGCCCCCTTCCTGGTTCTTCTGCTCTGTCCGAATGGCTGCGACGGCATCAGGCCGGCGCAGCATCGCTCATCGCCGGATCACCTACCCGGAGCACCGACGCAGTACTTGTTGGTGTACATCGTGGTGACGTCAGGACCGATCTCGACGCCCTGCTCGGCGTAGATGGCGGCGACCGTGTCGTAGATGCCAGTGGCCCGATCGGGATCGAACGAGCAGTACGTGCCATCGGCGCTGTTGGCCGCGATCTCCTTGTCCGCAACGACGCCCAACCCGGCCTCGTTGATCGCTTCGCTGAGGCCCCAGAACCCGTCATGCGCGACGTTGATCGCGATCATCGCGTCGGTGATCGGCTTCGGGTCGTTGAAGAAGTCGACCCATGCTTGGGCCATCTTCGGCACGAGCAGGGTGAGGCATGCGTCGAGCTCGTCGGCGCGAGTCCTCATCATGGTGAGCGCAGCCGGGTAGTTGTCGAAACCCATGTCACCGACGGTGTAGAAGCTCACGTCGGCGGGGGCGCCGTCTTTCCAGTTGATCTCGTTCTCGTACTTGTAGACCTCGTTGCTGGCGAAGCCCTGCTGGATGATCGCACCGTTCAAGGAGACGAACTTGGCGTCGGAGCCGTCGTAGCTCGGATCGTCCTGTTCGGGGGTCATGTAGCCCTTGCCGATCATGTAGTCGATGTAGGCAGACCCTGGGAAGTGGAGCACCTTGGCTCCGGAAGTGGCGATGTCCTCGGGCTTCTGGATGTCGTACTGGGCCGGGTCCCACATCACCATCTGCGGGTCCTTGTCGAGCGTCTTCATGACCGTGATCATGTCGATCGCCTTGGAGTTCGCGATGACGTCGGTGAAGCCGATGTAGGCCATGTCGGCGTCGCCGTCGAGCAGCTGCGAGCTGTTGGCCTTGTCGAAGTTGATCGTCTTGATCGTGATCGTCTTCAGTCCACCGACGGCGTACTGCGGCTGCACTGGGCCCGAGTACGAGACGGTGTCCTTGTCGGCGGAGCCATCGGGTCCGATCAGCTGGTAGGTGCCACCGTGCTCGAGCTCGGGGTACCAGTCGGTCTGGATGATCAGGTTCTCGGGGCACACGGCCTCGCCGCCGGCCGCCTCGGTGATCTCGGGTGCCGTCGTCGCCTCGGGTGCCGTCGTCGCCTCGGTCGCCGGTGTGGACTCTTCGTCATCATCGCCGCATGCGGCCGCGACGACTCCGAGCGACAGCACGAGCAGTGCTGCAGTGGTCCTTCTTGCTCTCATCAGGTTCTCCCCCTGTGATTGGTGTTGCTGGTGGTTGTTGTTTCGCCCTGAGCTGTGCCGACGTCGGTCACGGCCCGGGAGGTGGACGATCGTGAGATGGCGGGTCAGCGCTTGCGCGAGGCCGACTCGTGCCAGTTGCGGATGGCGCGATTGGTGATGAAGCCGACGATCAAGAACATGACCACCCCGAACAACGTGGCGGTGATCGTGCCGGCGAACATCTCTGGACGCTCCGATGCCTTCTGCTGGCGGGTGCGGATGTAGTACCCGATGCCCTTGTCGCCCTGGGTGAAGAAGAAGTCGGCGACGATCGCGCCGATGACCGCGCCACCGCTGCCGATACGAAGGCCGGTCATCAACGCGGGCAGGGCGCTCGGCAGTTCGAGCTTGCGGAGGCGGGTCCAGCGACTGACGTGATTGAGGGTGAACAGGTCGTGGTGCAAGCGATCGGTGGACTGCAGTCCGAACAGGGTGTTGGTGATGATCGGGAAGATGGCGATCAGGACGATGACCACCAGACGCGGACCCAACTCGAAACCGAACAGCTGGGTGAGCAGCGGTGTGATCGCGAGGATCGGCGTCACTTGCAACACGACGGCGTAGGGGAAGAACGCACGCTCGAGGTGCTTGGAGAAGTTCATCAACACCGCGAGACCGACGCCCAACACGATCGAGATCGCCAGACCGATGAGGGTGACCTTCACCGTCACCCACATGTACTCGAGGATCGGCTTGAACCCGTTGAGGTCATCCCACAGCGGTCGGAAGCCGTTGTTGATGATCTCGTGGGGGAACGGGAGGGAGTTGACCCGCTGGGCGGCGATGGGATACTGCGTGCCGCTGTAGAGGTACCAGATGCCGATGAACGCGGCGAAGGTGATCAGCGGGGGCAAGACGAGCGTGACCTTGCTGTCACCGGCGATCTTGGACGCGTCGCTCGACGTACGCGCTCCGGCGGCGAAGTCCTCGACGAGCTTGGCATCGGCATCGGCCTGGTCGAGCCCATCGGTGCCCATGACCTCTGACGCCGTCTTCATGAGTGTGCATCCTTGAGGTCGGCGCTGATCTTGCCGCACAGCTCGGCAAAGGCCGGCTCGTAGCGCAGAGCATGTTGACGAGGGAACGGGAACGGCACGGGGTAGTCGCCGATGATCCTGCCCGGTCGAGCGCTCATCACGATCACCCGGGTCGACAGGTAGACAGCCTCCTGGATGCTGTGGGTGATGAACAAGCCGGCGAACTTCTCGCTCTCGAACAGACGGAGCAGTTCGTCGTTGAGTCGCTCGCGCGTGATCTCGTCGAGCGCGCCGAACGGCTCGTCGAACAGGAAGACCTTGGGGTTCAGCACGAGTGAACGGGCGAGCGAGCAGCGCATCTTCATACCGCCGCTCAGCTGCTTGGGATACTTCCGTTCGTGGCCGACCAGGTGCACCAGCTCGATCGCTTCCTTGGCCTTGGCCTTGCGCTCTGCCTTGGGTATGCCCTGCAGTTCGGCGTTCAATTCGATGTTGCGCTCGACCGTGCGCCAGGGCAACAGCGTGGCGTCCTGGAAGACATAGCCGATGCTGGAACGGTCGATCGTGACGGTGCCGCCGGCGTTGGTCTCGAGCCCCGACGCGATGCGGAGCAACGTCGATTTGCCGCACCCCGACGGCCCCACCACGGTGACGAACTCGCCGGGCTGCACGTCGAAGCTGACGTCGTCGACCGCGTGCGTGCCGTCGGCGAACGTCATCGAGGTGTTCCGGAAGCTCAGCGCCGGCGAACCCGGACCTCCTGCAGTCCCCGCACCGGATGGCGAGGCATCAGTCGATGTCATCATTCTCCCTGAACCTAGAGGATCCGCCGGGGCGAAGCGTCTCCTCCGTGTGTCGTGTGTGTGAACTCTGCCGACCCTCCGAGCGGGTCGCTGAATCGGTGCTCCCAACAGGGAGGATTCCGCTGACCAAACAGCCGTTGCGAACAACGATTCGATCGGCCGGTCCGATCGCAATCGCCTCCCGTACCGTAGCCGCTCGCACTGCCACGAAACCGCCGTCGGCCGGTTCGGTTCGCTTCAGGCCCATCGCGAGACGAGGCGCCACCGAAACGGTGTGGAGCGCATCGAGCGGCAGCAGATGGGCAGCCATCACCATCAGACCCGCCGTCTCGAGCGGGTCGCCGCGGCCGACGGGGTTGAACGGGTCCTGCAGGTTGTCGGCTCCGGCGCAGACGTTCACCCCTGCCTCGCGCAGGGCCTTCACCGCAGTGAGACCACGGGGCATGGCGCTCTGGTGGTCGCGGCCCTGGAGGAACAGGTTCGTGAGGGGGAGCGCGACCACGTGGATCCCGGCGTGCGCGACGTGTTCGGAAACCCGTCGCTGCACGGCTTCGGGCTGCACGCCGAGTGAGCAGCAGTGGCTCGCCGTGACGCCGAAGGGGAACTCGAGCTCGGTGATCCGACGCGCGAGGTGCTCGAGGAAGAGCTTTCGCGGGTCGAGCGTCTCGTCGGTGTGGAGATCGACGGGCAGGCCCGCCTCGCCGGCGATCGAGAGGAAGTTCTCGGTGGCAGCGATCGCGTCGTCTTCGAGGTGGGGGCAACCGCCGACCACATCGGCACCGGCCTTCACCGCCTCGCGCAGCAGGGCGAGCTGAGGTTTGCCTGCCTCGCCACTCGACGGCCAGCCACACAGGATGACCACTTGGATGTCGACCAGATCGCGCAACCGCTCGCGCACTTCGATCAGTGCCTCGACGTTGGTGAGGCCACTCTCACCGGTGAGATCGGCATGGGTGCGGATCGCCGTGCATCCGTTGGCGAGCAACAGACGAGCCGCCCGCTCGCCAC
>JANNQK010000070.1:0-4577 GCA_031400715.1 Actinomycetes bacterium | reverse complement strand
GTTGCCCGGGAGGGTGTTGGTGTTGAAGTTCAACGTCGACAGGCCGACGAGCTGGCCGGTGTTGATGGCCGTGGCCTTGTTCACCTGGGGCGAGCCCGTGGTGCTGTACAGCGGCTGCACGAACGCACCGCCGGGAGCGGTGAACGCACCGGCGACGAAGCCGAGCGTCGCCGGGTCGGCCGTGGTGATGTACTGGTGGAAGCGGTAGCCGCCGGTCGCGGTGTCACCCTGACAGGCGTTGCTCGGAGCGTTCACGTTCAGAGCGAACGTGGTGCCGTTGTTGCCGCTGTTCACGGTGATGGTGTTGAGGGTGCCGAGGTCGGCAGAAGCCGTGCCACCCGAGACCAGGCCGACCGTGGCAACGGAGCCGAGCACCGTCGCCATGGCCAGGAGCTGGCTGATCTTTGACTTGAGTTTCATGTGAAGTGTTGATCCTTTTCGATTGGTTCAGACGTGGGGGTGGATCAGAGTTGGCCGGTGAGCGTCGGACCGACGATGCCGAGGGCACCACAGTTCGAAGCGAGCAGGAAGCCGAAGGTGTTGATGGTCGCCGTGGCGGCGCACAGGGTCGCCTCGTTGCCGGCGATGGCGGCCCCGTCGACGAAGAGGCTCTTCAGGTCGTTGTTGCCGGCGCCGGTCACGATCGACGTCGGGAACACGTTGTAGACCAGGCGGCCGAAGCGCGTGTCGCCGTAAAAGTTCGAGTTCGGCGTCAACGACGCACCGGGGATGACGGGGCTGCCGAGGTTCACTCCGAGACCGTTGTCGGTGATGGTTCCGATGCTCACTCCCGGGCCGGGGGCCGGTGAGGCGACGCCGTTGGTACGAGCGATGAAGCTTCCCGCCGAGAACCCGATGATGACCTGCGAGGCCGACTCGCCGGGCAGCAAGGCGAGGGCGTCACCGCGGAGCTTGAGGTCGGGTCCGTCGCTCTCCTGGGCGCGGCCACCGGCACCGGGCAGGCCGAGGCCGTTGCACAGCGTGGTTGCCGTGTTCTCCTGCGTGGTCGATGCACCAGTCACGGTGTTCCAGAACGAGAACGTGCCTGAACCGGCCTGGATGCCACACGGAACGATGCGCACGCCAGCGATGGTCGCCGGGCCGGTGGTGAACAGGGTGTTCAACTGCTGCTGGGTGAGTGACGTCACTGCTGCGCCGTTGGCGCGGTACGACGCAAAGCTGACGGCATCACGACCGAACGGGATGTAGGTGAGGTTGGTGTTCGCCCCGGCGACGGGACCCGACGACGACCGAGCGAAGTCGATCTGGCCCGACACGTCCTTCAAGGCGCAGGTAGCGTCGCCGTAACCGGTGCCAAGCATCGCCGCGCTGAGCGCACGACGGCCGCCCGTCGAACCGTTCGGACGGGTGAACGTCGGCGAACCGAGCCTCGGCGTGATGCAGTTGTCGGAAACACCAGCAGGAGGCGTTGCGTCGAACGAGATCAGCTGACGGCTGCCGGTGGCGGCCGAGCTCTGGACCGGGGTGAACAACAGGCTGCCCGACTTGCCGGCGAGCGCGTTGACGACGTCTTGCGTGGTGTCGGAGCCCACGCCGGTGAAGGCCGTGAACTGGGCGGGGTCGGCACTGGCCGAGCCAACCATCAGGCTTGCGCCCAACGAAGCTGCGATGAGGCCACAGGCCAAACGCTTCTTGGTGGTTGAACTGATCATGAGTGTGAACGTTCCCTTCGAGGTTGTTTATCGCCCTGTTTCCTCCAGGGCGACGGCATCGTGACAGCCCAAGCTGACGTCCACGTGGCCTCAAGATGAACACGGAACGTGGTCGCAGATTGTTCACCCGGACGTCGTCTGGCGCTCGCCCAACGACCACCTCGCTGACGCCTGCCGAGTGCTGTCGACTCGATGAAACCCCAGGTCGGCGCCGTGATGGGAGGTTGGCGACATGTCCAGTCACCGCCGCCGAACTCACGTCATCGGGGCCGTGCGCGACGTCGTCGAAGGCGTCGACGAAACACACCTCGAGACGAGGCGTCGAACAGGGATCGATTGTTCGGCCGACGCGATCGGCGCAGGTTCGAGGGCTCAGCCGAAGCGGCCGAGGACGTAGTCGCTCGTGCGCGGATCCTGGGGGTTGCCGAACATCGCCTCGGTGGGTCCGTGTTCGACGATCACACCAGGTGTGCCTTGCTCGGCGAGGAAGAACGCGCAGTGGTTCGACACACGTGACGCCTGTTGCATGTTGTGGGTCACGATCACGATCGTCACCTCCGACACGATCTGCATGATCGTCTCTTCGATGCGACGGGTCGACGTCGGGTCGAGGGCCGAGCAGGGCTCGTCCATCAGCAGCACTCGGGGCTTGATCGCGAGGGCGCGTGCGATGCACAGGCGCTGCTGCTGGCCACCGGACAGACCGCCGCCCGGCTGGCGGAGGCGGTCTTTCACTTCGTTCCACAGACCCGCCTTCGACAGGCACGTCTCGACGATCTCGTCCTTCAGGTTGGTCGTGGCCTTCACACCCGTCAGACGGAAGCTGGCGAGCACGTTGTCGTAGATGGACATCGCAGGGAACGGGTTCGGCTTCTGGAACACCATCCCCACCTCCCGCCGGGCGTCGGTGAGCTTGCGCTCCGCGTCGTACAGGTCGTGTCCGTCGACGTACACCTCGCCACCCATCGCAGCACCGGGGATCATCTCGTGCATTCGATTGAGGATTCGCAGGAACGTCGACTTGCCACATCCCGATGGCCCGATCAGCGCCGTCACCCTGCCGGCCTCCATGTCGAGCGAGACCCGATCGAGCACTTGATGCGATCCGAACCAGGCCGAGATGTTGCGGGCGTCGATACCCGCCAGCGCAGCGTCGGGGGGAACGATGTCGGCCATCGTCGTGGCCGCCGGTCGACCTCGAAGCCCGAAACCTGCCCCGCGGGCGGCCACGGCGGAGATCGGACGCGATGTCGGCGCAAGCCGCGGTGGGCCGCTCGGTGGCGGGCCACCGGCTGGCACCCTGGACCCACCCATCGTGACGGATGACAACTCGTTGACGATCGGTGTGGCTGTCGAACCGTACGACGAAGGTGCCGTCATGGTCGGCGGTGCAGCGGGTGGGCCAGACCGAGGTGCCGGCGTCGCTCCTGCTGGGGGCGGGCCCGGCGGCGGGGCGAACGAGGTGGGGGCAGGTGTCACCGGAAGCTGCCCCGTCACGGCCGTCGCACCCGCCTGCGGAGCAGCGGCCGGCGCGTCGGACGGAGACACGACCGGCGTGCGGTTCGTGATCGGCCTCCCTGCGAGCGACCCGGAAGCATCCGCGAACGGCATGCGGATCGCTCGCTCGAGTTCTTGGATCGCGGCGAACGTCGCGGCAGACGTCGATTCCGCCCAGCCATCGGTCCCCTCGACCGCGTCGTACGTGTCGTACGTGTCGTACGTGCCGTCCGGACGGGGGCCCAACGACGGCGCGGCGGCGACATGTGGCAGCAGACCCGGATCGATGACCGGTGGCCGCCCCTCACGCTGGTGATGCACCATCACAGCTGGGAGTGCTCCGATGGCTCGACGGAAGGCATCGACGCTGGTGGGCGCCACGGCGACGCCGAAGTCGGCGATGCCCGGAACCATGAAGATCGACCAGCCACCGTCGCGACCATGGATCACGCCCTCCAGGTCGCCGATGTGCCATGACCAATCGTCGGAGCCGTCGACGGCGATGATCCGTCGATCGGTCACGACCACTCGCGCTGGGCCGAGCTCGATGATGTCCGCGTCGGCTTCGAGCGGATCGCCTCCGATCACCTGCACGATGGAGGCACCGGGGAACGACGCGAGCTCGTACTCGGGCTGCTCGTCGGCCGGCTGTCGGTTGTCGGCTCGGGCCGCCGACGACTGCGATGGGTCGAGTGTCATGGGGTTCAGTTCCTCGGGGAGACGGTCAGGGGCAGTTCATGTCGATGTGGGCGGTCGGTGCCCGAGCGCAGTTCGTTCACAACAGGTTCGGCATCAGCTTGGCGAGCTCGCCCGCGGCCGACATCCCCACCAGGGCGAGCGCTGGGATGAACACGATCCATGCTTGGGCTCGGCCCCACCGGAGCCATCCCCAGATCACGGCCACCGACAGGATGATCAGGCCTTGCATCCACAGTGCGAGCGCCCACAGCGTGTCGGACTGGTTCTCCATGGCGCGCTCGTCTTCCGGCAGGCCAGCGGCCGAGACAGAACGACTCGGGCCGATCACCGACTGTCCGACCAACTCGGCGTCCACTCGCAGGAGACCGCTGGGGAAGAAGTTGGCTCCATCGGAGGTGATCAGCGTCAATCGAGCCGCCCCGGCCGCTGCAGCGGCCGGCGTCGGGTCTCCCTCGCGCCGAAGGCCGGTCACCCGATACTGGAACACGCCTTGGCCGGTCGTCACCGTGATCTTGTCGTCGGCGGTGAGATCGATCAGGCGATCGAAAGGCCCACCGTACGACGCGCTGCGACCGAACAGCACGCTGGTTCCCACCTGCCCGGGTAACGGCGTGTCGCGACGGTGACCGGGGCCGTCGAACAGCACTTCGGCGCTCGTGCCTTCTCCGACCACTTGTTCGAGCCCGATCGAGCGGATCTCCAGGTACG
>JANNQK010000069.1:0-16236 GCA_031400715.1 Actinomycetes bacterium | reverse complement strand
GCGTGTCCGACGAGCCCATCGAGCGCGACCTGGGGTTCGACGAGTTCACGCGCTCGGTGGGGGAACGGGTTCGCCGGGCCCTCGTGGCGTTCTACGGCGTCGAGATCGGTACCGAGGCCGCGGCCGAGGCGTTGTCGGTGACGTGGCAGCGGTGGGCCGAGGTGTCGGCGATGGACAACCCGGCCGGGTTCGTGTTCCGCGTCGGCCAGAGCAAGGCCAGGCCGCACGTCCGCTGGTGGGTGCGACGCGAACTGTTCCCCAGCACCGAGGGGCAGATCGCCGCGCCCGACGGGGCGCGGCTCGACGTGCTCGACGCATTGCGTCGGCTGAAGCCCGAACAGCGTGCGGCGGTGGTGCTGGTGAAGAGTCACGGCCACTCGTACCGCGAGGCAGCGGAGATCCTCGGCGTGTCCGAGGCCGCGGTGACGAACCACGGTCACCGTGGGCTGATTCGGTTGCGCACGATCATGGAGGTTGACTGATGGACATGGACGACGAACTTCGGCGCGCCGGCGACGCCTTGGACCAGGCCAGCCGCCGCCATCGCCAGGGGACCTGGCCGAGCGGCGACGGGCGCGCGGCGTGGATGGTGATCGCCGCCGGACTGCTGGTCGTCGGGCTCGTGATCGGCGCGCTGTTGACCTACGGCCGCGGCCGAGACGACTCCGATGCGGTCATCGTGCCGGGCACCGGCTCGGCCGCCGAGACCACAGCTGTCATCACGACCCCGGCCACCGGGTCGTCGACGACGGTCGAGCCAGTGGCCGACACCGGGTACCGCTGTCTGACGTCCAAGCCGGTCGACGTCGGTGGGTTGGTGTTCACCATCGAACGCTTCCCCGAGTGCAGCGCCACGGCGCTGGTGATGCTGCGGGTGAGCGGCACGACGAGCGTGACCTGTACCGGGCCCCTGGACGCGCACCTCTCGGACGGGACGACGTTGACGTACGGCCGGTCGACGAAGTACTGGGACACGTTCGGTGGGTGGGCGCCGTCGGCGGGCGACACGCCCACACCGATCACCGAGGATTCGGCGTACGGCACCGTGTACTACTCCGCGGAGCCGGGCGTCACCCGTCCCATCGAGTTGCCGGCGGATGCCGTGGACGACCTGGTGTTCTCGATCGAGGTCCAGTGCCCCGACTCGACGCCGATCGGCACCATCGACATCCCGTTCACGCTCACCCCTGCCGAGCCGGCCGCGGTGCAGATCGTCCGAGTCGACGAGAACGCGAAGTACTACGGCGCGTGTGGCAACGAGATCGCCCAGTTCACGGGCGAGACCTGGTACCCGTTGCCGCAGGCGGAAGCGGACCTCATCGACCAGGCGCTCTACCCACTTCCCGCCCCACCCTCGTCCGGGTTCCGCGCCCCGCACGTGGCGCCGCCCGGACCGGGCGACGACGTGGGTACGTTCGTCGTCTACAGCGATGGTGTGGGTCGCTACGAGTCCGACAGCGGCCGCGTCATCTGGCTCACGCAGCGGCCGCAGACGTACAACTGGGTGTGCTGACCTCGTTGATATCGCGCGGAAACGACCGAAACGGTGGGGTTTTCGCGATATGAGCGAGTGATCGCGCGGGCCTGGGGTCAGGCGCGGGGAGTGATGGTGCTGGTGTAGCGGTTCGTGACGACGACGTCGCCGTGCTCGAGCACGAGGTCGAACCACAGGTCGCCGGCGGTGTCGGGCACCACGAACTGCGCCGTGCCGACCCGCACGCAGTCGTCGGGCGGCACGTCGCCGGTCCACGTCCAGCTGTGGTCGCCGCCGGCCCAGCGCAGCGTGGCCGTGCAGCGCACGCCCTCGAGCACGCGGTGTACGTCGCTGACCACGTGCACGTCGAGCGCAATGGTGTCGCCCGCCACCACATCGGCCGGTGGACGTTCGGCGACGACGATGACCGGTCGGCACGCTTCGGTGACGGCGGCGTAGGCGAGCTTCGGATGGCGTTCGTGATCGAGGATGCTCCAGCTCACCGACGGGTGCGAGTCGTTCAGCGTGAGCAGACAGAAGCCCCCCGTGGGCCGGTACTTCAGGCGACGAAGGGTCTCGATGTGGTGGCGCAGCAGGTCGGCCTGGTAGCGCTGCGTCGCTTCACGCCATTGGTCGAACGTGGCGTAGCGATGCGGGGGCACGTGCTCCTCGAACGCTTCTCGCTGCATGCCGTGTCGCTCGACCAGTTCGTCCCAGTCGAGTGCCGGCCAACGCAGCGGCTGCATGAACGCAGCGCTGTCGGGCACCGACTGCGCGCCGAACTCGCTGACGAAGCGGACCATCCGGGGGAGCGATGCGGCGAACGTGTCGATGTCGCGTTCGTCACCGTGGAACCAGCCGAAGAACAGATGACTGTCGGTGCCGTTGAACTGCGGCACGTGCGGTGCGATGCCGCTGTGAGCGATGACCGCCCGAGTTTCGTCGGCGGACTCGAAGGCCCGCTTCACCCACCGATCGAGGATGGACTTGTTCCAGGTGGGCACCTGCTCCTTCACGACATGCCGCACGATGGAGGGGCCGAAGGTCGTTCGGCGGCTGTCCTCCACCGGCAGCGGTTCGTTGTGGGCGCACCACACCGCGATGCTCGGGTGATGGCCCAGTGCGTCGACGGCTTCGCGGGCCTGGCGCACTGCCTCCTTGCGAATGCTGCGGGCGTAGCTCCACTGCAACGGGAAGTCCTGCCACACGAGCATTCCCATCTCGTCGGCGGCGTCGTACAACTCAGGGCTGGCGATGTGGCCGTTGACGCGCAGCAGGTCGAGTCCCGCCTCGCGAGCGAGTTCGACGTCGCGGCGCACCTCGGCGGACGTGGCTTCGGCCAACGCCTGACGAGTGGGCGCGACGTTCACACCCTTCACGAACAACGGCTCGCCGTTCACCGAGAACACCCAGTCGTGCAGCGACACCTCGCGCAATCCCGTGCGCACCTCACGGGCGTCACTGACGGTGCCGTCGACGAGCACTTCGACCTCCACCTGCGTGAGGTGCTGCTCGCCCATCGTCCACGGCCACCACAGCAGCGGATCGTTCACGTCGAGGTCCCAGTCGACCTCGTTCGTTCCCTTCGCCAGCGAGCGTGACTGCTCGGCGACGATGTCGCCGTCGACCTTCGTTCGCACCACGACGGCGCGTTGCCCGTCGGCATCGAGCCGGGCGTGAAGGCGCAGGTGCGCCCTCGAGTCGTTGGCGTCGCGGCAGAGCACGCGCAGGCGATCGATACGCACGGGTCCCGTGTCGTCGACGCGAACGGGCCGCCACAGTCCGCCCGGATTCCATTCGGGGTCGAGCATGTCGCTGTGTTGCAGCGAGCCGGTGATGTTGCGCTTCGCAGTGCGATTTCGCTGCGGCGAGCACGACACCTCGACGGCGAGCACGTGCTCAGTGGCCAGCCGCGAGAGGTCGGTGATGTCGAACGAGTGGGGGAAGAAATAGCCCTCGGGGTCGCCCAGGTAGGCGCCGTCGAGCCACACGTCGGCCTGGTAGAACACCCCGCCGAGCGTGACGAACCGGCGACGGCCATCGGGCGGAGCGTCGAGGTGGAACCGATGCCGGTACAGCACCGGGCCGTCGCTCGAGGCGAACCGGTCGTGTGATCGCCAATGGCCCGGGACCGGCAACGTGGCCCATGCGCCATCGTCGTGATCGAGTCCCACGCCGTCGCGTCGGACGTCGTCGTCGGCCAGACAGGCCCGCCACTCACCCGACAGTTCCACGACCGGCAGCGTAGAGGCCAACCTGCCGCTCCGCAGAAGCATCCGAACGATCGCGGGGTATGGTCGGCCCATGGTGAACCGTGCGTCCACGCTGGGGGAGTTGAAGGCGTCGGGCTGGCAGTCCGAGCCGGTGAAGGAAGAGATCCGGCGCAACGCCGTCACCCGCATCGCCGCGGGTGAGCCGCTGTTCGACGGTGTCCTGGGCTACGAGAACACCGTCATGCCGCAACTCGAGAACGCGCTGCTCGCTGGCCACGACGTCATCTTCCTCGGCGAGCGTGGACAGGCGAAGACCCGCATCATCCGATCGCTCACGGGCCTGCTCGACGAGTGGATGCCCGTCGTCGCGGGCAGCGAGATCAACGACGACCCGCTCAGCCCGGTCAGCCGCCACGCCCGAGATCTGGTCGCCGAACAGGGCGACGACACGCCCATCGAGTGGGTGCACCGCGACGACCGCTTCGGCGAGAAGCTGGCCACCCCCGACACGTCCATCGCCGACCTCATCGGTGAAGTCGATCCCATCAAGGTCGCCGAAGGTCGCTACCTCAGCGACGAGCTCACCCTGCACTACGGCCTCGTGCCGCGCACGAACCGTGGCATCTTCGCGATCAACGAGATCCCCGATCTTGCCGAGCGCATCCAGGTGGGTCTGCTCAACGTGCTCGAAGAGCGCGACGTCCAGATTCGCGGCTACAAGATTCGTCTGCCGCTCGACGTGCTGCTCGTCGCGTCGGCGAACCCCGAGGACTACACCAACCGCGGTCGCATCATCACGCCGCTCAAGGACCGCTTCGGAAGCCAGATCCGCACCCACTACCCGCTCGACGCCGAGACCGAGATGGCCATCATGCGCCAGGAGGCCCGTCCGCCGTCCGTCGGCGACGTCACCGTCAACACGCCGGCCTACATGGAACACGTGGTCGCGACGTTCAGTCAGCTCGCTCGCTCCAGCAACCAGGTGAACCAGCGCAGCGGGGTGAGCGTGCGCCTCTCGGTCAGCAACCTCGAGGTGCTCGGTGCGAACGCCCTGCGTCGAGGCCTGCGCGCCGGCGAACGCACGGTGGTCCCTCGGGTCAGCGATCTGTCGTCGTTGGCGGCGAGCACCAGCGGCAAAGTCGAGATCGAAGCGCTCGAGGAAGGCCGCGAGGGGGCAATCCTCGAGCACCTGGTGAAGGCGGCGGTGCTGTCGGTGTTCAAGGAACTCGTCACGCCCGACCAGACGCGCGACGTGGTCGTAGCGTTCGAGGCGGGCATCGTTGCGCACACCGGCGACGACATCCCGTCCGCCGACCTGGCCCGTCTGCTCGACGAAGTGCCATCGCTGCGCACGCCCATCGCCACCCTCACCGGGGGCGACGAGTCACCTGCTGCGGTCGCCGCTGCCGTCGAGTTCGTGCTCGAGGGCCTGCACCTCGGAAAGCGGCTGAACAAGGACGGGGCAAGCGGCGCGACCGGCGCCACCTATCGCGGCCGATCGTGACGAAGGCACTCGCCCAGCCTGCACCACGAACTTGAGTTCGCGCCGGGTCAGTCGCCCGGATGGGCGAAGGCGTGGCCGCTGTCCTTGACTTCGCGGTCCATCGTGACGATGCCTGGCTCGCCGGGAGCGTCGGCGAACGGTGTGACGGCGACGAACGAGACGTCCATCTGATCGGCGGCCCGGCCGACCTCGCGCCACATGGCCGCGACCTGTTGGGTTCGCTCGCCGTCCGTGTCGCCGGCCGGCTTGTACGTGAGCGACAGCGGACGTCCCAGCCCGTACTCGGCGACCCGGTAGAGGCAGGTCTCGACGTCGCGGCGCACGGCGATGCCGAGCACGTCGACCGACCCCTGGAAGTCGGTGAGGACGCGCTCGCCGCGGCCCGGGATGCGGACGACGCCGTCGACGAAACCCTGGAACCACATGCCCCAACGGAGGTGATCGATCCGCCGGGCCTCGTCGCGGGCTTCCACGGTGTCGGCCTCGGGCCGCACGACAGCAACGTCGAGACTGGTGGCGACAGGCAATCGACCGTGAAGGATGCGCCACGCGTCGCGCCACGCGATGACCATCGTCTGCACCAGTTCGCTGTGCCGCCGGGGGTCGTCGGGCATCAGTCGGTTGCACAGGCCGAACGGCGCCTCGAAGGGCACCCAGCCGGCAGCGACGTCGCCCAGTCGATCGGCCGCGAGCTCGACCCACCGTGGCCAGAACGTGGCGGCGGTGCGGGCATCGGTGAAGCCGCCCTCGTCGTCGAACCAGTGCGGGACGGCGGGCTGGAGCAATCGAAACCAGGGCTCGACGCCGGCGCCTCTGGCCGCCTGGGCGGCCGTGACGAGCGACTCGAACACGTCGCCGTCGTAGCCCTGGGCACGCGGCTGGGCCAGCGACCACGGCACGTCGAGGCGCACCATCGTCAGGCCCATCTCGGCCGCGAGCGCGACGTCGTCGAGCAATCGCTCGCTGCGCACGTCGAGCACGGCACCGCGATTCATCGCTGCCGGGTCAGACGAACGGGGTGCGGGTCCAGAGCTCGCCCGTGTCGTTCGACGCGGCCAGCACCGGACGTCCGCTGAGCTCGACCACGTTGATCGGCCCGGGGAACCCGCGCAGCTCGATGTCGCGTTGCGACGTGGTCTCGACACCCTGGGGCAAACGCTCGATCTGCATGGTCGGGAGCAGCACTTCGCGCGACTCGGCTGCATCGCACAGTCGGGCAGCCATGTTGACGGCCGACCCGATGTAGTCGTCGCCTTCGAAGAGCAGGGCGTGGCCGGTGGCCATGCCGACGCGGAGCTGCAGGGGAGCGCAGACCTCGGCCGAGCGGTGCTCGAGTTCGAGGGCGAAGGCGATGCATGCCTCCTGCTCGACCGAGACGATCATGCAACCATCGCCCAGCCACTTGGCGATGCGGACGCCGCGCTCGCTGGCGATCTCGCGGGTGAGCGAGCGGAAGGCGCCGAGCAGTCGCCCTGCCGCGTCGTCGCCGAATGCTGCGGTGTAGTTCGTGAACCCGGAGAGGTCGACGAACGCAAATGTTCGGGGGACTCGCATTGCGATGCACGCTACCAGGCGGTGTTCGGCACGTGATTGCTTTCACAAGCATCGACACGCGCTGTTCACATGGCTTTGGATGGTGTTCACCAGGAACTGAAGTTCGCGTGGAAGGCGGGTCGGGTCGCGCAGGGACAGGATCAGGAGGGGCGCGGCAGGTCGGGGTGGTTGTAGCGTTCGCCCATGGCATCGCGGTTCACCTACTCGGCCTGGGACGGCACGCAGAAGGGGTTCGACTTCGATGCCGACAGCCTGTTCGACGAACTGACCGACGACCTCCTCTACCACGGCGATGTCAACGCAGCGCTGCGGCGAATGATGCAGCAGGGCATGACCGACCGGAACGGCGAGCAGATCCAGGGCCTGCGCGACCTGATGCGTCAGTTGCGAGAACAGCGCCAACAGCGGCTCGAGAACAACGACCTCGGAGGCGTCTACCAGGAGATCGCCGATGCGCTCGACGACGTCATCGACGAGGAGCGCCACGCCATCGAGAACGCCACCGCCGACGCCGAGCGCAGCGGCGACGAACGCCGTGCCCAGCACGCCCGAGACGCTGCGGCGGAGCGCAACTTCCGTCTCGACATGATGCCGCCCGACCTCGCCGGGAAGGTCCGCGAGCTGTCCGAGTACGACTTCGAGAGCAGCGAGGCGCGGCAGCGCTTCGAGGAACTCATGGAGCAGCTTCGCCAACAGCTCATGCAGCAGGCCGTCGACCAGATGTCGTCGGCCGTACAGAACATGACCCCCGAGGACATGGCTCGCATGAAGGACATGATGGCCGCGCTCAACGAGATGATCGAGCGGGAGCAGCGCGGCGAGGACCCTGGCTTCGAACAGTTCATGGAGCAGTACGGCGACTTCTTCCCCGAGAACCCGCAGTCGCTCGAGGAACTGCTCGAGCAGATGGCGCAGCGCATGGCCGCGATGCAGGCGATGATGAACTCGATGACGCCCGAGCAGCGGGCGCAACTGCAACAGCTCAGCGACCAACTGCTCGACGACATGGACCTGCGCTGGCAGATGGACCAGCTGGGCCGCAACCTGCAGTCGATGTTCCCGCAGCAGGGGTGGGGGCAGTCGTACGAGTTCGAGGGCCAGAACCCGATGGGCATGGCTCAGGCGATGCAGACCATGCAGGAGCTGGGCGAGCTCGATCAACTCGAGAACCTGATGAAGAACGCCACCTCGCCGGGTGCACTGGCCGAGGCCGACATGGACCGCGTGCGCGATTTGCTGGGCGACGACGCAGCGCGGTCGCTCGAGCGGCTGGCCGAGCTGACGAAGATGCTCGAGGACAGTGGCCTCATCCGTCAGAAGGACGGCAAGCTCGAACTCACCCCGAGGGGGCTGCGCAAGATCGGCAACAACTCGCTACGCGATCTGTTCAACCGGCTGCAGAAGGACAAGACCGGCCAGCACCAGCTCGACCGATTCGGTCAGGGTCACGAACGCACCTACGAGACCAAGCAGTACGAGTACGGCGACCCGTTCAACCTCGACCTCCAGCGAACGATCCGCAATGCGGTTCGCCGCAACGGCGCCGAGACTCCGGTGCGCTTGTCACCGGAGGACTTCGAGATCGAGCGCACCGAGCACACCACCAAGTCGTCGACGGTGCTGATGCTCGACCTGTCGCTGTCGATGCCGATGCGCGACAACTTCCTGCCGGCCAAGAAGGTCGCGATGGCGCTGCACTCGCTGATCACCTCGCAGTTCCCCCGCGACTACATGGGCATCGTCGGGTTCAGCGAAACGGCTCGCATCCTCACCGCAGCGCAGCTGCCCGAGGTGAGCTGGGACTTCGTCTACGGCACCAACATGCAGCACGGGTTCGCGCTCGCTCGCCAGTTGCTGAGCAAGCAGACCGGCACCAAGCAGATCATCATGATCACCGACGGCGAGCCCACGGCCCACATCACCTCCCGCGGCGACGTGTTCTTCAACTACCCGCCCGTGCAGGAGACCGTCGAGGCGACGCTGCGCGAAGTGGTGCGCTGCACCCGCGACAACATCCGCATCAACACCTTCATGCTCGACGCCAACGGCTCCCTGAAGTCGTTCATCGAGAAGCTCACGAGCATCAATCGAGGCCGGGCCTTCTTCACGACGAACGAGAACCTCGGCGACTACGTGCTCGTCGACTTCATCGAGCACAAGAAGCAGCTCGCGCGCGGTCGTGGCGCCCGCCGCGCCGGCTGATCGCGACGCCTGCGCTGGATCGGCGCGAATTCTCCCGAGGACCGGGAACCGACTCGGTGTCCCGAGGCTCTGGACAGGTTGTGAACGGTGTGAACCCCGAACCTCGTGGCCCGCTGGACCCTGGCCTCGCCACGGGCACGCGCGCGGTGGACCCCCGACTCGATCGCCTGGCCGTCGCGGGCCGGGGAGAGATCGTGGAAGCGACCGCCCGCGAGGTCGTGACTCGACCCGCGCGTGCCGGTTCCAGCAACGAACGCCCGAGGGCGCATCTCGGCGAGCGTCCCCAGCCGACGATGGCCGGCGACGCGGAGTCCTCCATCGACGATCTCGCTGCGGTCTACCGGCGCCTGTATCCGTCGCTCGTTCGGACGGCGTTCCTGCTCGTCGACACACGCGAGCAGGCGGAGGAGGTGGTGCAGGAGGCGTTCGCCAAGGCGTTCCCGAAGTGGGACCGGCTCCGCACCCCGGACGCCTACATCCGCACGTGCGTGGTGAACGGCTGTCGGCGGGTGCAGCGACGGCGTGGCCTCGCTCGCCGGCTCGTGGTGCCGCCGATCGACGAGGTGCGCAGCGAGCACGACCACATCGCGGACGCCGTCCGGGCGCTGCCGTCACCGCAGCGTGAGGTGGTGGTGCTGCGCTACTACCTGCAGGCGACCGACGCCGAGATCGCGGCGACCCTGAAGATCGCCCTCGGCACCGTGAAGTCCTCGCTGCACCGTGCCCGGGCGAGGCTGCGCGATCAGTTCGTGACCCACCAGGAGGAGCAGTCGTGAACGACAGAGACGGACGCGACCCGATGGACTCGTTCGAGCGCGAGCTCACCGACTCCCTGCGCCGACGGGCTGACGGCGTGCCGGGCGCACCCCTCGGTTTCACCGACGTGCAGCGCCGCATCGTGCAACGCCGCCGCCGTACGGCGACGGTCGCGGCGGCAGCTGTGACGTTGCCGGCCGTGGTCGGGCTCGGATTCCTCGCGGGGCGGAGCACGGACGACAACGGGATCACATCGGCCGAGGTCTCAGCGTTCGTGGGGACCACGGTGCCCGCGGCTGCGCTTCCCTTCGATGCGGCGACCACGACGGTCCTCGGTGAGTTCATTCCCGCCGGCTCGACCTTCCGGTGCCAGGGTCCACCGGTCGCAGCGGACGATGTCTGGCAGTACTTCGGCTACTGCGAACACCTGCAGCCGGAGACGACGTACGACCCTGGCCTCATCCCGCAGACCACGACTTCCTCGCCCGCTGTACTGCCGCCCACCACGACGATACTCGCGCCCATGACGACGCCCCAGGTGTCGGTCGGCATCGACCCTGCGGCACTCGCCGCAGAGGTGCTCGTCGTGGACGCGTCGGGAGGGGTTGCTTCGATGAGCGAGGTGGCGTCGCTGCTCGGCGTCACGCCCCGTTTCGCGATGGTGGCGACTCGCTCGGTGGACGAGACCATGGTGATGCCGCTCGGTGCCGACGTGACCGCCGCCTTTGCGTTGCTCGAGCGATTCGGTGTCGGTGGGTTCGACACGTGGGCCCCCGATCTGGTCACCGGGGCGGTGCCAGACGGCGTGACTGCGGTGCTCGTCGTCGGCACCGATGGCCCGCTGCCCTGGCGACCCTGACCGAGGACAGGGCTGGTCGTCGTCGCCTCGGCGGGTCACCTGCGCGTGGAAGAACCCGAATGCCCCTCAGATGAGGGCGGCACGACCGCGGACCGCGCGACGCGGTGGCCACCGATCCTCGTTTTCTCAGGTCGATACCGTCCGCTCGCCACCCTTCGCGTTCACCTTGATGCATTCTTTTCCAATCCGCACTTGCGCCGACCCGGTGTGATAGTGGACAATGACACGGTTGTAATTACAGCGGAGGCAGCCGGATGCAGCAGGACGAGATGATCGACGACAAGAATTGGCAGGACGAGGCGAACTGCCTGGGCGTCGACCCCGACCTGTTCTTCCCTGAACGAGGTGCCTCCACCCGTGAGGCCAAAGAGGTCTGCCGCGGCTGCATCGTTCGGCTCGACTGCCTGGAGTACGCCTTGACCAACGGTGAGAAGTTCGGCATCTGGGGCGGCCTGTCCGAGCGGGAACGCCGCCGACTGCGTCGTCAGCGTGCCCTCGCCAACCGCAAGGTGACTGCCTGATCCTCCGGCTGACCCGGGGGCTGACCCCGAAGTCACATCGTGAGACGCCAGTGCTAGCCTGATCGACATGCTCGCTTTCCTCGACCCGCCCGAGATCATCCTGATCATCGTCGTCGTGTTGGTTCTCTTCGGCGGTTCGCAGCTGCCCAAGCTGGCCAAGAACCTCGGCAAGGCACAGCAGGAGTTCAAGTCAGGTCTTTCGGAGGGTCAGAAGGACTCGTCCGCAGAGTCGAAGACCGACTGAACCAACGGATCGAACCTGGTTGACCCGGCGAGCGCATCTCTCTGGGCCGACGGTGCTGCTCCTCGGACGACGTGGTCGTCAGCGGGTTGGACGAACGCAACGGGGCGCCATCGCCTCCCTCGTGGAGGCAGTGGCGCCCGCGCCGCGTCTGGAGTGATCAGCTCACGTTCACGTGCGTCTCGGGGGCGTCGACGCGACGGCGCTTGAGGATGCGACGGCGCTCGCGCTCGCTGCAACCGCCCCACACACCGTGTTCGATTCGCTGCTCGAGCGCGTACTCGAGGCACTGCTCGACAACGGGGCAATCGGCACAGATCTTGCGGGCCCGGTCGACGCCGACGCCATCGCTCGGGAAGAACACCGCGGGCGGATAGTTGCGGCAGTTGCCGCCGCTCATCCACGAGGTGGCGGAGTCCTCATCGGAGGGCCGGCTCGTCGTGATGGGAGCATCGACGATCGGAGACGTGCGGCGGGCTGAGTCTCGAGAGGGGAAGTGCAACGGCATGGGCGGAGGTCTCCTTGTCGTTCCGCGACGAATCGCGGAGTGGTGTGCGCCCGCACGAGGCCCCGAGGGGTCTCGACAACCGCTCCACCGAATGGAACATCACCAGTACTGACGTGCCACGAGGCGGGTTGGTTCCCGATATCTGCTGAAAACCTAGCAGGACAGACATCGCAAGGGCAGCATCGCGAGCAGGAAACGTTCCCGCGGCGACCGTGGTCTCCGGCGCTGGTCACCTCTGCGGATGAACAGAAGACGCGCAGGTGCACGCCGAACACAGCGCCAACGCCCGGCCACGGCGATGACCGGTAGACTGCGGCTCCCGCCCGGCTCGTTGGCCGCGGCCCGCACGTGTCGCAAGCGCACCTTTCCGCTCAACATCCGCTCAACATCCGCTCACATCGAGGATCTCCACATGACCGACATCGCCACAGAGCCGCCGCGGGCGCACGCTCGCATCGTCTACCTCGGCCCGGTCTCGCCGCACTGGGAGGTGTACGCCGACTATGGCGATCGCGTCCTGTTGGATGAGTTCCGTGCCCGCGTGTTGGCCCGATTGGTGTTGTTGCCTCGCGACGATCCGCAGTTCCGGCGCAACCGTGAGCGGATCATCCGCGATGCCGAGCGCGAGCGGATCACGATCGAGTGGGATCTCGGCATCCCCGAGTCGGACTGAAGGATCGGCGGCCTCGCCCGAGTCGAGCTGCCGAACGGCTTCCGAATCGAGCGATCGTCGCGGCACCAGCACATCAGGAGCGGATGGATCCCATGGACGGAAATTGGATTCCACAAGTGGAGCAAGAGTCGGCGACGGCGCCACCTGAGCTGCTGAACCGCGAACTGAGCTGGCTCGACTTCAACGAGCGCGTGCTCGGGCTGGCCGCCGAGCACGGCATCCCGTTGCTCGAGCGGGTGAAGTTCATCGCGATCGCCTCGAGCAACCTCGATGAGTTCTTCCAGGTTCGGGTCGCAGCACTGAAGGACCAGGTGGCTGCCGGGCTCACCGCCGCGGCACCCGATGGTCTGAACCCGTCCCAGCAGCTCGCCGCGATCGGCGAGACGGTCGGATCGTTCGTGATCCGCCAGGAAGGCCTCCTGCTCGGATCGTTGCTCCCCGAGATGCGTCGCCACGGGATCGAGGTGCTCGACTGGGCCGACCTCGAGCTCGTCGACCGCCAGGAGTTGTCGGGGCAGTTCGAACGCCGCATCTTCCCGGTGCTGACGCCACTGGCCGTCGACCCCGCACACCCCTTTCCGTACATCTCGAGCCTCGCGCTCAGCCTGGCGGCGATGGTGAGCGATCCCGAGACCGGTGAACGCCGATTCGCCCGAGTCAAGGTGCCCAACGTGTTCCCCCGCCTCATGGCGCTGGCCGACGGCAGCCGCTTCGTGCCCGTGGAACAGGTGATCGCCGCGCACATGCACCTGCTGTACGCCGGCATGGTGGTGGAGGAGTGTGCCGCGTTCCGCGTCACCCGCAACGCCGACCTCACCCTCGAAGACGAAGACGCCGACGATCTCCTGGCAGCCGTCGAGCTCGAGCTCCGCCGGCGCCGCTTCGGTCGCGCGGTGCGTCTGGAGGTGCAAGCGGGCACCAGCGCCGAGATGGTGGAGTTGCTGATCCGTGAGCTCGACCTCGAGCCCGCCGACGTGTCGTACCACGCGGCCATGCTCGATCTCACCTGCTTGTTCCAGCTCGCCGGGCTCGACCGTCCTGAGCTGAAGGACACGCCGTGGCCACCCGTCACGGCGGGGCGCATCGCCGCAGCCGACGAGGCCGAGCGCAGCATCTTCTCGGTGATCCGCGAGCGGCCCCTGCTCGTGCATCACCCCTATGAGAGCTTCGCCAGCAGCATCGAGAGCTTCATCGCCCAAGCTGCCGACGACCCGAAGGTGCAGTCGATCAAGATGACGCTGTACCGAGCAGGCGGCGACAGCCCGATCGCCCGCAGCCTCATGCGCGCCGCCGAGCGTGGTGTGCAGGTGGCGGTACTGGTCGAGTTGAAGGCTCGCTTCGACGAGGCCACGAACGTCGGCTGGGCCAAGACGCTCGAGCGCTCCGGCGTGCACGTCGTGTACGGCCTCGTGGGGTTGAAGACCCACGCCAAGTGTGTGCTCGTGGTGCGCAACGACGATGACGGCCTGCGCCGCTATTGCCACATCGGCACCGGCAACTACAACTCCCGCACGGCGCGCATCTACGAAGACGTCGGCGTGATCACGTGTGATCCCGCCGTTGGCGCCGACGTGACGCAGTTGTTCAACCATCTCACCGGCTACAGCCGTACCCACGAGTTCGAAAACCTGCTCGTCGCGCCGCGAGAGTTGCGGAACCAGCTCATCGATCTGATCGAGCACGAATCGACGTTCGGGTCCGAGGGACACATCCGGGTGAAGCTCAACTCACTCGCCGACCCCGGCCTGATCGAGGCGCTCTACAGGGCTTCACAGGCGGGCACCAGGATCGATCTGCTCGTGCGCGGCATCTGCTGTCTGGTGCCGGGTGTGAAGGGCGTGAGCGAGACCATCCAGGTGAGGTCGTTGCTCGGCCGATACCTCGAGCACTCGCGCATCTGCTGGTTCGCGCATGGGGATCAGCGGGGCGGCGACGGACCCGATGGCCCGTTGTTCCTCGTCGGCTCCGCCGACTGGATGCCGCGGAACCTCGACCGGCGGATCGAGGTGTTGGTGCCGGTCACCCATCCCAAGCACCAAGTGTGGCTCAACTCGGTGTTCGAGCACACCTGGGCCGACGACGTGGTCCGTTGGGAGCTCGATGCCGAAGGTCTGTGGCGCCGGTGCGGGCCGGAGCGCTTCGACGAGGGCGACGCCCAGGAGCGCTTCTACCGGTGGGTGGCCCACAAGCAACGCCGCTGACCGGTCATCGTCGGGCCATCGATGGGCCATCCACGGGTCATCCCACGGGTTGCGCGACCGGTTCCGATTGTTCACCCACTGCTCATCCTGATGGCTGCAATGCGCTCGTTGGCCGTTGCTTTCGTCGTCGTTCACCTCTCGTTCACCCGCTGCACAGCTGATCGACACCTGGGCTTCCTACGGTGCCTTCTGTTGTTCCCACAGCATCTCAAGGAGACAGACAACGTGAACACTTCGAAGCGGCGCTTGGCACTGGCCGGCGTCATCAGCCTCTCCCTCCTGGCCGCCGCATGCGGCGACGACGAGGAGACGGCGACGACCGAGGCCCCCGCGGCGACGGAGGCCCCAGCGGCCACCGAAGCCCCTGCCGCCACCGAGGCCCCGACGGCGACGGAGGCCCCTGCGGCTACCGAGGCCCCTGCGGGCGAGACCGAGCTGGCCGCCGGCGAGGTCTTCGTCACCGGTTCGTCCACGGTTGAGCCGATCTCGATCCGCGTCGGCGAGCTCGCCGGCGAGATGAGCGGCGGCGACCTCGCCGTCACCGTGGAAGGCCCCGGTACCGGCGATGGTTTCAAGAAGTTCTGCGCCGGTGAAGGTGACATCACCGGCGCCTCGCGCAGCATCAAGGACGAAGAGGCCCAGCTCTGCACCGACGGTGGCGTGAACTACGTCGAGCTGCAGGTCGGCATCGACGGTCTCACCGTGGCCACCAGCCCGGCCAACACAGCGGTCGAGTGCCTCGACGTGCCGGCGCTCTACGCCCTCCTCGGCCCCGAGTCGGAAGGCTTCGAGAACTGGAGCGATGCCACCGATCTCGCTACCGAGCTCGGGTCGGCGTACGTGCCGCTTCCTGACGCTCCGCTGGTGATCAGCGGGCCCGGCGAGGAGAGCGGCACCTACGACACGCTCGTCGAGTTCGTTGCCAAGAGCATCGCCGAGGATCGTGGCCTCGATGACGCCTTCCGTGCCGACTACGCGTCGAGCCCCAACGACAACCTCATCGTCGAGGGCATCGAAGGCAGCGACACCTCGTTGGGCTGGGTGGGCTACGCCTACTACAAGGCCGAGGCCGAGCGCATGAAGGCCATCGCCATCGCCAACAAGGAGGGCGAGTGCGTGCTCCCGACCGACGAGACCGTCGCTGACGGTTCGTATCCGTTCTCTCGCCCGCTGTTCATCTACGTGAACGTCGACAAGGCGAAGGCGAACCCGGCCGTTGCGTCCTACGTCGACCTCTTCTTGTCGGCAGAGGGCTTCGCCCAAGTGGTCGACGCCGGCTATGTCGCCGAGGACGCAGCCAAGCAGGACGCCGCCAAGGCGGCCTGGGCAGGGATCTGATCCAGCCGATCTAGAATCGGTCCGGCCGCCGCCCGTCGGTGGCCGGACCGATCTCATCGGTCCCTCATCGCCACCAGCGGTCCGACGTGTCGTGGGCCGACCGCACCGTCCGTGGAAAGGAACACGTGTCCGCCGTCCCAAGCCTGACCATCGCCGATCTGCAGGGCGATCGGAAGCGCCGTAACAGAGAAA
>JANNQK010000068.1:0-12698 GCA_031400715.1 Actinomycetes bacterium | reverse complement strand
CTGTCACGGGATCGAGGCCGGCGAGGAGCGCCTGCAACTGTTCACCCTCCACCGTCCCGACCAAACCGAGCCCGTCGGCCTGGGCGCCCATCCACACCCCGGGAACTTCTCCCGGCGCAGCGGTGAGGTACTTCGTGTAATACGCAGCGGACGAGGCGGCCGACGACGCATACAACGTGGTCACACGCATCACGACACATCACCGCCCGAAACGGGCACCTGTCTGTCAAACCAACAGCCCAAGCAACCGGGAAGAAGGTGGTGAGCGATCACGACAAGGCCGCCGATCAGAACCCGCGGCCCAGCTGCTGGTCCGCAGTCGACTCAGCTGCATCCGCCCGAGCGTGCGTCACGTCGCGGTGACGCGTTGACGTCGTGCTCGAGTGCGATGAGCGCTTCGCCTGAGCACATGACGCGCATGACGTGTCCGGCGCGGGCCGGAGATCGTCGTCGGCGAGCGGCCACGTGATCGGGCCGCCGTGCAGCTTCTCCAGGGCAAGGCGAGGAACTCGCTTCAGCTTGCCCAGGCGAACGAACGGCAAACCTGTCTCGCCGCCGCTCTTCTCGAACTCGGTCGCCAGCTTGTACGCCGAGTTCCGACCGATCCGCAGGATCCGCCCCGCCTCGGGCAGCGTGAAGAAGTCCGGCACCAACGCCGGCACGCTCATCACGACCGACCTCGCGAACGCAGTCCCATGCTGAAGAACTGGACGTGATCACACCGATGTGTTGACCCGAACTTCGCATGGCCGACGGCCAGCGATTGCGACGGGCTTCTCGAGGACGAACAACTCATGTCACTCAACTGGACGCGCAACGGGCTCCGCGGTGAAATCTCCACGCCCACAACCGGACGCGAACTCACGGAATCCGGTGAATGCGGCCTCGTGTCGCGTCAGCTCACATCGAGCGGATGCTGGCGGCGGCGGACCGGCGAACGAACTCGCCGATCAGAACTCGAGGCCGAGTTGTTGCGGTCGCGGAGCCGGCCGATCGAGTGCGCATTGCTCGACGGCTTCCTCGCTGTCGATCGATCGATCGCCGATCATCTCGTCGACGAGCTCGCTCACCTCGGCGCGCAGGTCGGTGTCGACTCGTCCGTGGAGGATGAACTCGACGAGCGCCCAACGAGGGACACGGAGACACCCTCCGATCCACACGACCGGTAGGCCCGTCGGGTCACCCTTCTGGAACCGCCCGGCGAGCCGATACGCGAGCGTTCGGCCGATCCCGAGCAGGTGCGCGGCATCGTCGATCTTGATCATGAGCGGGGTGCCCGCCAGATCGAGTCGCAGCCCGTCGAACGCCGTCATCGGGCCAAGAACTACACCGCTGTGATGCCCATTTCAACGCCTGTCATTCCAGGGCCAGCCATGTGGATTCCAGGTCGTGTCGTTTGGTCCCCACTGGTCCTCATCAGTGTCCGCACCTCCCTCGTCGAGTGACGAATGTCATAGGTCACGCGTTGGGGGTTGCAGCACAAAAGTTGACCGTGCATCATGGGTCTTGCTCCCTGCAGTAGCGGGGGGAAGTGCACCGGTGAGCCCTCCGGACGGTGGGTAGCCGGGTGTTGCGCGTTCAGGCCCGCCAGACGCCGGCACTGGCCCCACATCAGCGGGTCATCTCGCCTGCCCGCCGTCCGATCTTCTCGGTCACGGTGCGCGCCGACTCGGGCAGCACGTGCGCGTAGGTCTTCATCAACTCGTCCGGGCTGTGGCCGAGCAGGTCGGCCGCTGCTCGCACCTCGCCGATGTCGGTCGCATGCCGGACCATGTGGGTCGCCGCGGTGTGTCGCAGCCCGTGTGAGGTGAGGCGGGGCACACCCGCGTTGCGGACCAGCCGTTCGAGCGTCTGGTCGAAGTTGCCGGGGGCGACCTGGTTCCCGGTCTTCGTCGCGACGACGAGATCCTGATCGGTCCAGTCGTGGCCCGCGGCCAATCGTTCTTCGGCCTGGAACCTCCGGTGCGCCTGCAGCGCTCGAAGGGTCCCGGGGTCGAGGGGGATGGTGCGGCGAGCTCGTGTGTTCTTGCCGTCCGTCCACGTCGGCACACCGCGCACCTCGACGAGTGCACGTTCGATCTTGATCGTGCCCTTCTTCAGATCGATCGCCGACCAGTGCAACCCGAGCACTTCGCTGCGGCGCAGCCCGTACAACACGGCGATGCGCAACGGCCCCGCCCATCGGTGAGCATCTGCGACGTCGAGGAAGCGGTGCAGTTGCGTGTCGTCCCAGGCGTCGACCTCCTTCACCCGGTCGGGCTTCGCCACGTTGCGGGGCATCGGCACTCGAGCCGCCGGACTGCGCTTGATGTCGCCAGCCTCCACGGCGTCGGCGAGCGCAGCGCGCAGCACCATGCGGAAGATGCCGATGCTGCGCCGACCGAACTCGCCGCCGGACGCGAGGCCCTCGAGCCAGCGGGCGACATCGGCCCGATCGAGCTGATCGACACGGAGCGAGCCCATCCCGGTGCGGATGTGCCCAGCCGCCCACTCGTACTGGACCTTCGTCTTCGGCCCGATGTCCGTACGGCCGACCACCCAATCGTCGACCAGTCGCCCGATCGTGCGGTGATCGGTCCCGAAGTCGCCGGCCGCCGTGTACTCGCTCGCCGCACGATTCGCCGCCCGCCGCGAGGGGTAGGTGCCCAGCTGCCGGGGCCGGTGCTTGCCCGTCTCGGTGTCGATCCCGTCGACACGCACCACCCAGCGCTCCCGTTGCTGCCGCACCGTCGGCTGACCCGTCGCCTTCCACGCCATGGCGACCTCCATTCTGATACATCGCTGATACATGGGTCGAAAAACGACCGAAGGCCCCGCTGTGCAGCGAAGCCCTCTCATCGTATCAGACCTGCTCAGAGGTCGTATTCAGTTGGCGCGCTCGAAGGGACTTGAACCCCTAACCTTCTGATCCGTAGTCAGATGCTCTATCCATTGAGCTACGAGCGCTCGGTGTGCCCACGCAAACGTGGACGCATCGGTCCGCAAGTGTAACCGGGGGCTTCGCCAACGACACCTCGGATTGTGAGCCGGCCGCCACGGCACAGCGACGACCCGTCCGATCGGTCAGAGTGCCCAGGGCCGGAAACTGCCGGAACGCTGGTACAGCGTGTACGCCGCCGCGGCATTGATCGTCGGGTCGAGCAACTGGCTGGCGCTGGTGACGCCGATGCCGGCGAGCCACGACTTGTGCGGGTTGAAGTTGATCTGGAACAGGCCGTAGCAGCACGAGTTCTTCGCGTTGTTCTTCAGATTGCTCTCGCGGCGAGCGATCCTGAGCGCTTCTTCCTCGAGCTCGTCGGGCCATGCAGCGCGGATGATCGCCTCGTTCTCGGCCGCCGAGTACGCCCTGACGGTGGCCGTCGTGGGCGTCGACCCGGCCGTGTTGGACGAGCCGGCGCCTGCCGGCAGGCAGATCGAGCGACCGGCGAACAGCATGGTGCTGGTCGTGGCGTTGTTCGCTGCGAGGAGTGCTTTGATGGTGACGCCGACCTTCTTCGCGATCGCCAACCAGCCATCGCCACGAACGACCTTGTATGTCCCGTTCGCGCACGAAGCCGACGGCGTCGTTGGCTTGGTGGAGCCGGCGGCAGCGTTGCCAGACGACCCGGTGGTGGACGCAGTCGGTGCCGAACCGGCTGGAACACAGACCGATCGGCCCGGGTGGATGACCGTGGCAACCGTCGCGGTGTTCGCTGCCAGCAGCGCCTTGGTCGTCACCCCGAGCTTGCGCGCGATGAGGCTCCACCCATCTCCTGCCACCACCGTGTAGGTGCCGTTGGCACACACCGGGGCACGTGCGGATCGTGACGGTGCAGGCGCGGCCGACGCCGCAGCAGGCAGTGCGAGCGCACCTCCGACGGCCGCGACGACGCCGATGGCGAGCAGCGCGAATCGGCCCGGACGGGCCGTCTCGTGCGCTGCGAGGAGGCGCTCACGGCGACCCGACCCCGGCGCCACCGCGTCGTGTTGTCGGGTCTGTGTGACGATCATGACGAGGAGTCTTGTGGCTTCGTCACACAATTGCAACGCGCGGCGACCTGGGGCGTGCCGGCCGTGCCCTCGAACGGCAACAGCCCGGCAGGGTTCCTGCCGGGCTGTCGTCATGTGCGGAGAGGGTGGGATTTGAACCCACGGACCACTTTGAGGTGGTCCCCGCATTAGCAGTGCGGTCCATTCGACCTGGCTCTGGCACCTCTCCAGATGTGTAGCTCCGGACCAGCATGTCCGGCTGTCTCGCGTCAGAAGCGCTGGGCATCTGCAGGCGGTGATGATATCCCGGCTGGGTCAGCGGTGCACCGGCGAACCGAGCGAGGAGAACGCTCCTCCCACATCACCGCTGGGTGGCCACATCACCGCTGGGTGCCGGACCGAAGGAGTCAGGGCGCCAGCGTGGTGTCGGGACTTGCCGGTGGGATCTCTGCCGGTGGATCGGTGGGGGGCGACACCGGATCGGCGGGCGGGTCGGCCGGGGGCGACGTGACGACGACCTCGGGCGGCGGTGGCAGCAGCGCAGGCGGTTGGTCGACGGTGGAGCCTGCCCACGGCGGAGCGCAGGTGTACGGCTTGGTCCATGGGCCGCGCCCGCAGAACACCCAGAGATCGCTCGCCGCATCGGCGCATGCCTGCAGCGACGTCTTGACCGAGTCGGTGGTCCACCCGCGCCGACCGAGCGAACCGTGAGGGGCGAACATGCCGGACAGCGCATTCAGCTGGAACGTGCAGTGCGAGTCGTCCTTGGTTCGTGCATTGAGGTTGACCGCCTCGTAGCGGCACCCACCTTCACGGGACGCGACGTACACGGCCCACTGCTGGGTCTCGGCGTCGGCACCGTCGTTGGCGAACTCGGCAGCGACGATCGCCGCCTGCTCGGGCGTGCACGGCGTGCGATTGCCGTACACCGGGATGCCCTGGGCGGTGAGCCGGTACTCGGGAAGGTCGAGCATGGGAGCGGGGAAGGGACCGGGACCGATGTCGCGACCGTTGCCGGCGGTCATCCCGCTCCAGATGTCGAGCGCGGCCAGTGTGCGTGGTCCCCCGATGCCATCGGGAGTCAGCGGGGGCGTCGCCTTCTGGTATGCCCGCAGCGCCTCCTGGGTGGCCGCGTCGAAGATGCCCGTGACCTTCACGCCTGGCCAACCGAGCTCGATGAGCCGCTGTTGCAGACAGGTGACCGACTGGCCGCGGGACACGGAGGTGAGCGTGGCATCGGCGACACAGCGAGCACGTGTGGTGGGGGTGCCGGCTGTCGCGGCCTCTGCCGACGATGCCGCAGGGGCGCCACCGAGGGCACTGGCCGGTACGAAGATCGCCGCCTTGCCCGCGATGCCCAGAGCGACGAGCGTGTCCTCGCCTGCTGCTCCGTTGACGGCGAGCGGCGGATGGGTGGCCTGGAACCAGCGAACTGCATTCTCGGTTTCCGGGCTGTACAGGCCGTTGTACGGAACCGAGTAGCCCTGCATGATCAGCGCGAACTGCAGGCAGAGCACGCCCGATCCGTAGCTCTGCTGGGCGAGGACCGGCTGCGCGATGCACGGCTGCACCTCGGGGAGCTCGGCGGCCGCCATCGGGGCAGGCAGAGCCAGACCCAGTCCCGCAACTCCACACAGAGCTGCGACCGCCACGCAGAGTGCACGCCTCACCACCGACAGACTACGCCGCTTCGGCAGGTTTGCAACCAACACGACGTGGACTGTCCGGGAACAGATGGCAAACCCCGCAGGTTGAGCACCCCGTGAGCTCCACCGACGACACGACCCCTCCCCTCACTCCCGGGACCTCGCCCGACACCGGGGGCGCAGCCGGCACCGCCGAGATCACCGTCTACTGGCGTCCTGGGTGCGGGTTCTGCGGAAGACTGTTCCGCCAGCTCGAACAGGCTCAGATCCCCCACCAGCGCGTGAACATCTGGGAAGACGACAACGGTGCAGCCGTGGTGCGTTCGATCGCTCGTGGCAACGAGACGGTCCCCACCGTCACGATCGGCAGCTTTCCCGACGGCGGACACGGGCTCGTGAACCCGTCGGTCGCGCAGATCCTCGCCGCGGTCGGCCCAGGGTGACTCCGACAGGCACCGTGAGCGTCGGCACGTGAACGTCCTCCTCATCACGCTCGACCAGTTCCGTGCGGACTGCTTGTCGATCGCTGGCCATCCGGTGGTGCGCACGCCGGCGCTGGACGCGCTCGCCACCAACGGAGTGCGATTCGCTCGCCACTACAGCCAAGCTGCGCCGTGCGGCCCTGGCCGGGCATCGCTCTACACCGGGATGTATCAGATGAACCACCGGGTGGTGGCCAATGGCACGCCGCTCGATGCGCGATTCGACAACGTGGCCAAGGCCGCGCGCCGCGCGGGCTACGACCCGGTGCTGTTCGGATACACCGACCAGAGCATCGACCCGCGGGAGTCCACCGGACCCGACGACCCGCGCATGCAGCAATACACGGGCGTGCTGCCGGGCTTTCGGCCGGTGCTACACATCCCCGACGATCATCAGGTGTGGCTCGACTGGCTGGCCGATCGCGGCCACACCGGGCTCGGTGACGGCTACGACGCGCTCGGCTCCGAGCCGTCTCGTCCTGCGGCGCTCAGCGTGTCGACGTTCCTCACCGATCACGCGATCCAATGGTTGCGTCAGCAGCCGTCGAGCCCCTCCGACCCTGGCTGGTTCGCGCACCTGTCGTACCTCCGCCCGCATCCTCCGTACAGCGCCGCCGGCACGTTCTCCACGATGTACGACCCGGCGGAGGTGCCGCTGCCGATCGAACCACCCGACGATCGGCTCGCCTTCCACGACGCCCTGCTCGCGTCGGACCGAGCGGCGGCCCCTCCGGACGAGCAGTCGATCCGCGATCTTCGCGCCCAGTACTACGGGATGATCAGCGAAGTCGACGCCCAGCTCGATCAAGTCTGGGATGCGCTCCGCGACCTGGGGATGTGGGACGACACGATGGTGATCGTGACGGCCGACCACGGCGAGCAACTGGGGGACCAAGGCCTGCTGGGCAAACTCGCCTGGTTCGAGGAGAGCTACCACATCATCGGGATCGTCCGCGATCCTCACCACTCCGATGCGCACGGCACGGTGGTCGACGCGTTCACCGAGAACGTCGACCTGTTCCCCACCATCTGCGACTTCATCGGCGCCGACGTGCCGGTGCAGTGCGACGGGCTGCCGCTCACCCCGTTCTTGCGCGGCGCACAGCCGCCGTGGTGGCGTGACGGTGCCCACTGGGAGTTCGACTGGCGCGATCAGTACCTCCTCGACGAGCACCCCTGGCCGTGGGATCGCCGGCTCGAGCGACAGCAGCTTGCGTGCATTCGCGACGCCGACGGTGCCTACGTGCAGTTCGGCAACGGCACCTGGCGCTGCTTCGACCTCGCCGCCGACCCCACGTGGCGCACGCTCATCACCGACCCGGCGCGCGTGCTGCCGTACGCACAGGCGATGGTCTCGTGGCGTGCGGCCCACACCGACCGCACCCACACCGGCATGCTCGTGGCGATGGGCGGCATCGGGCGCTTCCCGGAGCGACCGATGATCGTCGAGACGCCGATGCCCTGAGCTCCCCGCGCAAGGCGGATTCAGCCGGTGCGCGAACGGAGCCGAACCGAGAGGCAGGTGACGCAGCCCTCGAGCTTCACGAACTCGGAGATGTCGACCTCGATCGGCGTGTAGCCCAGGTCGCGGAAGATCTGCGCGGACAGGGGTGCGTCGGCAGCCATCAACACGCGATCGTCACCCAACAGCACGACGTGCGCGCCGCTCTCCTCGGGCACGGGCAGGAAGCGTGGGAAGATCGACGCGTCGTCGACGCACGGGAGGTGACCGATCACCGTGCCGTCGGGAAGTGCGGTCACCGCGGACTTCAGGTGGAGCACCTTGCTGAGCGGCACTGCGATCACCGTGGCACCGATCGGTTCGAGGATCGCCCGCAACTGGCGGATGCCCTCTCCGTTCGTTCGCCCGCTGCGTCCCACGTACACGGTGTCACCGACCTTCAACACGTCGCCACCGTCGAGCGTGCCGGGGGCCCGAATCCGGTTGATCGAACAGCCGAGACCGTCGACCACCTTCTCCACCTCGACCACTTCCGGCTTGCGTTCGTCGGCGCCGGGTCGGCAGATGACTGCCACGTTGCGATACATGAGCACCGCGTCCTCGATGAACACCGAGTCGGGGCAGTCGTTCGCCGGAGGGACCTCGACGATGGTCCAACCGATGTCGCGAAGGGTGCTGACGTAGCCCTCCCACTGCGCGAGCGCCCGCTCGAAATCGACCGGTGCTCGCTCCACGTGCGTGACGAGCCCTTCGGTCAGGCGGGGGCTCGGCCGTCTCACGAGCGCTGTCGTCTGTACCATGCACCCAAGGCTATTGAGATCGGAGACCCGGTGACCGCCAACTCGGGCAAAGCTTCTACGGCGAACGCCAACGCCGTGTACAACCACCAGCGTGCAGGCGTGATCAGCGTCGAGTCTGTCGAAGCCCCCGAGGTCATCACCTCCGACTGGATCGACGAACAACTCGCTCCCACCTACGCACGGTGGGGCATGCGCGCCGGGCTGCTGGCCGAACTGGCCGGCATCAAGGAGCGACGCTGGTGGCCCGAGGGGGTCACCTTCGATCAGGCGGCTGCCTTGGCCGGCCGCAAGGCGATCGAGACGTCGGGCGTCGACCCGTCGGAGATCGGCATGATGATCTCCACCTCGGTCTGCAAGCACCACCTCGAACCGTCCATCGCGTGTTCGGTGCACCATCAGCTCGGCCTGCCGCCGTCGTGCACGAACTTCGACATCGCCAACGCCTGCCTCGGCTTCGTCAACGCGATCCACCTCGCCGCCACCGCGATCGATGCCGGCTTCATCAAGTACGCGCTCATCGTCGACGGCGAAGGCAGCCGCTACACCCAACAGGCCACGATCGAACGCCTCCAGCAAGAGACCGCGACCTTCACCGACGTGTTCGACGAGTTCGCCTCGCTCACCCTCGGTTCGGGGGCCGCGGCGATGGTGCTCGGAAGCCTCGACGACCATCCCGATGCGCACCGAGTGGTCGGTGGCATCGCCCGCGCCGGCACGCAGCACCACACGTTGTGCATCGGCGACCTCGACAAGATGACCACCGACACCAAGCGACTGCTCGAAGCCGGCCTCGATCTGGTGCAGGAAGCTTGGAAGGACTCCACCGTCGACTTCGACTGGGCGAGCGGCATGGACCGCTACATCATCCACCAGGTGAGTTCGGTGCACACCAGGTCGATCTGTGAACGGCTCGGCATCCCCGTCGATTCCGGCAAGGTGCCGCTCACCTACCCGAAGTACGGCCACGTCGGCCCGGCCGCCATCCCGATCACGCTCGCCGGCGTGCAGGACGAACTGTCGCCAGGCGAGCGCGTGCTGTGCATGGGCATCGGTTCGGGCCTGAACACGAGCTTCACCGAAATCGTCTGGTGAACCGTCTGGTGAACCGTCGGCGTTGCTCGGTGGCGAATCGCCGGCGTTGCTCGGTGGCGAACGCTCGATGAGCGCGCCGGCACTGCCCGGCGCCGACGACTGGAAGCAGTGGGGCGTCGACCCGTCGTGGTCGCGCACGCTCGACGTGACCTCACACGACGGCGGCGTCCACCGCTGGCACGTGCTCGAACGGCAGCCCGCCGACCCGGCGTCCTCGCTCGGAACGATCGTCTGCGTGCACGGCAACCCCACGTGGTCATACCTGTGGCACCGGGTGATCGACCGATTGGGCGACCGCTACCGCATCGTCGCCGTCGACCAGTTGGGCATGGGGTTCTCCGACCGCGTCGGCCCGCGCTCGTACGCCCAGCGGGTGCTCGACCTCGACGACGTCATCGGCGCACTCGGGCTCGACGGTCCACTCGTGATGGTCGGACAGGACTGGGGCGGTGCCGTGGTGCAGGGCTGGTCGGTCGCACATCGCGACCGGCTCGCCGGGTTGGTCTTGTGCAACACCGGGATCGCCGTGCCCTCCGGTCGTCGAGCGCCTGCGCTCATCCGATTGGCCGCCGCAGGGCCCATCACCGACCTGGCGTGCCGGCGCACTCGCCTGTTCGTCGACGGCACGATGTGGCTGTCGTGGCGTCGGATCCCGGCCGCGATGCGACCGGCGTTCCGGGCGCCGTACCGGCGAGCGGCCCACCGCAGCGCGATCCGCGACTTCGTGGCCGATGTCCCGTTCGACGCTTCGCACCCGTCGTCGGCGGCGATCGCCGAGGTGGCCCAGGCCGTGCGCTCGATCACGGCTCCGGCCCTCTTGGTGTGGGGGGCAGCCGATCCGGTGTTCGACGATTCGTTCGCGCTCGACCTCGCCGCGCGGCTGCCGCACGCCGATCAGCACCGCTTCGATCGAGCCGGGCACCTGTCGCCCGTCGAGGCCGACGTGGCCGGCGTGATCGATGCGTGGCTCACCGAACGGGTGCTCGCTCCGTCGACCTCCACCTCGGCCTCCGGCACCGCACCCACCTCGTCGACGTCGAACGACGACACCGAGCCACACGACGAGTACGTACCCACGTGGGCCGCGCTCGAAGACCGTTCCGAAGACGACTCGGTGGCGTTCGTCGACGGAGCCTCGGGAGCCGTCACCTCGTTCCGCGAACTGCACCGACGGGTGATGGGCATCGCTCGCGGTCTCGGCGAGTTGGGCGTGCAACCGGGTGAGCGCGTCGCGATGCTCGTGCCGCCGAGCGCCGATCTGGTCGCTGCCATCTACGGCGTGTGGCGTGCCGGAGGGGTGACCGTGGTTGCCGACCGCGGGTTGGGGTTGCGGGGTCTCGGTCGAGCCGTCCGTGGCGCGCACGTCGATTGGGTGATCGGGGCGCCAGAGGCACTCGCCGCTGCTCGAACGCTCCGTTGGGCGCCGAGGGCGTCGTTCGTCGTCACCGGTGCCCGCACTCGGTTCGGTGCACTGGCCACCCTCGACGGCCTCAGCCGGTCGGCCGCCGTGCTGCCGACCCTGCCGCTGCCCGACGATCCTGCGGCGGTGCTGTACACCTCGGGGGCCACCGGGCCGGCCAAGGGTGTGCGCTATCGCCATCACCAACTGGCCGCGCAACGCGACGCTCTCGCCACGACCTATGGCATCACCCGCGATGATCGGCTGGTCGCCGCGTTCGCTCCGTTCGCGCTGTACGGCCCGGCGCTCGGCATCGCCTCCACGATTCCCGATGTCGACGTCACCAAACCGGGCACCCTCACCGCCGAGGCACTCGGAGCTGCCTGCGCCTCGGTCGACGCCACGATCGTCTTCGCATCCCCCGCCGCGCTGGCCAACGTGGTGCGCACCTCCACGGGACGCGACCCCCGTCTCGCCGGTGTTCGTCTTGCGCTGTCGGCCGGCGCACCGGTGCCGGTGGCCACCCTGCGCGCGACCGGTGCGCTCATGCCCGCGGCCGACCTTCACACTCCCTACGGGATGACCGAGTGCCTGCCGGTCGCCGACGTCTCACTCACCACGATCGATGCGGCCGGCCCCGGCCGCGGCGTGTGCGTCGGGCACCCCGTGCCGGGTGCCAAGGTCTTCGTCGCCCCGCTCGGTTTCGACGCTGCCGTCCCGGTGGTGGCGGTACCGCCCGGAACGACGGGCGAAGTGCTGGTGAGCACGCCGTGGCTCTCCGACGGCTACGACCGCCGATGGGCCACGGAGCGAGACGCTCGCCCGCTGGATGCCGCCGGCCGCCGCTGGCACCGATCGGGCGATGTCGGTCACGTCGATGCGGGCGGCCTGCTGTGGATCGAGGGCCGCTCGGTGCACGTGGTGCACACCGACCGCGGCCCGGTGACACCGGTGCCGGTGGAGATCGCCGCAGAACGGGTCGCAGGGGTGCTGCGTTGTGCAGCGGTCGGCGTCGGCCCCGTCGGGTGTCAGGTGCTGGTCGTGGTGGTCGAGACCGATGCGGGAGACGACGACCTGGCGCCCACCGAGCTCGCTGCGGCCGTACGGGCCGAGGTACGCCAACCGGTCGCCGCTGTGCTGCAGGTGAGCACGCTGCCCGTCGACATCCGCCACAACACCAAGATCGACCGAACCCTGGTCGCCCGATGGGCCGACCAGGTGTTGAGCGGCCACAACGCCAGGCGCCCGTGGTGACCGAGCCCAGTCCCGTGAGCGCCACCCGCAGCCTGTGCGGGCCCGGCTCACGACCAGTTCGTGTTCGTGAGCGCCGCCCGCAGCATGTGCGGGTGCGGCTCACGGATGTCGGGGGTGACGGATGAGGGTGCTGGTGACGGGTGGGTCGAGCCTGTTGGCCCGGCGCACGGCCGAGGCACTGCTCGCGCGGGGTGACGACGTGGTGATGCTGCAACGCGGCGAGTCGGCGGTCGATGCGGCGCAGGTGCGCGGCGACGTGCGCGACGCCGACCTCGTGCGGCGAGCCGTCGACGGATGCGACGCGGTGATTCACGCCGCGGCGAAGGTCGGCATCGTCGGTTCGTGGGACGACTTCCGCTCGATCAACGTCGACGGCACGGCGAACGTGATCGCGGCGGCGCGTGAACTGGGTCTGTCGCGCATGGTGCACGTGTCGACGCCGTCGGTCGCTCATGCCGGACACTCTCTGGTGGGTGCGCTCGCCGATCCACCCGTGACCGGCCGATCCGATGCGCACTACGCGGAGTCGAAGGCGATGGCCGAACGGTTGGCGCTCGGCGCTGCCAGCGACGCCTTCCCGGTCGTGGCGATCCG
>JANNQK010000067.1:0-26980 GCA_031400715.1 Actinomycetes bacterium | reverse complement strand
GAGCGTCCCATCGGCGTCGAGCCGTTGTACGGCTCCGATCGAGGGGTCGACCAGATACGCGGTCACGCCTGCTCCCACGATCTGGGCAGGCATCTGCGTGTCGACGATCGGGCCCTCGACGGTGGCGACCTCGCTGCCGTCGCGACCATCGAGCACCTGCACGGCGCCGCGCAAGCGGTCGTGGACGAACACCGCCCCGCCGCCCTCGGCGACGTCGAACTCGACCGGCTCGACCGGTGTGACCGGTGTTGCGTCGGCTCCGGCTGCACCGGGGTCGTCGGCGAGCTGCACGGCGAGGCTCGGCCGTTCACTGCGCGCTCCGGTCAACACGATTCGGCCTCTGGCTTCGGCCGACAGCCAGACCGATGCTGGTCGCACATCGACCGACGTGATCACTTCCGGGCGGGTGATCACGACGGCGGTCACGATCGCAGCCAGGCCGGCCAGCATCGCCGCGGCTTTCCACACCACATCGAGACTGATCGGCGATCCGACTGCGGAGGCGACGGATCGAGCGGAGGAGGGCCCGGTGGCCGGGTGTCGGCGCAGCGACGGGGTGAGGCGGTGGGCCGCGGTCATGAGACCCCCTGGGGGGCTCGCCCGCGATGGTGCGGTACGTCCGCCACGTCCGCCTCCCTTCCGCCGTCTTGTCGGATTGCCGAATGCTGTCGCGCCGCGGGCCGTCGGGTTCTCGAACGGGCTCGTTCCGGCTTCGAGCGAGCCCGGACAGGACCACCTTCTGCACTTCTGCACTTCTGCACTTCTGCCTGCGTGTTCCGCCTGAATCATGAGTCTAGAGGGTCGACCGGCGCGAGGGAACTCGCCCGCCCTGTCCGCGACCCGCATCGGGCCCACCCATCGGATGTCGGCTGTCGTGGCCCCTTGACACTCGGATCGCGGCGCGTCGTGCAGGCGCCGTTGGTGACGTGCCGCGGAGGGCCGTTCAGCTGCGTTTTCGGCGATCTGTCGGGGCAGTTGTGACGCCGTTCGTGCGCGATCTGTCAGCGATCGCGAAAAGACCACTCATGGTGGTGGGCCGCGACGCCGATGTTCTTCTCGGCCGACGTACGGTCTGGTCGTGACTCCGGACGTCCCGGAGCGCGGCTCGGTGACAACTCGGGTGTGGTCCGGCCGATGCCGGAGCGTGAACGGAGAGGTCGTCGAGACGGTTGATCCGTCTCCGCGAGTGGTGCAGAAGGGTGCTCGGTAGTGTCGGAAACCATGGTTCGAGTCGGGATCGTCGGCGTCGGGAAGATGGGCCTGTCCCATCTCGCCCTCTTCAACGCGCATTCGCAGGTGGACGTGACAGGAATCTGCGAGCCCCAGTCCTTCGTGGCGTCCGCTGTCGAGTCGCAAACGGGCATCGAGACGTACAAGACGCACGAGAAGCTGATCGACAACGCGCCGCTCGACGCGGTCGTGATCGCCACTCCGAGCGCCACACACTTCGACGCCGCGATGTACGCGATCAAGAAGGGTCTGCACGTCTTCGTGGAGAAGCCCTTGTCGCTCAGCGCGGCGCAGTCGTGGCAGATGTCGCAGGCAGCGCTCCACGCTGGCGTCGCCAACCAGGTGGGGTATCACAACCGATTCATCGCCACCTTCGGTGAGGTTCGACGCCTCGTCCACGAGGGTGCGATCGGCGACGTGTACCACGTCGAGGGGAAGGCGTTCGGCCAGGTGGTGACCAAGCCGAAGTCAGGGTTCACCTGGCGAGCCAAGAAGTCCGAAGGCGGAGGATGCCTCCACGACTACGCCTCGCACGTGGTCGATCTCATGAACTGGGTCGTCGGCCCGCCTCAGAGCGTGCTCGGCGCGACATTGACGAACATCCACTCCAAAGACGTCGAAGACGCCGTCTACGCCTTGTTCGGCTATGCGGGAGGGTTCTCCGGCCTCCTCGAGACGAACTGGAGCGACGAAGCCCACCGCAAGATGAGCACCTCGATCACCGTGTACGGCACCAACGGCAAGATCCACGCCGACCGGCAGGAGTGCCAGGTGTTCATGAAGCCCGGCCACACCGTTGCGGGTTATCCGAGTGGATGGACGATCAGGTACATCACCGAGCTCCAAGGTCCGGTGTCGTTCTACCTCCGCGGCGAGGAGTACTCGGCACAGGTCGACAGCTTCGTGGCCGCGTGTGGTGCACGGGACACGGCACCCCTCAACTCGTTCGCCAGCGCGTACGAAACCGATTGGACGATCGATCAGATCATGAAGGCAAGCGGGGAGTGACGCGATGACGATGGACCGGATCCTGTTCGGCGACAACCAGTTCTTCGGCGTGAACCACATGTCGGAGGAGAAGGCGCGGGCCCAGGCCATGCGGTTCCGCACGGTGGACGACATCATCCAGGTGCTCGACATCGCATACGAGGCTGGTATTCGCACGTTCATGTGCACCACCCACGATGCGATCGGTGGGGTCGCCGACCATGTGCGGGCGCATCCCGACCGCTACGCGGACTTCACCTTCTATCCAGGCATGCCCTACGCCCACAAGTACGCCAACGCAGTGAGCGAACTCGGTGTGATGGAGACGCTGAAGCAGTTCGCCCCAGGAGGCGTCGTCGAGACCCTGTGGAAGGGGGCCCGCGCGGGGCTCCGCAAGGACGCCGAGCAGTTGATGAACATGCTGGTCGACGCGGAGATGAAACGCTTCGCCGGCACGAAGACGCCGGTGATCTTCCTGCAGAACGTGGTGGTCGACCTCCTCCTCGGGCTCGGCATGGCTCCGATGTTCAAGTCGTTCAACGACTACGTGCGCGACACCTACGGCGCCGAGGCCGGCTTCTTCAGCATGAACATGCCTCGGCTGCTCGACGTCCTCGAGTCGGTCGGCCTCGAGAACCCGATCATCTGTTGCAACTACAACAAGATCGGCTTTCGCATGTCCGGAGGTGTCGACCTCTACGACCGGACGCTCGAGAGCGGCCGAGTCCGCTGCGTCGCCATGTCGGTGCTCGCCTCGGGCGCCATCCGCCCGGAAGAGGCGATCCGATGGATCTGCGAACGCCCCCAGATCGAGTCCATCGTGTTCGGCGCTTCGTCGCGCGGGAACATCCTCCAGACCAAACAACTCATCGACCAGTACAGCGTAGGAGTTCAGGCATGACCGACACCGTCTCGACCCCCGCTTCGCACGGTCGACAGGCGAGCGCCTTGACGAATGCCCGGCGCGTGCCGGTGCTCAACGTGTACGTCGACGACATCTCGATGGACGATCTCCTCGAGGTGCGTGAAGGGGCGATCGCGACCCTTCACGTCGACATGCTCGTGAAGCTCCAGCACGACCGTGACTTCTACGACATCTGGAAGACCTTCGACATCGTCACCTGCGACAGCCAGTTCCTGTACTTCGCGCTCAAGCTGCTCCGGCGCGGCGTGTGCATGCGCGTGTCGGGCTCCGACTACTTCCCGAAGTTCTACACGCGCTATGCCGCCGACCCGTCGGTCACCGTGTTCGTCGTTGGCGCGGGGCCCGGTATCGCCGAGAAGGCGCGAGCCGACATCAATGCAAAGGTCGGTCGCGAGATCATCGTCGGCACCAACGCCCCGTCGTTCGACTTCCGTGACGGTACGCCGGAGAACGATGCGCTCATCGACGAGATCAATGCCTCGGGTGCCTCGGCGCTGCTCGTGGCGCTCGCCGCAGGTCGGCAGGAGAAGTGGATCGCCAGCAACCGGCACCGCATGCCGGCCGTGAAGCTGTTCTTGCCCCTCGGCGGCACGATCGACTACGAAGCTGCCGCGGTGAAGCGTCCGCCGGCGTTCATCACCAACATCGGGCTGGAGTGGTTCTGGCGTCTGGTCCGCGAACCGAAGCGTCGCTGGCGTCGGTACATCATCGACGAGCCCAAGGTGATCCCGGATCTGGTACGGGATGCCTTCGGGAAGTACCGCAACCCCTTCTCGACGTGACCGAGGATGGCGACGTGACGCAGGAACGTCAAGGATCTGGACCTTCGGTGGTCGTGTCCGTGGTGATCCCCACAGGGTCCGTCGACGGTGACCTCGCGATCCAACTCCGCGCCGTGCTCGCTCAGCAGGACGCCGATCGGTTCGAGGTGATCGTCTCGCTCAACACCCGCGACGACACGGCGAGCGCATCGCTCGACGCGATGCTGGCCGAGATCGGCGACGATCGCGTCCGTTCCATCGATTCGAGTCAGGTGCGCGGCGCTGCACACGCTCGAAATGCCGGAGCGCGAGCAGCGGACGGCGATCTGTTGGTGTTCTGCGATGCCGACGATGTGGTCAGGCCGGGATGGCTCACCGCGCTCACCGGAGCGCTGGCCGGCCCAGCGGCACGTTTCGACGCCGTCAGTGGACTCTGCGTCGACTTCTCCGACGAAGGCGCCGTGCCGAAGTGGCTGCCGCCGCCCCCGACCCACGAGCTACCGACCTTTCTCGGCGTGCCGTACCTCCTGTCGGGCAACCTGGGAGTGAAACGCTCGATCTTCGAGATGGTGGGCGGCTTCGACGAGTCCCTCACCCGATGCGAGGACATCGCGTTGTCGTGGCAGTTGCTGCGCAAGAGCGTGTCGATCGGCTTCGAGCCCGAGGCGATCCTCGACTACCGAATCCGCCCCTCGGTGATGAAGATGCTTCGACAGCACTACCTCTACGGCATCGGGATGTCCGAGGTGCTCGTTCGGCACGGCCGTCCCGGCGACGACGGCGCCGCAGGCGCCGGCACCCTGCTGCGGCCGAACAACTCCAAAGGAGGTCTTCGGTCACCGGTGGCCGTCCTCCGCAAGGTGGCGATCGCCTCCGGTCGCCTCGTCGGCATGGTGCGCGAGCGACGTCGCGGTCGGCGGGACGGTCGCTGATGTTCACCTCGACAGCACGATCGGGGCGGGGCCATCCACGCTCGAACCATCCCAGCGGTCGGGACGTCCCGGCGGTCCTCACCTCCGACCTCGATGCCGAAACCGAAGCCGGAGGAGCCGATCGCAGCCAGAGCGATGCTGCCGACATCTCCGCCGACTCTCGTCTGGCGGTTGGTGGCGGTGGCGGTGACGGTCGCGATGGTGATGGTGACGGTCGCGATGGTGACGGCGGCACGAGCGGTGCCGACGATCGAGGGCGGCGACCCGATCGCGCCGTGACGGCGCTCATCCGCAAGGTCAGGTCGAACAGGTTGGCGCGCGACTCCGCGTGGGGTATGGGGCTCGAAGGAGTCAGCCTCGTGTCCACCATCGTCGTGTTCTCCCTCCTCGGTCGATCGCTGGGCCCGACCGACTACGGCGCGTACGTGTCGGTGTTCACCATCGTCAACCCGATGGTCACGCTCACCGCATCAGGTGTGTCGCTCGCGCTGATGGAACACGCAGTTCGCCGGCAGGAGTCGCTCGAGGAGACAGCCCGGTCGTCGCTCACGATGTCGCTCATGCTCGGCAGTGTGTTGACCGTGATCGGCGTGCTGCTGTCGCTCAGCATCGTCGAGGAGATCGCGACGCTCGCCGTCATCACGATCGTCATCGGTGAGTTCCTCGTCTCGCCGCTGTCGATGATCGCTGCGTCCACCCTGCAATCAGGATCGTCGTTCCGTGATGCCACCAAGGTGCGGCTCGCGACGACCCTGGCCAGGACAGTCGTCGTCGTGTCGCTGTTCGCCACGGGTCGCCTGACGGTGATGGCGTACGTGGTGGCCAACGTCGCGGTGTTGTTCCTCGTCTCGCTGGTCGCGCTGCGACTCGTGGGTCGCAAGTTCGGGTTCGTGTTCCTGCCGGGGCCGTTCCGCTGGTCGATGATGAAGACGAACGGCACCTACTCCGTCGGGATCTCCGCGTACTCGTTCCAGAACGACGGTGAAAAGACGGTGATGACCGCCAACAACCTCACCACCGACACCGGTCTCTACACCGCCGCGTATCGCGTCGTGATGATGGGTCTGGTGCCCATCGGAGCGTTCATGTCGGCCTCCCACACGAAGATCCTCGAACAGGTCGAGAACCAACGAGGTCATCACCTCCGTCTGTCGGCGAAGTACGCCGCGATCCTTGGCGTGTACGGGCTGATCTTCTCGATTGTCGCGTTCTTCGCTGCCCCGCTGCTGCCCCTCTTGGTCGGCGACAAGTTCGAGCAATCGGTCGAGATGATGCGCTGGTTGTCTCCCATCGTCTTCCTCCGCGCCATCGGCGCCACGCCGGTCAACGGCCTGCTGGGCCTCGGGCGAATGGGCACCCGCACCCTGGTGATCGTCGTGGTTGCGGCGATCAGCGTGGTGCTCTACATCGTCATGATCCCTCTGTGGGGATGGAAGGGCGCGGTGATCGCCACCATGATCGGTGAGGTGCTCAACGTCATCACCGCCTGGGGTGCCCTCGTCATCCTGCAGCGAAAGCACGATCGCACCATTCCTGTCGAACCCATTGCACCGCGTACCCCTCTGGAGACCCTGTCATGAGCGGCGTCACCTCCACGCCGTCGTCGGCGTCACCCGTCGGTTGGAAGCATCAACGCATCAAGGTGGCGATCTGCACCTATCGCCGACCCGATCTGTTGGCGCGCCTGCTCCACGCCGTCGTCGATCTCTACGACACGTCCCACCCGGCATCGCTCGAGGTGGTCGTCGTCGACGACAGCCCCGAGCGTGAGGGCGGTTCCGTGGTGCAAGGCGTGCAGGCGTCATCGTCGCTGCCGATCGAGTACATCGGTCTCGGCTCGCAGAACATCGCCCAGGCGCGCAACACCGCACTCGAAGCGGCGCTCGCCGGATCGGACTGGGTCGCGTTCCTCGACGACGACTGTGCACCCCATCTCGACTGGCTCGACCGCCTGTTCGACGTCCAACAGGATCACGATGCCGACATCGTCACCTCGGGCGTGCGCTACGTGGCGCCGCCGACGGCACCGATGTGGCTGAAGGAAGACAACTTCATCGAGGACTTCAACCCGTACGGTGACGGCGATGTGCCCGACCACGGGTGCATGGCCAACGTGCTGCTGCGCTCGTCGTGGTTCCTCGAGCACGGCGATGTCCGCTTCCAACGGCACCTCGGCGAGACCGGTGGCGAGGACATGTTGTTCCTCGACAGCGCCGCTGGAACCGGTGCCGTCATGCGTTGGAGCTCGTCCGGCCTGGTCGACGAGCAGTTGTCGGACGAACGGCTGAATCTGAAGTACATGCTGTATCGGGCGCTCTGGTACGGCAACAACAACGTGCTGGTGAACCTCCAGGCCGGGTGGAGCTCGCGCTCGCGCCTGCTGCTGCGGTGCGGCAAGCGTTTCGCGGTGCTCATCGTCACCACCCTCGCCGCGATCGTGAGGCCCAAGCACTTCCGCTGGCGCAAGCGTCTGGCCGAACTGCTGCACATCATCGGGATGGCGAGCGGTCTCGTCGGCGTGAGGTTGAAGCATCGATGATGAACGACCCACGTTGTGCCCGGTCGAAGGCGCCCCCTGGCTCGCGGTGGTCGTCATGAGCGACCTCGCTGTTCCCGACCTGTCGGTGGTGCTGGCCACCAAGAACCGACCCGATCTCGCGGCTCGCATGTGTCGCAGCCTCCTGCGCAGCAGAGGAGTCGAGCTCGAGATCATCGTGGTCGACGACGGTTCGTCGGCCGCAGCGGCCGCTGCGCTTGCAGAGGTCTCCGCGGGGAGCGAACGGATTCGTCTCGCTCGGAACGAGACGTCGCAAGGGCCGGCCTCGGCTCGCAACATCGGACTCGAGCTGGCGCGCGGCCGTTGGACGTCGTTCGTCGACGATGACGACCTGGTGAGTCCCGAGTTCTATCGCACGGTCCTCGATCGCCTCGAGGCCGGAGGCTCGTGCTGGGGTTTCGGAGCAGCGATCTCGATCGACGACGATCTCCGGGTCATGGGCAGCCGTCCTGCGCGGACGCCGGTGCCGATGCTCGAGGCGCTGCTGCGGGAGAACATCGTTCCCGCCAGCGGGCTCGCCGTCACGGCCGCGACCGAGGTGCTGCGTTCGATTCGTGGCTTCGACGCCGACTGCGTCGGCGTCGAGGACTGGGATCTCGTGATCCGCCTCGCCCGCGAGAGTGAACCGGTGATGGTCGCCGAACCCATGCTGGCGTTCAGAAGCGTGAGCGCTGGTTCGGTGAGCGCCGACACGCACCGGTTGTACGAGGCCGCCAAGGTGCTCCGCCGCAAGTTCGCCGACGACTACCGCCGGCTCGGGATCGACATCGACTGGCCTGCCCTCGACCGATATCTGGTGACGGGCGACCTCGCTGCCAAACGACGGGTTCCCGCGGCCAGGCGATCGCTTCGGGCGGCGTGGAAGCGACGGAGCCCGCGTCTGCTGGCCAAGGCGGCGCTGATCTTCGTCAGCCCCCAGCTCGCAGCGTGGCAGGGCCGTCGGCGGATGGCCACGATGGTGCCGGCAGAGATCTCGGTCTACGCCCGAACCTGGCTCGACGACTTCGCCGCCGAGATCCGGACCGGCTGAGCGACCGAGATCCGTTGGGCCTGAGTCGCCGGCGACCTGTCAGACCGTGTCGTGGGCTCGGCGGAGGGCGACCTCGAGGTCGATCACGTTCCGATGGATGTCGTGTGCATCGGTCACGGCCTTGCGTGCGGCGATCACGATCTGGTCGCGTTCGGGTGATTCGAGCGCGGAGCGAAGGGCGTTGGCGAGCGCGTCGGCATCGCCGGCCGGCACCACCCAACCGGTGTGACAGTTCACGACGAGCTCGGGTATCCCGCTGATGAACGTGGTGACCACGGGCAGGCCGACGGCCATCGCCTCCATGATCGACACGGGCAGACCTTCGGCGAACGATGGCAGGCAGAACACGTCTGCATCGCGAAGGGCGGCAGCCACCCCCGACGGAGCAAGGACGCCGACGAACTCGACGAGATCGGCGACTCCGGCGTCGGCGACCGCTGCCCGCAGATCGGCCTCGAGCGGGCCCGATCCGATGAAGCGGGCCCGAACGTCGAGGCCACGGGAACGGAGTCGCTCGAGCGCCGCAACCAGCACGAGGTGACCCTTCTCGGCCGAAAGACGCGCCGTCACCACGACCGTCGGCACCCCGACGGTCGCCCGCGGGCCGCGGAAGACGAAGTCGTCGAAGTCGAGGCCGCAGCGCACGATCTCGATCTTCGGCCATGCCGAGGCCGGGGCGATGCGCATGAGCTGAGAGTGGGTGAAGTGGCTGATGCACACGACCCCGTCGGCCGCTTCGAGCTTGTCTGCGAGTCGGGAGGTGTCCTCGGTGACGAACTCGTGCCAGCCGTGGATCGTCACGGTCCACGTGAATCGCCGACCGCCGCGTCGGCCGCGGACGTCGTTGGCGAACGCCGCGGTGAACCAGGCCACGGTCGCCGGCACCTGACCGAAGTGGGCGTGCAGGCCGTCGCAACGGTGGGCTCGGCAGTGACGCCACACGAGTATCGCCTCGAGGAACTGCAAGAACTGCTTGCGAGTGCGCGTGAGATCGCCGTGGGTGCCGCCGAAGGCCCGGCGGACGCCGCGCAGGGCAGCGACCGGGTGCCGCACGATGATGCCGAGCAGGGTGATCGCCACCCCGACCGACGCCGCCTTCACCACGAAGGTTCGCCCCGCATCGGAGCGATCCCTGTCGGTGAGCAATTGGCTATCGGGCGCCCGGTTCAGCGAGATCGGCACGATCTCGATGCCTCGAGATTCGAGCGCGTGGATCTCGCGTTGGATGAAGGTGTGCGACACCGCTGGGTAATCGGTGGAGAGATAGGCGATCCTCATGCCCGTCCGAGGCTACCGACGGTCGCCGTCACCGACCGAGGCACTCGGTGCGGTGGGGACGATGGCCCACGGGATCGCCGACATGAGACGGCTGCAGGGCGGCCACCGACGTGTCGGGACCAAGAGAGGTCGGGCGTCGCCCTGAGGACGCTGAAGTGCTTCGGATCGCGGGTTGGCACGAGCCACGTCGGGCCGGTAGCGTTGCAAAGTCAATTTACGTCCGGGTGAGCCCCTCCAATCGTCGAAGACGATGCGAGGGGGACCACACGGCAACAACTCAACTCGGTGCTCCGCCGGTCAGTACGACCTGCGGAGCATTTGCGTGAACGGCGCCCGTTTCAGTCCGGCGCCCAGCGGAGTTGCCGGCGGAGTTGCCGGCGGAGTTGCCAGCACAAGTACCAGCTCAGACAGGTTGAAGACACCGCCCGGCGCATTCCGGGTCCGAAGGAAAAGGCTGCCGACATGGCACTGAAAGCGATCGTTGGCGAGAAAGTCGCCATGAGCCAGGTGTGGGTGAACGACAAAGTCGTTCCTGTCACCGTGCTCCGCGTCGAGCCTGCGCGCATCGTGCAGGTGAAGACCACCGAGCGCGACGGCTACACCGCCCTCCAGGTCACCTACGGTCACAAGGACGCGAAGAAGCTGACCAAGCCCGAGGCAGGCCATTTCGCGAAGGCCGGCGTGCAGCCGGGTCGTCGCCTGGTGGAACTTCGACTCGACTCGGTGGATGGCTTCGAGGTCGGCCAGGAGATCACCGTCGATCAACTCTCCCAGGGTGAGAAGGTCGACGTCACGGCCGTCAGCCGTGGCAAGGGCTTCGCCGGTGGCATGAAGCGTCACAACTTCAAGGGCCAGGGCGCCAGCCACGGTAACCACAAGCACCACCGTGCACCGGGCTCGATCGGCCAGGCCAGCTTCGCCGGGCGCGTGTTCAAGGGTCTGCGGATGGCCGGCCACATGGGTCACGACCAGGTCACCACGTTGAACCTCGAAGTGGTCGAAGCCGACACCGAGCGCAATCTTCTGCTGGTGAAGGGTTCGGTTCCGGGCCCGAACGGTGGTGTCGTCATCGTCCGCAACGCCGTCAAGGGCGGCAAGGCATCGCATGGCAAGTCCTCTGGTGTCTCGAAGGGAGCTCAGTGATGGCCTCGATCTCTGTGAAGACCGTCTCGGGCAAGAGCGCCGGAGACACCGAGCTCGCCGATGACGTGTTCGGCATCCAGCCGAACGTGCCGGTCCTGCACCAGGTGGTCACCGCTCAGCTGGCAGCACGTCGTGCAGGCACGCAGAGCACGAAGACCCGTGCCGAGGTGTCTGGCGGCGGCAAGAAGCCGTTCAAGCAGAAGGGCACCGGCAACGCCCGTCAGGGCTCGACCCGCGCTCCCCACTTCAGCGGTGGTGGCGTCGCCCTCGGGCCGAAGCCGCGCAAGTACGATCAGCGCACCCCGAAAAAGATGATCAGCCTCGCCCTCCGGTCGGCGCTGTCCGATCGTGCGGCTGAAGGCAAGATCATCGTCGTCGACGAATGGGGCTTCGACGCTCCGAAGACCAAGGCCGCGAAGACGGTCCTCGCGTCGCTCGGCATCGATGGCAAGGCACTGGTCGTCGTCGATCGCAACGACGTCAACACGATCAAGAGCTTCCTCAACCTCCGTGAGGTGCAGCTGATCGAGCGCGCCGAGCTGAATGCCTACGACATCTTGTGCAACGAGTACATCGTGTTCAGCAAGGCGACCCTGCCCACTTCGGGTCCGGCGGCGCGGGGCACGGTCGCATCGTCGGCCACCCGCTCGTTCGTCGGTGCATCGTCGAGCGCATCGGCCTCGTCCGCTCCTGCCACGGCCGCTCCTGCCACGGCCGAGCTCCCCAAGGGTGCCGTCGTCGGTCCCGATGACGGCTCGGCACCCGCCGGCTTCGAGATCAAGGGCAACGGCGACTCGGGTCTCTATCACGTGCCCGGCAGCCGCTTCTACAAGCAGACCGTGGCCGAGTTCTGGTTCGCTTCCGCCGAAGACGCCGAGGCCGCCGGATTCCAGTTGCCCCCCAGCCAGCGCGCCAGCGCCGATGAGGACCCGTCATGAAAGATCCCCGCGACATCATCATCGCCCCCATCGTCTCGGAGAAGAGCTACGGCCTCATCGAGCAGGGCGTCTACACCTTCAAGGTGCACACATCCGCCAGCAAGCCCGAGATCCACGACGCAGTCGAGGCCATCTGGGGCGTGCAGGTCGTGAAGGTGAACACCCTGAACCGCAAGGGCAAGAAGACCCGAGCACGCCGCGCGAACAAGCAGGGCTCCAAGCCCGACACGAAGCGCGCCATCGTCACCCTGGCAGCGGGCAACGAGATCCCGCTGTTCGAGAACTGAGCACCGAGCCATGGCCATTCGCACCCGCAAGCCCACCAGTCCTGGACGTCGCTTCCAGACGACCTCCGACTTCTCGGAGATCACGAAGACGACGCCCGAGAAGTCCCTGCTCGCGCCCACCAAGAAGTCTGGCGGCCGCAACGTGTACGGGCGCAAGACCGCCCGCCATCGCGGCGGCGGACACAAGCGTCAGTACCGCATCATCGACTTCAAGCGGGTCAAGGACGGCATGACCGCCAAGGTCGCTGCCATCGAGTACGACCCGAACCGCACCTGCCGCATCGCGCTGCTCCATTACGAAGACGGCGAGAAGGCCTACATCTTGGCGCCGAAGGGCCTCGAGGTCGGCGCCCACGTCCGCAGCGGACAGGGTTCCGACATCAAGCCCGGCAACGCGCTGCCTCTGCGTTTCATCCCGGTGGGCACCACGGTGCACAACGTGGAGCTCCGCCCCGGCCAGGGTGGCAAGATGGCTCGGTCGGCCGGCATGGCCGTCCAGCTCGTCGCCAAGGAAGGCGCTCACGCGACCTTGCGCCTGCCCAGCACCGAGATGCGTCGTGTGATGATCGACTGCCGCGCCACGATCGGCGAAGTCGGCAACAGCGAGCACGAACTGATCACCATCGGCAAGGCCGGTCGCAACCGTTGGAAGGGTCGCCGTCCGCAGACCCGCGGCGTCGCGATGAACCCGGTCGACCACCCGCTGGGTGGTGGCGAAGGCCGCACCTCTGGTGGTCGTCCGCCGGTGTCGCCCTGGGGCAAGCCCGAGGGTCGAACCAGGAACAAGAAGAAGGCGTCGCAGCAGCTGCTCGTCCGCCGCCGTCGCACGAGCAAGGGTCGGAGGTAACCACCCATGTCACGCAGTCTGAAGAAGGGTCCCTTCGTCGACGATCACCTGCTCAAGAAGGTGGACGCGCAGAACGCCGCCGGCGAACGCAAGGTGATCAAGACCTGGAGTCGTCGCAGCACGATCATCCCCGACATGGTCGGGCACACCATCGCCGTCCATGACGGCCGCAAGCACGTGCCGGTGTACGTCACCGAGAGCATGGTCGGTCACAAGTTGGGTGAGTTCAGCCCCACACGGACCTTCCGGTACCACGCCGGCCAGGAGAAGAACGCAAAGGGTCGCCGCTGATGACTGGTCCCAAGCTCAACGAGAAGTCCTTCGTCGCCGGCGAGCGCGCCGGCACCAAGGCGAGCGCCAAGTACGTGCACATGTCGGCGTCGAAGGTACGAGTCGTCCTCGATCTCGTTCGCGGTCTGCCCGTCAAGGCCGCCGACGAAGTGCTGCAGTTCACCGATCGTGAGGCAGCCGCCGTCGTTCGCAAGGTGCTGGCCTCGGCTGTCGCCAACGCCGTCCACAACGACGAACAGGATGCCGACGAACTGTTCGTGCTCGCGTGCTACGCCGACGAGGGCCCGACCCTCAAGCGGTTCACCCCGCGGGCCCGTGGCCGCGCCGGTCGGATCAAGAAGCGCACCGCGCACGTCACCGTGGTGGTCGCTCGTCTCGACGATGATCGCCTCGAGATCGTCCAGGCTCGCGACGCACGCCGCACTGCTGCCGGACGCCGCCGCGCTGCGGCCGGTGGAACGGTCGCCAGTCGTCGCGACCGAGTCGAGCGCAGCCGCCAGCGCGCAGCGGGCCTCAAGGGTGACACCGTGGCCGGCGACGCCTCCAGCGAGTCGGTCGACGCGAGCGACGACTCCTCCGATGGAGCGGACTCTGCGTCGGCATGGGCCGGTTCGGCAGCTCCGCTCGCCGACGGCAGCGCCCCTGACGGATTCGAGATCAAGGGCAACGCCGACTCGATGCTCTACCACGTGCCCGGCAGTCGCTACTACGACCAGACGGTTGCCGAAGTGTGGTTCGACACCGCCGACAACGCTGAAGCCGCCGGCTTCGGCGCACCTGGCAGCAACAACAACGACGAATCCACGTCAGCGGATGACGCAGCCGCCGACGGCGAGGAGAGCTGACACATGGGCCAGAAGATCAACCCTTACGGCTTCCGCCTGGGCGTGACCACGGATTGGAAGAGCCGTTGGTTCTCCGAGCGTGACTACAAGGAGTACCTGACCGAGGATTGGAAGATCCGCCGGGCGCTCATGGCCAAGCTCGAGTCCGCCGCGGTCAGCCGCATCGAGATCGAACGCACCCGTGACAAGGTTCGCATCGACATCCACACCGCCCGTCCGGGAATCGTCATCGGCCGTCGGGGCGCTCAGGCCGACGAGCTCCGTGCTCTGCTCACCCAGATCACGGGCAACCCGAAGGTGCAGCTCAACATCGTCGAGATCAAGAGCCCCGAGCTCGACGCCGCGCTCATCGCGCAAGGCGTGGCCGACCAGCTGGTCAACCGCATCGCCTTCCGTCGGGCGATGAAGCGTGCGGTTCAGAACGCCCAGCGCGCCGGTGCCCTCGGCATCCGGGTGCAGTGTTCCGGCCGTCTCGGCGGCGCCGAGATGAGCCGCACCGAGTGGTACCGCGAAGGCCGGGTGCCGCTGCACACGCTGCGCGCCGACATCGACTACGGCATGCGTGAGGCTCGTACCTCGAGCGGCCGAGTCGGCGTGAAGGTCTGGATCTACAAGGGCGACATCGTCCCGTACAAGGCCCAGACCGACGACAAGATCGCCCGTGAAGCCGCGATGGCCGTAGGCGAGACGTCTGGCACCGCCGCCCCGCGGCGAGTGGTCAGCTCAGCCGGCCCCCGCAAGCTCGACGAGATCGAGCCCGAGGCCACGCCGCTGATCAAGGAAGCAGATCCCGAGCTCGAGAAGTTGCTCGATGAAGAAGAAGACATCGCTCGTCGTACCCACGAAGGGCACGAAGCACCTCACTTCCGTGGGGAGGACTGACCATCATGTTGATGCCCCGCAAAGTCGCACACCGCAAGCACCACCGCGGCCGTACCACCGGTATGGCCAAGGGTGGTTCGAACCTCGCCTTCGGTGAGTACGGCATCCAGGCGCTCGAGCCCGGTTGGCTGTCCGCCCGTCAGATCGAGGCCGCACGTATCGCCATGACCCGCGCCATCAAGCGTGGTGGCAAGGTGTGGATCAACGTCTTCCCCGACAAGCCCGTCACGAAGAAGCCGGCCGAGACCCGCATGGGTTCCGGCAAGGGCAACCCTGAGTTCTGGGTGGCCGTCGTGAAGCCGGGCCGAGTTCTGTTCGAGCTCTCGTACCCGAACGAGGAGACGGCCAAGGCCGCCATGAACAAGGCGATCCAGAAGCTGCCGATCAAGGCTCGGATCATCACCCGCGAGGAGATCTACTGATGGCCCGCTCCAACGCAGAGCTCACGGAGCTCTCCCTGTCGGCACTGGTCGACGAGCTGCGGGCGACGAAGCAGGAGGCGTTGAACCTTCGCTTCCGCAACGCCACCGGTCAGCTCGACAACAACGCCGAGATCAACACGGTGCGACGTCAGATCGCACGCATCAACACCTACATCCGTCAGCGCGAGATCGCTGCCGCCGAGAGCGGGAACTGAACATGGCCGAGGAAATCATCATCACCACCACCGCCGAGGGCGACGTTCGTCACGCTCGAAAGACACGCGAAGGCGTGGTCGTCTCGAACAAGATGGAGAAGACCGCTGTCGTCGCCGTCGTCGAGCGCGTGCGTCACCCCAAGTACGGCAAGTTCATGCTGCGCACGAAGAAGCTGTACGCGCACGACGAGACCAACGATGTCAACATCGGCGACAAGGTGCGCCTGATGGAGACCCGCCCGCTCAGCAAGTCGAAGCGCTGGCGCGTCATCGAAGTGTTGGAGCGTGCCAAGTGATCCAGCAGGAATCCCGTCTCCGGGTCGCCGACAACAGCGGCGCGAAGGAAGTGCTCTGCATCAAGGTGCTCGGCGGTACTCGTCGCCGCTATGCCTCGATCGGCGACATCTTCGTCGCCGCCGTGAAAGACGCCATCCCTGGCGCCGGCGTGAAGAAGGGCGACGTGGTCAAGTGCGTCGTCGTTCGGGTCAAGAAGGAAAAGCGCCGTCCCGATGGCAGCTACATCCGTTTCGACGAGAACGCGGCCGTCATCATCAAGGACGACCTCACCCCGCGTGGCACGCGCATCTTCGGCCCCGTCGGCCGTGAACTGCGCGACAAGAAGTTCATGCGCATCGTCTCCCTGGCTCCGGAGGTGCTCTGAGATGAAGCTGAGAAAAGGTGACACCGTGGTGGTCATCGCCGGCAAGGACAAGGGCAAGGAGGGCGAAGTCGCCCGGGTCATGCCGTCCGACAACCAGGTGATCGTCACCGGCGTCAACACCGCCAAGAAGCATCAGAAGGCCCGCAGTGCGAATCAGCAAGGCGGCATCATCGACCGGGACATGCCCGTCGATGCCAGCAACGTCATGTTGGTCCACAAGGGCAAGCCGACTCGGGTCGGCTATCAGCTCGGCGCCGACGGCAAGAAGGTCCGAGTCGCCAAGCGCACCGGAGAGGTGATCGGGTGAGCACAGACATCAAGACCGCACCAGCGGGACCGCGGCTCAAGCAGAAGTACAACGACGAGGTCAAGGGCGCGTTGCTCACGCAGCTCGGTCTGACCAACGTGATGCAGGTTCCCAAGCTCGAGAAGATCGTGATCAACATGGGTGTCGGCAAGGCCACCCAGCAGCCGTCGCTGTTGGAAGGCGCCGTGCGCGACCTCACCCAGATCTCGGGTCAGAAGCCCATCGTCACCAAGGCACGCACCTCGGTGGCGAGCTTCAAGCTGCGAGAAGGCCAGTCCATCGGCTGCAAGGTCACCTTGCGCGGCGATCGGATGTGGGAGTTCCTCGACCGCCTGATCGCGGTTGCGATCCCCCGTATCCGTGACTTCCGGGGTCTCCCGGCGCACAGCTGGGACGGTCGTGGCAACTACACCTTCGGCCTCAACGAGCAGACGGTGTTTCCCGAGATCGACTACGACAAGATCGACAGCCCTCGCGGCATGGACATCACCATCGTGACCACGGCAGCCACCGACGAGCAGGGCAGGGCTCTGCTCGACTCGTTCGGCTTCCCGTTCAAGCGCGGCGCCGATGCGGATGCCGCTCCGAAGAAACTCAAGCGTCGTGGCCCGGTACGTGGTGGCAAGGGTGCCTCCAAGTCCGCGGCGAAGAAGAAGAAGTAAGGAAGGGCACCGAGATGGCAAAGAAGTCCCAGATCAACAAGGCGAACGCCAAGCCCAAGTACAAGGTGCGCGGCTACACCCGTTGCCGCCGTTGTGGTCGCGCCCGTTCCGTGTATCGCCAGTTCGGCCTGTGCCGGATCTGTCTGCGTGAGATGGCTCACGCAGGCGAGATCCCGGGCCTGACCAAGGCCAGTTGGTGAGGAGGAACCATGCTCACTGATCCCATCGCCGACATGCTCACTCGTATCCGCAACGCCAACACGGCGATGCACGACGAGGTTCGCATGCCCTGCAGCAAGCAGAAGATCGCACTCGCGAAGATCCTCGAGAAAGAGGGCTACATCGGCAGTTTCGCCGTGGCGCCGTCGACGACGGGTCCTGGCGACGTGTTGACCATCCAGATGAAGTACTCGGCAGATCGGCACCGCACGATCTCGGGTCTTCGTCGTATCTCCACCCCCGGCCTTCGCGTCTACCGCAAGGGCAACGCGATTCCGCGTGTCCTCGGCGGTCTGGGCGTGGCCGTCCTGTCCACCAGCAACGGGCTGATGACCGACCGCGATGCGCGCAAGCGCAACGTGGGCGGCGAAGTCCTCTGCTACGTCTGGTGAGTTGAGGAGTACACGACATGTCCCGCATCGGTAAAGCCCCCATCGCCGTTCCCGGCGGCGTCGACGTCAGCATCGCTGGCCCCGACGTCACCGTGAAGGGTCCGAAGGGCACCCTCAGCCGCACCCTCCCCGGTGCCATCACCGTCCGTCACGATGAAGGCAACCTGCTCGTCGAGCGTCCCGATGACGCTCGCGAGAACCGCTCGCTGCACGGCCTCAGCCGCACACTGGTGAGCAACATGGTCATCGGCGTCACCGATGGCTTCACCAAGGAACTCGAGATCATCGGAGTCGGCTATCGCGCCGAGGCCCAGGCCGCCACGACGTTGCGTCTGGCGCTCGGATTCAGCCATCCGGTCGTGGTCACCGCGCCCGAAGGGATCACCTTCGAGACCCCGTCGCAGACTCGGGTGATCGTCAAGGGCATCGACAAGGAAGTCGTCGGTCAGGTTGCCGCCAACATCCGTTCCATCCGCAAGCCCGAGCCCTACAAGGGCAAGGGCGTTCGCTACCTCGGCGAGAAGGTCTTGCGCAAGGCCGGCAAGACCGGAAAGAAGTGAGGACGCCATGACGAAGGTCGCTCAGAAGCGTCGCGAAGGTCGCCTCATCCGCCACCGCCGCGTGCGCAAGAAGATTCACGGCACTGCGTTGCGCCCGCGCCTCGCGGTCCACCGTTCCAACAAGCACCTGGTGTTGCAGGTCATCGACGACGATCTCGGCGTGACCATCGCATCGGCTTCGAGCAACGAGGCAACGCAACGCGTGGTCGGTCGTGGCTCGAACGTCGAGGCAGCAACCCGTCTGGGTCAGCTGGTCGCCGAGCGCGCGAAGGCCGCCGGCATCGACAAGGTCGTGTTCGATCGTGGTGGCTTCGCCTATCACGGCCGGATCGCTGCGGTCGCCTCCGCAGCCCGTGAAGCAGGTTTGGAGTTCTGATGGCTGGTCCCAGCAACTACGGCAACCGCGACAACCGCGGTGGCAACGAGCCCACCCCCGACCCCAACGGGCTTCGCGAGTCGCGCGTCATCACGATCAACCGCGTGGCCAAGGTCGTCAAGGGTGGCCGCCGCTTCAGCTTCACCGCGCTCGTCGTGGTGGGTGACGGCAACGGTCGTGTCGGCCTCGGATACGGCAAGGCCAAAGAAGTGCCCCTCGCGATCCAGAAGGGCACCGAGGAAGCGAAGCGCAACCTGTTCGATGTGCCGCTTGCCGGAAGCACCATCACCCACCCGATCATCGGCATCAACTCTGCCGGCCGCGTGCTGATGAAGCCCGCCGCCGCAGGTACCGGTGTGATCGCCGGTGGCGCGGCGCGCATCATCCTCGAAGAGGCCGGCGTGCACGACGTGCTGTGCAAGTCGCTCGGTTCCTCGAACGCCATCAACGTCGCCCGCGCCACGATCAACGGTCTCAAGTCGTTGCAGCGCCCCGATGTCGTCGCCGCTCGTCGCGGCCTCGCCGCCGAGGACTTCGTGCCGAAGGGCGTGCTCAACTCGTACAACGAGCGCCAGAAGGCGCGCGCCGCAGGGGAGACGCACTGATGCCCGGTCGCAGACCCAACACCTACGAGGGTGAAAAGACCCTCACCGTTCGCCAGGTTCGCTCGGCGATCGCCAACAAGCCCAAGGCCGTCGGTACCTTGCGCGCCCTCGGCCTCGGCCGGATCGGCAACGTCAACACCTTGCCCGACCGTCCCGAGATCCGCGGCATGCTCGCTCGCGTGCCTCACCTCATCGAGGTCACCGAAAACCAGGAGAGCAACTGATGCGCGTCGATGAGATCTCGCCCGCGCCGGGTTCGAACAAGGCCAAGAAGCGCGTCGGTCGTGGCATCGGCGGCAAGGGTGGCAAGACCGCCGGCGCCGGTACCAAAGGACAGCACTCACGCGGTCGCGGCAAGGTCGCCCGGGGCTTCGAGGGCGGCCAGATGCCGCTCAAGCAGCGCGTCCCGAAGCTGAAGGGGTTCAACAACCCGTTCCGCGTCGAGTACTCGCCGGTGAACCTCGACCAGGTCGCTGCGCTCGGCGAGTCGTCGGTCGGACCCGACGTGCTCGTGGCCAGTGGCCTCGTGCGCAAGGGCACGTTCGTGAAGGTGCTCGCGCGTGGCGAGATCACCACCAAGGTCGATGTGACCGCCCATGGCGTGTCGAAGGCTGCCCAGACGGCGATCGAAGCCGCCGGTGGCTCGGTGACCATCCTGCCGTTGCCGTTCAAGTCCGGACGACCGCCGGTCAAGGGCAACCAGTTCACCAACCGCTAGTGATCGTCACGACCTGGCGCTCGTCTCGAGCGCTCACGTCGTAGCATCGCCGAGTCGTCCCCCCAGCCGGCACACGTCGCCTCGCCCGCCTCTCAAGGAGCGTTGTGTTCTCGAACATCAAGAACATCTTCAAAGTCGCCGACCTGCGAAACAAGATCCTGTTCACGTTCGGGATCGTTGCCATCTATCGGCTCGGTGTCGCCATTCGGGCTCCGGGCATCGACGCCGACGCCGTGCGTCAGTTCGAAGAAGGCGTTCGGTCGCAAGGCACGCTCGGCTTCCTGAACCTGTTCTCCGGTGGCGCGTTCGGAAGCTTCTCGATCTTCGCGCTCGGCATCATGCCGTACATCACCGCGAGCATCATCATGCAGGTGCTCGGCGTGGTGATCCCGAAGCTCGAGCAACTGCAACAGCAGGGCGCGGTCGGACAGCGCAAGATCACCCAGTACACGCGCTATCTGGCGATCGCCATCGCGTTGCTCCAGGCAACCGGTCTCACGTTCATCTTCGGTCAGGGACGCGGGAGCGCGTTCTTCGGAGCCGCCCAGTCCGTTCCCAACGTGAGGCTGCTCCCCGACGGCATGTGGCCACGCGGGGTCCTCGTCATCCTCACCCTCGTGGCCGGCACGGCCATGATCATGTGGCTGGGTGAGCTGATCAGCCAGCGCGGCATCGGCAACGGCATGAGCATGATCATCTTCGCCTCGGTCGTCAGCGATCTGCCCTACAGCTACTACTCGATCCTGCAGAGTAGGAAGTGGTTCGTATTCGGCGTCCTCGTCGTGTTGAGCATCGGCATCGTGATCGCCGTCGTCCGTGTCGAGCTCGCCCAACGGCGCATTCCGGTGCAGTTCGCGAAGCGAGTGGTCGGGCGGCGGATGTACGGCGGCCAGAACACCTACATCCCCCTGAAGGTGAACCAGAGTGGCATCGTGCCGATCATCTTCGCGAGCTCGGTTCTCTTGCTCCCGGTGTTGTTGTCGAACATGCTCGGCAGCGGCGAGGGATGGCGCGGGTGGATCGTCGAACAGGTCGACACGTACATCGTCAACAGCCAAAACATCGTCTACATCATCTTGTTCTCGCTCTTGATCGTCGCCTTCGCCTACTTCTACAACTCGATCGCGTTCGACCCGATCCGTCAGGCCGATCAGTTGCGCCGTCAGGGCGGGTTCATCCCTGGTATCAGGCCAGGGCCGCAGACCGAGCGCTACCTCGGCAAGGCCGTCAACCGGATCACCTTGCCCGGCGCCGTGTTCGTCGCCGTCATCGCGATCCTTCCCTACCTGCTGCTGTGGGTCGGAGACGTTCAGAGCTTCCCATTTGCCGGTACCACCGTGCTGATCGCCGTGGGCGTGGCACTCGAACTGATGCGCCAGATCGACAGTCAACTCATGTTGCGCAACTACGAGGGATTCCTGAAGTGATCGCTGGGCGATCGGCCCAGCGCCGCGCCGTGGGCTGCTGAATCGCATGATTCCGGGGGCGCGACTCATCCTCCTTGGTCGGCAGGGCGCTGGCAAAGGCACGCAATGCGTGCGGTTGTCGCGTCATTTCGTCGTGCCTCACATCTCGACGGGCGACATGCTTCGATCCGCGGTTCGTGAGGGCAGCGAGCTGGGTGAGATGGCCAAGCGGGTCATGGACGCCGGCGGTCTGGTGGGCGACGAGATCATGATCGGCATCGTCGCCGACCGACTCGAGCGAGACGACGCGCGAACCCGCGGCTACATCCTCGACGGGTTCCCGCGGACGGTGGGTCAGGCCCTCGAGCTCGATCGGATCACCGCCCAGAGACCGATCGACGTGGTGATCGACCTCGATGTTCCTCGCGAGCTCGTTCTCGAGCGGATCTCGTCGCGGCGCGTGTGCCGTGACTGTGGCACGAACTACATCGCCACCGGTCGCGAGCACACCCAGTGGATCTGCGACGTGTGCGGCGGTGATGTGATGCAGCGCGACGACGACACGACCGACGCGATCAATCGCCGGCTCGATCTCTACGAAGAGCAGACCGCGCCGCTGATCGAGCACTATCAGAAGCTCGACCGTCTCGTGGTCATCGACGGTGTCGGCACGCCCGACAGCGTGTTCGCGCTGCTCACGGCAGCGGTCGACACCTCGCGGAAGGGCTGATCCGATGCGGCAGCTGCCCGTACGTCGCGAGCAGGATCTGGCCGCGATGCGCCGAGCCGGGCGCGTGGTCGCCGAGATGCATCAGGCGATCCGCGAGGCCGCACGCCCGGGCATCACCACCGGAGAGCTCGACCGGGTGGCCCGTGACGTGATCTCACGACGCGGCGCGTCGAGCAACTTCCTCGGGTACCACGGCTACCCGGCCGTGATCTGTGCCTCGGTGAACGACGAGGTCATCCACGGCATCCCGGGTGATCGCGAGCTGGCCGACGGAGATCTTCTCTCGGTCGACTGTGGAGCCGTGGTCGACCACTGGCACGGTGATGCTGCGTTCACGATGGGGATCGGCACGATCTCCGATGCCGATCATCGACTGATCCACGTCGCGGAGCAGGCATTGATCGCGGGGATGTCGGCGATGCATCCGGGTGGTCACGTCGGCGACATCGGTGCAGCGATCGCGGCGGTCGTGTCGGCGGCAGGATTCGGTTCACCTCGCGACTACTGCGGGCACGGCATCGGTCGGGCGATGCACGAAGAGCCCGACGTGCCCAATCGCGGCCGTCGCGGCAAGGGCCCGAAACTGATGGCGGGGAGCGTGCTCGCGCTCGAGCCGATGCTGATCGCCGGTGGTCACGACGACGTGGTGGAACTCGACGACGGCTGGACAGTGGTGACCACCGACGGCTCTCGCGCCGTACACGTGGAGCACACCGTGCTCATCACCACTCGCGGGCCCGAGATCCTCACCAAGCTCTGAGCTGTCCGGTGCACGAGGCCGTCGGGCCTTAGCGCTGAGCGATGCCGTCGATCACGACGGCGGTGCCGTCGAAGATCGTGTGACGCACCTTGCCGCGAAGTGTTCGCCCGGCGTAGGGCGTGTTGCGGCTCTTGCTCGCGAGCTGTGCCGGTATCACGGTCCATTCGGCAGTCGGGTCGAACACCGCCAGATTGGCGGGCTCGCCGGCCACGATCGGCCTGCCGTGTCGAGCGTCGAGGTGAGCGATGGCAGCCGGCTTCCAGCTCAGCGCTGCGACGATGTCGGCCAGAGGCATGTCGAGCTCGGTGATCGAGAGCGCCAGTGCGGTCTCGAGTCCGAGCATGCCCGGTGGGGCCTGATCGAGCGGTGCCTCCTTGGCCTCGGGCGGATGTGGAGCGTGGTCGGTGGCGATGGCGTCGATCGTGCCGTCGCGGAGGCCTTGCTTGATCGCGAGGATGTCGGCGCTGGTGCGCAGCGGAGGGTTCACCTTGAACACGGCGTCGTATCCCCTGAGCATCTCGTCGGTGAGCGTGAAGTGATGGGGTGCCGCCTCGGAGGTGACGAGCAGGCCGTCGGCCTTCGCCTGCCGCACGAGCTCGACGCTGCGTGCCGTCGAGAGGTGCAAGAAGTGCACCGGAGCGCCGGTGAGGCGCGAGAGCTCGATGTCGCGATGAACCATCAGCTCCTCGGCGAGTGCCGGCCATCCGGGGAGTCCGAGATGGCTGCAGCACGAGCCCTCGTGCATCACCGCACCCTTTGTCAGGCTGGCGACCTCGCAGTGCTGGGCGAGTGTGATCCCGAGCGGGCGCGCATACTCGAGCGCTCGCCGCATGAGTGCCGGATCCTGCACTCCGTTGCCGTCATCGGTGAACAACGCCACGCCGGCAGCTGCCAGCTCTCCAAGCGGTGCGAGCTGTTCGCCGGCCCGGTTGAGGGTGATGCAGCCGGCGGGGGCAACCTCGCACAACCCGGCTCGCATCGCTTGGGTTCGGACGAATTCGATCGTCGGGAGCGAATCATGAGCCGGATCGGTGTTCGGCATCGCCACGACAGCGGTGAAGCCACCGAGCGCCGCAGCGCGACTGCCGGTCTCGATCGTCTCGGCATCTTCGCGGCCCGGCTCGCGCAGGTGGACGTGCAGGTCGACGAAGCCAGGCGAGACGATGCAGCCGGCAGCATCGAGCACCGAGGCGCTCTCGGCAAACCCGGGAAGCGTTGCGTCGAGTCGAAGATCGAGGCCGACGGCGACGATCACACCGTCGGCGATCGCGACGTCGGCTCGGCGTTCGCCTTGCTGGTCGAGCACGGTGCCGTTCGTGATCAGGATTCGGCTCATGGTCGGGCTCCTGTCTCTGGGGTGTTCGGTGCAGCGATGTCTGCATGAGGGTCGGAGGTCATCTCGCCACCGCTGCCGAGCAGTTCGAACAGAACGGCCATGCGTACGGCGACACCGTTGGTCACCTGGTGCAGGACGGTGGAGCCCGACAGCTCGGTCGGGTCGACCGCCATCTCGACCCCACGGTTCATCGGGCCCGGGTGCATGACGAGTGCATGTTGTTGGAGCTTGCCGGCGCGCGCTGAGGTGAGTCCGTAGAGGGTGGTGTACTCGCGCAACGACGGCACCAGTGCGTCATGCATGCGCTCGCGCTGCATGCGGAGGAGGTAGACCACGTCGAGGTCACCGATCAGCGAATCGAAGTCATGGCTCACCTCGACCGGCCAGGTGGAGATGTCGGGCGGGAGCAACGTGGGAGGTGCGACCAAGGTGACGCGAGCGCCGAGCGCGGAGAACGCCTGCACGTTGCTCCGTGCCACCCGGCTGTGCTTGATGTCGCCGACGATGGCGATGTGGAGACCATCGAACCCGGCCACTCGGTTGAGGCGCGTGCGGATCGTGTAGCAGTCGAGCAGTGCTTGTGTGGGGTGCTGGTGCCAGCCGTCTCCGGCGTTGATGATCGACGCGGTGGTCCACTGGGTGATCTGTTGGGGGGCGCCACTGGAGGCATGGCGCACGACGAACGCGTCGACCCCCATCGCCGTGATCGTCTCGATCGTGTCGCGCAGGCTCTCGCCCTTGTTCACGCTGCTGGACGAGACGGCGAAGTTCATGACGTCGGCACTGAGTCGACGTGCGGCGGTGTCGAAACTGGTTCGCGTGCGCGTCGAGTCCTCGAAGAAGAGGTTGACGACGGTCTTGCCTCGCAGCGCCGGCACCTTGGGCATCGGTCGCTGATTGATCTCGACCATGTGATCGGTGAGCGCGAGCAGGTGGTGGATCTGGGGCGCGTCGAGGTGGCCGATGTCGAGGAGGTGCTTCATGTCAGGTCCACGCCGTCGACGGTGACCGTGACGTTCTCGTTGCGCGAGGTGGGCAGGTTCTTGCCCACGTAGTCGGGTCGGATCGGTAGTTCGCGATGCCCGCGATCGACGACCACCGCCAACTGCACTGTTCGCGGCCGACCGTGATCGTTCAACGCATCGAGTGCGGCACGCACGGTTCGCCCCGTGAACAACACGTCGTCGACGAGTACGACGTGTCTGCCGTCGAGTGTGCCCGGGAGATCGGTGACACTGCCGGGCACGATCGGCCTGATGCCCACGTCATCTCGATAGAAGCTGACGTCGAGGGTGCCGACCGGCACCTCGCCCGCGCCGTCGATCTTGGCGAGTGACGCCTGGAGTTGACGCGCGATCCACACGCCGCCGCGTTGCAGGCCCACCAGGACCACCCCGTCCGTCCCGTGGTTGCGCTCGACGATCTCGTGACCGATGCGGGTGACCGCCCGCCTGATGTCATCCGCCGACATCACCTGTCGCGCCCTTTCAGCGGCCATGTCGTGCTCCTCCGTGTACGAGCCTCACGGGACCCGTTTCACACGGATGCGATGGTACTTGCCTCCAGCGCGCACCCGCGAACGACCGTCGCCCCGATTGTTCACCTCGACGCCGAATGCCGGACACCGAGGCGCAAGGCGCTCGAAAGGCGCTCTCGGTACGTTCGAAGGGTGTTCCCCTCCTCGATCTGCACGTCCGGCGCAGGGAATCGGCGGTGACGTGATGCGCGGCCGCCTGGTGATTCCTCTGATCGTGTGCGGATTGCTGCTGAAGATGTTCGCGGGTGTGCTGGGCCTCGCCGCGAACGAGCCCATCCGCATGGTCCGCAACGCGGACTCGAGGGGCGCCATGGGTGCCGACGACCTCACCTTCGCGGTCGACGCGGCTGACGTCGGAGCCCTCCCCGAGGTGTTGGGGCCCGGAACGGTCGATTTGTCCGACCCGGGCGCTGCCGCGCCCGGTTTCGAGCCCCAGCCGTCCACATCGCCGAACGGGGGGATCCAGCCTGCCGTGGCCGCCGTCGCGGTGCCGAGCCGGCCAGCCATCGAGGTCGCCTCCGCCTCCGTCGCGTCGCCGATGCTCGAGGCGTCGTCGAGTGCGGACGATGCCGATGCCGACGATGCCGACGACGGTGAGGATGCCGACGACGATGTGCCGGCTCCGGAGCCGTTGCCCGCGACACAGGCCTCGCCGCTGACGGCGCCCACCGCTGCTCAGGTGACCGCTGCTCCGGTTCAGTTCGGAGCGAACTCGCTGGCCGTGCCCGCCGTCGGCACCCTCATCGCGCTGCCGCCGACCACGACCACGACGACGAACGCACCGACGACGAACGCACCGACGACGAACGCACCGACCACGACCGCGCCGACGACGAACGCGCCGACCACGACCGCGCCGACCACGACCGCGCCGACCACGACCGCGCCGACCACGACCGCGCCGACCCCGACCACGACCGCGCCGACCACGACTGTCCCGACGAGCGCAGCCACCAGCCCTGTTCCGATCCAAGGCGGACCGGCGATCGATGCCGCTCGAGTCCCGGTCGGGCGAAACGGAGTCGAGACCGCCACGATCGTGACGAGCGCGCGGACCCCCACCACGACCGACGGCGTCGGAGCATTCCGGACGTTCTGCGGGATGTCGCACATGGCGTTCGACGATCCCATCGTGGCTCCC
>JANNQK010000066.1:0-8741 GCA_031400715.1 Actinomycetes bacterium | reverse complement strand
CAAATGCCGAGGCCACTGTAGGTGCGATAAATTTGTGTGAAATATTTTCACCCGCTAACAAGGGAAGAGTTTGAAGTTTTATAATCGCATCGCGTGGAGAATTTGCATGTAGCGTTTCTTGAACTGCTCGATGCGGTCGCTGTACTCATCCTTCTCGAGGCGTTCCTCAAGCGGGGTCAGCTCACCACCGACCTCTTGCCGACTCGCCTCCATCAGCTTGTCGAGCATGCTGTCGAGGTCGAGGTTCCGCAGCGTGCGATACAGGTAGTACGTACCACCGACCGGGCGACCCGGCTCCATTCCGGCGAAGCGCTGCACCGCCTGCTTGGCCAATGCCCGCATCATCGCCTGGTCGCCGTTCATGAGCGCGCTCATGAGCATCTGAGCGATCTCTTCGGGCGTGAGCTGATCCATCGATCCGCCGGCGGCGCCCTTGCCCTCGCCCTGGCGCATCTGCTCCTGCATCTCGCGCCACATCTCGTCGACGTCGCTCTCGTCGCCTTCTTTGAGCTTGTACTCGGGGCCGCGCAGGCTGAAGTACACCTCGAACACGGTCTCGAACGCGCGCCAGTGGCTGTTGTTCTTGACCATCGTGGCCCCGAGCGCGTACTTGAACGCCTCACGATCCTCGATCGGGATGTGCTGCACCGCTTCCATCGCGTCGAGGTTCTCGGTGAGCGACACGGGCAGCCCCGCGTTGCGGAGCTCGTTGACGAATCCAGCGAGGAGGTCGAGCATCAGCGATCGATTCGATTCAAGGTCGGTTCACAGCGGGTGTCGGGCGGGTGTCCAGCAGAGCGGTCGACTACTTGTCGACGACGCTCAGCTCCTTGGCCGCCTTGGCGATGTCGGTCTGGTACTTCAGCAGGACGTGGAGCGTCTCCTTGGCCTGCTGGGCGTCGATGTTGGTGATGCCGAGCAGCACCAAGGTGCGGGCCCAGTCGATCGTCTCGCTGACCGAAGGAGCCTTCTTCAGATCGAGCTGACGGATGCTGCGCACGATGCGGGCGATCTGGTCGGCCAGGTTCTCGGTGACACCGGGAACCTTGGTGAGCACGATCTCCTTCTCACGAGCCATGTCGGGATAGTCGACATGGAGGTAGAGGCACCGACGTTTGAGCGCTTCGCTCAGCTCACGGGTGTTGTTCGAGGTGAGGAACACCATCGGGATCTGCTTGGCCGAGATCGTGCCCAGCTCGGGGATCGACACCTGATACTCCGACAGGATCTCGAGCAGCAACGCCTCGGTCTCGACCTCGACCCGGTCGACTTCGTCGATCAGCAGCACCACCGGGTCCTCGGCCGTGATGGCTTCGAGCAGGGGACGCGTGAGCAGGAAGTCGGGGCCGAAGATGTCGTCGTGGATGTCGCTCCACGAATCGCTGTTCCGGTCGGCCTGGATGCGCAGCAGCTGCTTCTTGTAGTTCCACTCGTAGAGCGCCTTGCTCTCGTCGAGGCCCTCGTAGCACTGCAGGCGGATCAGCCGCGAGCCGGTCGTCTCGGCGATGGACTTGGCGAGTTGGGTCTTGCCCGTGCCCGCCGGCCCTTCGACCAAGATCGGCTTGCCCAGCCGGTCGGCCAGGAAGGCCACACCCGCAATGCCGTCGTCTGCCAGATAGTTCACGGCCTTCAGCCCATCGCGGACCTGCTGGACGCTCTCGAAACGCTCACCCATGCAGAGCACCCTACAAGGCCGCTTGACCGCCGGGTCAACTGTGTTGCGTGAGTCTCGCCCGCACATCGAACAACCGCAGCATGTGCAGCCCTCGCTCACGGATCTCTACGATGCGGGCGATGAGCTCGCTGGTGGCAGATGTGCGCACGTTCGTGGACGACATCGGCGATGCGCTGGGAATGCTCAGCGGCAAGACCCCCGACGTCCATCGTCAGGAAGCGCTGATCGAAGCATCGAACCTCGTCGGGGCGATCATCGACAGCGACGGACGGCAGGCGGATGCCGAGCTCGACCCCTTCCTCGATGCCCTCGGGCCGCAGCTGGAGCCACCGCTCATCGTGACCGCCCGCCGCCTTCGCGAGGGAGGAATGCTCGACGGGAGACGAACCTGGCTCCGGACACCGTCGGTCCTGTTCGACCTTCTCCTCCAGGCCGACGCGCGCGACGGCGAGCGACGAAGCCACCGCTACTACGCCGGCTCGCTCCGTCTGGCACATCTCACGGCCGCGCTCGACCTGGTGCCGTCGACCGACGAGATCGCCGCGATCGACGGATTCCGCACGATGCTGCTGCGCGCGATGGATGGTGCAGGCATCAACCGGCCAGGACAGCCCCATGCCGGGTCGACACCCGGAACGGCTGGACCAGACGCTCCCCCTGCCACCGCGGCACGGGCCGATGGGCCGATCGCCTCAGTCGAGGTGCAGTTGCCGCCCGCCCGTTCCCTCGACGACCTGCTCGCCGAGCTCGACGAGTTGGTCGGGCTCGAGAACGTGAAGGCAGAGGTGCGTCGTCTGACCAGTCTGTTGCAGGTGCAACGTCTTCGCGAAGAGCGGGGACTGCCGACGATCGAGGCCGCCAAGCATCTGGTGTTCAGCGGAAACCCCGGCACCGGCAAGACCACTGTCGCCCGACTGCTGAGCCAGATCTACCGGGCGATCGGCGTGGTGTCGACGGGTCATCTGGTCGAGACGGATCGATCCAAACTGGTTGCCGGCTACGTCGGTCAGACCGCGCTCAAGACGCAGCAGACCCTGGAGGCATCGCTCGGTGGGATGCTCCTGATCGACGAGGCCTACGCCCTCGCCCGCGGCGGCGAGAACGACTTCGGCCGTGAAGCGATCGACACGCTCGTGAAGTTCATGGAGGACCACCGTGATGACCTGGCCATCGTCGCCGCGGGCTACACCGCAGAGATGAACACCTTCATCGACACCAATCCAGGGTTGAAGAGCAGGTTCACGCGCACGATCAACTTCGCCGACTACTCCACCGACGAGCTCGTGGCGATCTTCTTGAAGCTCGGCGACAAGAACCAGTACGGCTGCTCCGATGATGCGCTGATCCGGGTACGCCACCTCATCGAGACCGAGCCGCGCACGCACGGCTTCGGCAATGCGCGCTTCGTCCGCAACCTGTTCGAGACAGCGGTCTCGCACCAGGCGATGCGCCTCGCCCCCCTCGGCGACCCGAGCAACGAACAGCTCACCACCTTCACCGCGACCGACATCGTCCCCGTCGACAACTGACCCGCCCTGGCTCGTTGCCCGAGTTGCGAGGGGGACTCGCAATAGGCTCACCGGCGTGGAACTCCTGCCCGTGATCGTCGGCCTCGCCGTGTGCGCCGCAGCCGTGGTCGCAGCGCTGAGGATGCGCCCGTCCAAGCGCGCCGAGGGTGCCTCTGGCGGTGTGTCCTCCGCCAAGGACAAGCGCGCCGCGCGCGTCGACCCCTTCGGGGTGGGCGAACCGTGGCGCCGCCATGTGGCGGCCACCCTTTCTGCGCAACGTCGGTTCACGACGATCGTGGCGAACATGAGCCCGGGCCCGCTGCGCAGCAGGATGGCCGACATCGGCCGCCAGGTCGACCGAGGCGTCGACGAGTGCTGGCAGATCGCGAAGCACGGCGATCAACTCGACGACACCATCCGCGGTCTCGACGGTGCGGGTCTCCGCGCCCGGCTCGAGCGCGCCAGCGACGACTCGATGCGTTCCTCGATCCAGTCGCAGCTCGACTCGGTCGAGCGCATCCGCACCGCGCGCGACCTGACCGACCAACGTCTCCACGGCCTGCAGACACGACTGGGTGAACTGGTCAGCCAGGCAGCGGAGGTGTCGATCGGCAGCGACACCACCGGGGAATTGGGCTCGGCCGTCGATGATGTGGTGGTGCAGCTCGACGCATTGCTGCAGGCCGTCGACGAGGTGAACACCACGGGCCGATCCCGCGGGTTCGAGGCGAACGGCCCGGGCACCGCGTCCCTGTGAGCGAGCTGCTCAAGAGCAACCTCGTCGTCGCCGCGGGAACCGCACTGTCTCGCGTCACCGGCCTGCTCCGGGTGGCGGTGTTCGCGATCGTGATGGGGCAGGGCGCCCTGGCCGACGCCTACAACGGCGCGAACAACTCCCCCAATGCCGTCTACGAACTCCTGCTCGGCGGCGTGCTGTCGGCCTCGCTCGTGCCCTTGTTCACCCGACAGTTCGAAGAAGACGACGACGACGCGACGTCGGCGGTGCTCAGCGTGGCGGTACTGGCGATCACGGCCCTGACCGCGATCGCTGTGGCGGCAGCGCCGTTCATCTTCCACGTCTTCGCCTGGAACATCGCCGAAGGCGTCGACCCGAACGAGTTCCGCAGGGTCGGCACCGCTCTCGCCCGCATCTTCCTCATCCAGATCTTCTTCTACGGCGTGAGCGCCCTCGCCAACGCGCTCTTGCAAGCCCGGCGCAGGTACTTCGCTGCATCGTGGGCTCCCGTGCTCTCGAACCTGGTGATCATCGGGTCGTTGCTGATGGTGCCGGCCGCCATCGACGGTCGTGAGCCCCAGCTGATCGAGGCGCTCACCAACGATCGCCTTCGTTGGACGCTCGGGCTCGGGGCGACTGCGGGCATCGCCGTGATGGCGATCGCGGTCATCCCCGCCCTCGGTCGGGCGAACGTGCCGTTGCACTTCAATCCGCACTTCGGCCACCCCGCGGTCAAACAGCTCCTCAGCCTGTCGGCGTGGACCTTCGGCTACGTGGCCGCCAACCAGCTCGCCCTCATCGTGGTGCAGAACCTCGCCGAGCCGGGCAGCGGTGTGCCCGACGCGTACTCGAAGGCGTACATCTTCTTCGTCCTGCCACATGGGCTCCTGGCGATGTCGATCGTCACCACGTTCACGCCCGAGATGGCGCGGGCCGTCACACGCAAGGACCGCACAGCTTTCATCGACCGGACCTCGATGGGCATCCGCCTGGTCGCGCTGGCCACCTTCCCCGCCGCGGCAGCGATGTTCGTGTTGCGTCGCCCACTCATCGGTGTCGCGCTCGAACACGGCAACTTCAACGCCGGCGATGCGTTGCTCACGAGCCGGGCGCTCGCCGGGTTCTCGTTGGGTCTGGTGGGCTTCTCGGTGTACCTGTTCGTGCTCCGCGCCTTCTATGCGCACACGGACGCTCGAACTCCCTTCGTGATCAACCTGGTCGAGAACATCATCAACATCGCGCTGGCGTTCGTCCTCTACCAACGCTTCGGCGTGCTCGGCCTCGGGCTTGCATTCGCGATCGCCTATGCGGTCTCCTCGGTGTGGGCACTGCAGGTGCTGGCGTACAAGGTGCCGGGGTTCAGCATCAGGTCGGTGCTCGGGAGTCTCGTCCGAATGGCGCTCGCTTCCGTGGTGATGATGGAGGTGATGTGGGTGGTCGCCAGGGTCGTCGGCGGCAACTCGGGAGTCGACGCACTGGTGCGCATCGTCGTCGCCGGCGCCGCTGGCCTGACGGTCTATGTGGCGTTGCTGACCGTGCTCGGCGTGCACGAACTCACCCAGCTTCGGGATCGGATCACGGCCAGATTCGCCTAGGCTTGCCGCCATGTTCAAGGGACTCAAGAAGTGGTGGAAGTACCTCGGGGCGAAGTTCAACCGTAGCTTCGAGAAGAATGCTGATCCTGCCGTGCAGCTCGAGCAGGCGCTCACCGAGGCGCAGCAGCAGCATCGGCGCCTCAGGGAGCAGGCCGCCAACGTGATCGCCAGCCAGAAGCAGGCCGAGATCCGTCTGAACGGCAAGATGACCGAGCTCGAGAAGCTCAACGCCAACGCACGCCAGGCGCTGATGATGGCCGCAGACGCCGAGCGCGCGGGCGATGCGGCGAAGTCGCAGCAGTACACCACGGCGGCGGAGACGATCGCCAACCAGCTGATCCTCGTCGAACGGGATGTCGAGAGCCTCAAGGCGATGGTGATGGAGAGCACGCAGGCGTCCGATCAGGCCAAGGCTGCCGTGGCTCAGAACAGCCGCCTGCTGCAGGAGAAGCTCGCCGAGAAGAACAAGCTGCTCTCCCAACTCGAGCAGGCGCGCATGCAGGAGGAGATGAACTCCGCCATGGCGCAGCTCAACGAGACCGTCGGCGACGACGTTCCGACGTTGAAAGAGGTTCAGGAGAAGATCGAGGCCCGCTACGCGAAAGCGAAGGCCACCGCAGAGCTGGGCGAGACGTCCGTGCAGAGCCGCATCCTCGAGGTCGAGCAGGCAACGGCGAACGTCGAGGCGCAGAGCCGCCTGAGCCAGTTGCGGGCCGAGCTCGGTCTCGACAGCGTCGCAGCTCCGGCGGCGGTCGAACAGCCCAAGCCAGCCGAGGGCTGACAGCCCGAATCTCGTTTGGCGAACGGTCGAACATCGACTGAGATGTCGGCATGGTCTCCGTTCGTCGCATCGAGCCGCACCAGGCAGGCCTGCTTCGAGCCGTCCGCCTTGCCGCGCTCGCCGATACTCCGACTGCATTCGGCTCCACCCGCGAACGAGAGCTCGGCTTCGACGAGGCGGAATGGGTGAACCGCGCCAGGCACAGCGCCACCGGCGACGAACGGTGCACCTTCTTCGCATGGCACGACGACGAACGCATCGCCGGCATCGTCGGCGGCTACCGAGTCGATCCCGCAGATCCACCGGTGGTGGAGCTCGTCAGCATGTGGATCGATCCGTCGTCGCGCCGGTCTGGAACGGCGCGCCGGCTGATCGACGCTGTCGTCGAATGGGCGACGGATCTCGGTGCCGAACGAGTCGACCTCTGGGTCACTCGCGGCAACGAGCCGGCACGACTGCTGTACGAGGCGACAGGGTTCACCGAGACCGGTGATCACCAGCCGTTGCCATCGGATCCGTGCACGGACGAGATCCGCATGGTGCGCGATCTCAGGTGAGCAACACGAGGTCGTCGCGGTGCACGACCTCGTGGGCGCTCTCGGCCGGGAGGTCGACGGTGCGCTTGCCCTTGATCGAACGCAGGGTGTCCGCGTCGCACAGCACCATGCCTCGCGCCAGAACGGCACCGTCGCCGCCGCGGACCTCCACGATCGACTCCTCGTCGAACGACCCGCGAACGTCGACCACGCCGGCAGGGAGCAACGAGGTACCCCGCTCGAGCAGCGCCCGACGCGCGCCATCGTCGACGGTGATCACGCCTTCGACCAGGCTGGCGAAGCCGATCCACAACTTGCGGGCCGACAGCTTGCGGTCGTTCGGCATGAACGTGGTGCCCACGTCGATGTCGTTGGCCGCGTCCATCAACACGTCGGCACGCGACGACGATGCGATCACGGCACGCACACCGCTGAACGATGCCGTACGCGCCGCTGCGAGCTTGGAGGCCATGCCGCCACTCCCGCGGTTCGAGCCCGTCTGTCCGGCATTCACGGAGAGCAGCGGATCGTCGGCCGCCACACGGGCGATGAGCGACGCCGTGGGATCGGTGCGGGGATCGCTCGTGTAGAGCCCGGCGGTGTCGGTGAGGAGGACGAGCAGATCGGCGGCCAGGTTGTGCGCCACCAGCGCGGCGATGCGGTCGTTGTCGCCATAGCGGATCTCATCGTTGGCGATCGCGTCGTTCTCGTTGATGATCGGCACGCATCCCAGCTCGAGCAACCGGACCAACGTCTGGCGGGCATGGAGGTACTGACGGCGATCGATGAAGTCGTGCGGGACCAGCAGCACCTGTGCAGCGACCACATCACGAGATCCGAGGTGGCGGTTGTACACCTCCATCAACCGGCTCTGACCGGCGGCCGACAACGCCTGCAGCGTGGGGGTGTCGGTCGGGCGCGCCGAGAGCCCGAGCGCGGCCACACCGGCCGAGACGGCACCCGAGCTGACCACGACGACCTCGTTGCCCGCGGCACGAACGTGCACGAGCTGCCTGCAGAGCGACTCGATCACACTCTCGTCGATCACGCCCAGCGCGTCGGTGAGCGACGACGTGCCGATCTTGACGACGATCCTCATGGCCGGACCAGCCTCAGGAGCCCTGCTGGTACTCGAAGCTGAAGTTGGCGATCCAGACGACATCGCCGTCCATGGCCCCGGCCTTGGCCAGCAGCTTGGGTACCTTGAGCCGCTCGAGCTGATGATCGATGTAGTTCATCGCGTCGGGAGTGCTGACATCGTTGAGAGCGACGATCCGCTCGACCTGGCGACCCACGAGGCGGAACTCGTGCTCGCCGAGGCGTTCGACGAGCGCGCCCTCGGGCTGCGGCCGGATGATCACGACGCCTTCTCGATCGGGCACTGCCTGGCGAGCCTCGTGCACCAGCGTGGCCAGCCGCCCGACGAGCTCGCGGACACCCTGGTGGGTGATGGCCGAGATCGATTCGCCGGCCCACTCCTCGGTGGCCATGTCGGCCTTGGTGCCGATCACCAGCCGCGGCCGCTCGAGCAGCTCGGGCTGGTAGTCACCCAGTTCGCGCAGCAGGATCGTCTCCTGCTCCTCGGGGCCGACGCCGTCGACGGGTGCCAGGTCGACCATCACGCACAGCACTCTGGAGCGTTCGATGTGGCGCAGGAACTCGTGCCCGAGACCCTTGCCCTCGCTGGCACCCTCGATCAGCCCCGGGATGTCGGCGACCACGAAGTTCGTGTCGTTGTCGACACGAACCACGCCGAGATTCGGTTCGAGCGTGGTGAACGGGTAGTTGGCGATCTTGGGGCGAGCTGCGCTGATCACGCTGATGAGCGTGCTCTTGCCGACGTTCGGGAACCCCACCAGCGCGACGTCGGCCATCAGCTTCAGCTCGAGCCGCAACCACAACTCCTCGCC
>JANNQK010000065.1:0-5938 GCA_031400715.1 Actinomycetes bacterium | reverse complement strand
GATCACGATGTTGAGCACGGTCTCGACCGGCCCGTCCGGCTCCGGGCTCTCATCGACCGTCTCGCCGTTCTCGCCGTCCTGGAGGTCGGGGTCGACCATCTTCGGCAACTTCACATGGCGCAGCAGTTCCTGGAAGGCGTCGTAGCGACGCTGGGTGGCGGTGCGCAGCAACTTGTCGGCCGAGACATCGTCGCCGTAGATGGCTTTGGCGACCGCCCAGTCGCGGTGGAACTCGATCTCGTCGAAGTGAGCGAGCATCGCCTTCAACCGCACATGATCAGACGCCGGCCCCTCGACATCGAACTTCCCGGTGAGCCCGGTCTGTCCGAGTGACGCCTTCCTGTTGCGGTGAGCACGATCCGGGTCGGGGCCATCCTGGTCCATCAAGCACTTCCAGGCGATCACGTACTGCTCGAACGCCAAGAACGACAACTTCGCGGCGTGATCGAGGAAGTCCTCGATCTGCTCCGCCACATAGATCCCCACCCGCGGCGCCCGCGCGAGGCGAGCGAGCAGGAACACCTGAGCCGAGCCGACACGGCCGACGGTCAGCGCGTCCAACACCTGCGGGCAGGTGCGGCAGAGCCGTTCGAGATCACGGTGCGCTTTGGCGTCACGGTCGGCCCACCGGAACTCCGCCCGCCCGTACCCGGCGAGGTCGCGGTGGCCGTCGTCGTAGTAGAGCTTGCGGGCCTCGAGCTCATGGAACAACCGGATGTGCTCGGCCAGATCCGCGCGACGGCGGGCTTCGATCTCGCGGCAGCGGGACAGGATCTCCGCATCCGAGAGCTCACCACCGTCATCGGGTGGGACGACCTGAGGGTCGTCGTCGATGGTCGTGGACATGCACACGCTCCTTCCCCCAACCCCACACGGCACCGGTGGGGTCGATCAACCAAGTTCGTGATGACAAAGGAGACCCGAAGGTCCCGATCACGCTCCGGGGGAACACGGAACGACTGAGATCGATCCTACGAAATCGGTGTGACACGAGCTGCACCGTTCGTCAGGGCCGAGAAACAATTGCTGGGCGCCGGCGATGACGGGTGATCAGGGACTTCGTCGGGGCGTGGCTCCGATGCGAACGATCGGCACGCGAGGGGTCGTACGGTACGGGGATGGCCATCGAACGTGTTGCTCGCATCCGCTCCGTCGCTCGAGTGGTGCTCGGCGGTGCGCTCGTCGTCGCCGGGATCGGGCATCTGTCGTTCTCCCGTGAGGACTTCCAGGCCCAGGTGCCCGATTGGGTCGGGCTCGACAAGGACCTCGTCGTCGTGCTGTCCGGCTTCGTGGAGATCGCCCTGGGCGCCGGGTTGCTCGTGGTGCGCCGACGCCGCTCGCTGTTCGGGTTGGCCGTCGGCCTGTTCTTCATCGCCGTGTTTCCCGGCAACATCAGCCAGTTCGTCGACGGCCACGATGCGTTCGGTCTCGACTCGAACAGCGCTCGCCGCAACCGCCTGTTCTTCCAGCCGGTCCTGGTGGCGTGGGCATGGTGGTCGACCGGTGCCTTCTCGCTCCTCCGGCGCGGCCCCGGCGACGGCACCCGGTAGCGAACCGCTCTGACCCCTCTGACCGCTCGATCGGGCTCAACCGGGTTCGATCGGGTTCGACCGGCGATCGCGGTCGGTGTGCGAAGTTCGGCGGGATCATCCGCCCGAGCTGGTGTCGGCCCGTGCGAAGAGGAACGCCTGCTGGAGGCTGTCGCGAGGCGGGTCGGGTTCGCGGAGCACCTGCGCCGTCACCTGGAAGCCGGCCGCAGTGAGCGCCTCGGCGACGTCGCCGGGGGAGTGGCGGTAGTTGGTGATCGACACCGGTCGTCCGAGCACGTCCGATCGGTGCACGACCTCGCCGTGTCCCGCTTGAAACGCGACGAGCAACGCGGCGCCAGGTCCGAGCACCCGGCGCAGTTCCTGCCAGATCGCTCCGAGCTCGTCGGGGGGCGTGTGGATGATCGAGTACCAGCAGACCGCAGCGGACAGCGATCCTGTCGCGAGCGGGAGTTCTGCCAGCGCGCCCTCGGCGAATCGAATGTCGGGATGTGCTGCGCGGGCGATCTCGAGCATCTCCGACGAGAGATCGATGCCGATCACGTCGAGCCCGCGGGCGGCGACCAGCGCGGCGACCCGACCCGGTCCGCAGCCGAGATCCGCGACGAGCCCGCCCGTGTCGGCGAGCTCGACAAAGGCGTCGAGCACCGCCCGGTCGAGCGGCGCCTCGATCGCTGCCGAGATCTCGGTGCCGATGTGCGCCGTGTACAGGTCGGCCGTGGCGTCGTACGCCGCTCTCGCGCTCGCCACGTGCTCCGATTCGGCCATGGCGCGACGGTATCCCCGCTCGCGGTGCAGCCCGCACGAATTGACGGGTCCAGCTAGGTTGGCGCGATGACGTCCTCCTCGAAGAAGAACATGCAGTACCGCCGTCTCGGCCGCAGCGGCCTGCAGGTGTCGGTGCTGTCGTTCGGTTCGTGGGTCACCTTCGACAACCAGTTGAAGGACGACGCGGCGCTCGAGTGCATGCAGGCCGCCTACGACGCAGGGAGCAACTTCTTCGACAACGCGGAGGTGTATGCCGGCGGCGAGAGCGAAGCGATCATGGGTCGGGTCATGGAGCAGCTCGCCTGGCCGAGGCACACCTTCGTGCTCACCACCAAGTTCTTCTGGGGGATCCACGGTCGACTGCCCAACATGCAGAACACGTTGAACCGCAAGTACCTGATGCAGGCGATGGAAGGCTCGCTCGACCGCATGCGTGTCGACTTCATCGATGTCATCTACTGCCATCGGCCCGACCCGAACACGCCGCTCGAAGAGACGGTGTGGGCGATGAGCGACATCATCAGCTCCGGCAAGGCGCTGTACTGGGGCACCAGCGAGTGGAGCGCCGACGAGATCCGCGGCGCCTGGGACATCGCCGATCGCCACCACTTGCACAAGCCCGTGGTCGAGCAGCCGCAGTACAACATGTTCAGCCGTCGCCGCGTCGAGAAGGAGTACGCCCGCCTGTACGACGACATCGGTCTCGGTACCTCGATCTGGAGCCCGCTTGCCTCGGGCCTCATCACCGGCAAGTACGCGAACGGCATCCCTCAGGACTCACGCGCGGCCTTGCCCGGTCATGGCTGGCTGGCCGACAGCCTGACCGACCCGGCGCAGGTGGCCAAGGTCGAGAACCTCCGTCCGATCGCGGCCGAGCTCGAGTGCTCGTTGGCCCAGCTGGGCATCGCATGGTGCGCTGCGAATCCGCACGTGTCGACGGTGATCACCGGCGCCAGCCGGGCCAGTCAGGTGATCGAGAACTTCGCCGCCATCGAGGTGCTGCCGAAGCTGACCCCCGAGGTGATGGCTCGGATCGACGCCGTCATCCGCTGACGACAGCGCCAGAGTCCCGCAGAGTCCCGCAGAGTCCCGCGGGGTCCCGCGGGGTGATCGTCAGCGACGCACCACGCGCGGATTGCCGCTGGCCCACAGCACCGTGAGGTCGCGGTGGCGGATCCTCCACCCTGCGGTGGTGCGTTCCACTCGGTCCTCGTACGTGCCGGCGACGATGTACTGATCTCCGCCCTCGCACCCCGTCAGCACGTGCTGGGCATGGAACTGACATCGCTGGGTGCCCACGTCGCCGTCGACCTGGACGAGCTGGGAACCCACGATGTGCTGGCTGCACGAGAGCGGGGAGAGCACCAGGTGCACCCGCGCCCAGATCGCGTCGATCCCTTCCTGGAGGCCTGTGCCCAACACGGCGGTGGCGTCGGGCAGGAACACCCGGTCGAACGCTGGGCGATCGAGGCGGTCGATCGCCCAGCAGTACTGCGCGGCGAGATCGCGAATCGCTGCCTCGTCGATCAGACGTCGTACGGAGAGCTCGAGGTCGGCGGGAGCGTTCATGATCGCAACGTAGCCACCGTGACCGTTCAGCTCGGGACCAAGGTCTCTATCTCACTCGCCGATCAATTACGTACCGTCACGAAGGGGAACCGAGCCTGGGGAGGGACATCAATGCGCCAGCGCAAGCATCCGCTCAGCGGAGCCATCTACGACGTACGCGACGACGGCCTGGTCGAGGTCACGCTCGACGGCAGGGTGGGCCTGTTCACCCACGAGGGCGACCATGTGTCGGGCGAGATCCATCACGCCGACCCTCATTTCTGCCTGTGGTTGGCAGGCCCCCAAGTACCCGCGTCGATGGCACGGAACCCCAAGGACCTTCCGAGCATCGCTCGGCAGTATCAGCAGCAGCATGTGACGACCGGGGGAACGCAGTGACCGCCATCGACGAGACCATCTCGCCCGTCCGCTCGGGCGGCGCCGACTACCAGGACCTGCTCGACGCCGATACGAAAAACGCGCCGGTCGTGCTGCGGATGAGGAATCCGATCGCGCCAGGTCCGACGTTCGTCCCGGTCGAGCGGTACACGTCGCGGGCCTTCCACGAGCTCGAGGTGGACAAGCTCTGGAAAAAGGTCTGGCAGATGGCCTGCCGCGAAGAGGACATCCCCGAGGTGGGCGACCAGATCACCTACGACATCGCCAACCTGTCGGTGGTGGTGGTGCGTGTCGCTCCCGACGCGATCAAGGCGTACCAGAACATCTGTCTCCATCGCGGTCGTCTGCTGAAGGAGAAGCCCGGGCGCGACACCGAACTGCGGTGTGCGTTCCATGGCTTCGCATGGAACCTCGACGGTTCGCTCAAGCACGTGCCGTGCAAGTGGGACTTCCCGCAGGTCGACGACAGTTGGAAGCTGCCCGAGGTGCGCGTCGATTCGTGGGGCGGTTTCGTGTTCGTCAACTTCGATCTCGACGCCGGCCCGCTGGCGGACCATCTGGGAGACCTCTCCACGCACTTCCAGCGCTGGCCCTTGGAGAAGCGCTACAAGCAGGCGCATGTGGCCAAGGTGCTGCGCTGCAACTGGAAGCTCGCCCAGGAGGCGTTCATGGAGGCGTACCACGTGGTGGCCACGCACCCGCAACTGCTGGCCGGCATCGGCGATGCGAACAGCCAGTACGACGTGTTCGGCAACTTCTGCCGGGCCATCACCCCGAATGGCACACCCAGCCCGCATCTGAAGTGGACACCGACCGAGCAGGACATGCTCGACGCGATGTTCGACCGCAGCCTCGACGAGCCGCGCATCCTCGAGGTGCCCGACGGCGACACTGCGCGGGCGACGGCGGGCGACCTGCGCCGTCGAGCGATGGCCGATGCGATCGGAGATGTCGCGGCCGACCAGCTGAGCGATGCCGAGATGTGCGACAGCATCTACTACACGGTCTTCCCGAACTTCCATCCGTGGGGTGCGTACAACCGCATCGTGTACCGCTTCCGCCCCTACGGCAACCGGCATGACATGTCGATCATGGAGTGCATGTTCCTCGCGCCGTACGACGAGGCCGAGGCCAAGCCGCCGGCTGCGCCGATCCATCACCTCGGACCCGACGACGACTGGACCGAGGCGTTCGAGCTGGGGATGCTCGCTCGCGTGTTCAACCAGGACGTGTTCAATCTGCCCAAGGTGCAGGCGGGGCTCGAGACCGGAGCGATCGACACGGTCACGTTCGCCAACTACCAGGAGACCAAGTTGCGTCACTTCCACGGTTTGCTCGGGCGGTGGATCAGCGATGACTGACACCGATCCAACGCGCCTCGATCCCACCGACTTCGATCCGCGCCTCGACAGCGTGCAGCAGTGCCCGTTCCCCCACTACGCCGCGCTCCGCGAGTCGGCGCCCGTGCACGAGATGGCGGGGGAGTGGGTGGGCCGAGGCAACGAACGGGTCTTCGCCGTCTCGCGCTTCGACCTGGTCACCCAGGTGCTCACCGACTGGCACACGTTCTCGTCCAAGTTCGGCTCGTCGCAGGCCATCCCGCCCGAGGACGTGATCCGCAAGGTGCGCGAGATCATGTCGAAGGGGTGGCCACGCCCGGCCACGATGTTGACGGC
>JANNQK010000064.1:0-3272 GCA_031400715.1 Actinomycetes bacterium | reverse complement strand
TGCACATCGTCGACGGCGAGGGCCGGGAACTGGCGGCCGGCGAGACCGGCCACGTCTGGTTCGAGGCCACGAGCCGCTTTGTCTACAACAACGATCCCGTCAAGACGAGCACGGCGCAGAACGACCGTGGATGGGCCACCTACGGCGACATCGGTCACCTCGACGACGACGGATACCTCTACCTGACCGACCGGGCGTCGAACATGATCATCTCCGGCGGGGTGAACATCTACCCGCAAGAGGCCGAGATGGTGCTGAGCGCGCACTCCGCGGTCCACGACGTCGCCGTGGTCGGAGTGCCCGACTCTGACATGGGCGAGATGGTGAAGGCGTTCGTGCAGCTCCGTCCCGAGGTCGACGAGTCCGACCAGATGGCCGAGGAACTCATCGCCTACTGCCGGCAGCGGCTGGCTCACTACAAGTGTCCTCGACAGGTCGGGTTCCTGGCCGCCCTGCCGCGCCTCGAGACCGGCAAGCTCGTGAAACGCAAGCTGCTCGACCAGCAACACAGTTCCTCTGGACCTGACGTGCCGACGACATGACGGACACGCGGAACGATGGCGTCGCGGTCGGAGATGGTCGACTCCGAACTCCGCGCCACCGTGGTCGCGAAGCCGGGCGCTGTGAGGCGTCTGGCCGGCCTCGAGCTCGTGGCCGTGTTTCGACGACGAGGACCGCCGGGTGCCGATCCATCTCGGCCGCGACGACGCAGCCTGATCGGCCGCTGTCAGCAGCCTGTCAGCACGACCCACGCCCACCAACGCAGGCGAGCATGGGGCGTACGGGAAGTCGTTGGCTGGGACCTTGCGCTCGATGATCTCATCGTTGTCGTCACGAAGGACGGGCGTGCCGGCGTTGGCCATCGCGACGCCTGGACGACGGTTGCGTGGATTGCGCCGAGGAACCGGTCGCCGAGCCCGTCTTCCTGGTCCTCCTACCAGTGCCAGGCGTTCAACAGGTCGAGGTCGACGAGTTCGTGGTACTCGACGCGAAGGCTCACGCGCCGCGCTGGGCGCGGCGCTCGGCAAACCGCTGCTGGATGTCATCCCAGGTGAGTGTGCCTGCGTCGGCGGATTCGAGTATCGCTGCTCGTCGTTGCGTCTCAGCCGACCACAGCTGGTCGATCTCGTCTTCGTCGACGGCTTCGCTGTCGAGGCTGGCGAGCAGGTCTGATGCGATCCGTGCTCGCTCTTGGGCGGGGAGCGCGAGCACCTCCTCGCGCAGGTCGTCAGCGGTCTTGGCCATGTCGACATGGTACCCGAGCTCAGCGCGCCGCTGGTCGGTGCTGAGCGTCAGGGCAGACGAGCCTGGTCGAACTCCTGCTGGAGCCGGGGACGCCGCCGGTGCGTCTCGCGCAGACCGACGATGAGCGCGTCGACATCGGCCAGCTGGTCGGTCCCGGCGGCGAGCTTGCGCATCTTCGCCAACGCTTCGTACGCGTCCAAGTAGCCGAGCTTCTCCGCTGCGGTGAAGGTTCGCCGTCGCGGTCGAGCAGCAGGGTCGATCTCATCCATCCCACCAGTGTGCGCGCCAGCCAGATCTGCAATGGTCACAGTCATCAGGTTCAGTGATCCGTTCTCGCCCTGGAGGAGTGAAGAACCACTACACCAGGTGTCTCACCTCACCCTGACAGACAGGGCAACGCTTGTCTCTGTGCTAGGTGCCCGAAGGTCGTCGACGGGTATTGCGTGCGCTTCTTTGGCCATGTCGGGGCACCTACACGCAAAGTCGGACAGTGCCACTGCCTTGATCACAGCCGCGATGCTCTGCCGCGGAGTGTCCGTCGGGCTGCTCATGCCGTTGCGTTGTGGGCTATCGCTCTGGGCCTCACCTGGTCATCCCGATCAACAGAACCGGCCTGAGCGCCGCACCAGGCCAACCACCCCCGACGTCTCGCTCGGTTGAGGCGCGCGGGTGCGATCTCGACGTTTGGCGGGTGACTATCCAGCGTCGGCACCGGGGCGATGCGTCGACGGACGGCGGCGTCCGACGGCCGTGGTCGCCAGATGCGTTCGGTTGCCGATCGTGAGCTTGCGGAAGATGTGGGCGAGGTGTGTCTCGACGGTGCGCCGCGAGATGAACAGGCGATCGGCGATCTCCGGGTTGCTGAGACCGTCGGCGATCAGATCGACGACCTCGAGCTCCTTGGCGGTGAGTGACTCCCACCCGCTGCTCGCCGGGGTGGCGCCCTTGTGTCGTTTCACACCCAGCGCCGTGAGGGCGGCGTCCGTTCGCGCCAAGTGGCCGCGGGCGCCGATCGCTTCATAGATGCGGCCGGCCTCGGCGGCCAGCTCGATCGCTTCCTTGTTACGTCCGTGGTCGACGAGTGTCGCCGCGGCGTCCTCACAGGTCGCGGCGAACTCGACCAGCCGCGGCGTGTCGCGCAGCTGTCGAGCCGCCTCGATCAGCATGTCGGCATCGTGCTCAACGAGACCACGCGCCCGATGGGCCGTCGCTCGGGCGCTGGCAGATGTCGAACGCCGGGCGAGCTCGTCGTGCTCGTCAGCGATCGCGTGAGCAGCGTCGATGCGGTCGTGCTGTCGGCACAGCCGGACCAGGTCGGGGCCGATGCCGCGCCAGTGGACGAGCCCGCGCAACGGCGCGAGTTGCGCCCACAGGGCGAGCATCAGCTCGCAGGCGGCTTCACCGGCACCGTCCGCTTCGAGCATCTTGGCCTTGGTCCAGAGCAGGTGTTCCACTCCGAAGAGGTGCCGGGTGCCCGATGCGAGCAGCGCCTCGCCATTGGTCGTGTGCGCCTCGGCTGCGGCGCGGTCACCGCGACCAAGCGCGATGTCGGCGGCGAGTGCTTCGAACCAGATCGCCTGGACGTTCTCGCCGATCTCGTCGCCGAGTGCCATTCCTGCCTCCACGTCGACCATGGCTTCCTGCCAGCGACCGGTGATGTAGCCGAATCCTGAGGTGGCAGTCAACGCCTGGATGAGCAGTGGCGCGTCGCCGCGACGTTCGGCCCGTCGCCGGGCTTCCATCGCGGCGGCCTCGGCCCGGTGGAGGTCGTCGAGTTGGTAGTGGGCGGTCGCCACCCAGACGTGAGGGATCAAGAACCCGAGTGGTGGCACGTAGTGCGCGTCGAGGAGGTGCCGCGAGGTGGAGAAAGCGTCCAGTGCCTCGTCGTAGCGTCCGTCGCAGATGGCAGCGATGCCGATCGTGTGGCGGGCCCAGCACCGCACGGCGGGATCGTCGCTCTCCACGAACTGCTGTGCGACCGCGTCCGCATCGGTCGCTGTCCCAGCGATGACGCGCATGCCGGCGGC
>JANNQK010000063.1:0-19916 GCA_031400715.1 Actinomycetes bacterium | reverse complement strand
ACTTCGTGGTGTGCTCGGTGCGCTCGATCTCGAAGTCCTCAGGCGACAGTCGCACGGGGGTCTCGGCACCGTTGCGGCGAACCGCGTTGCGGATCGTTCGCTGAAGGTCGAGGTTGAACGGGTCGCCGTACTCGTACTGCTTGGTCTCGTAGGTGCGTTCGTGACCCTGACCGAATCGGTCGAGCTGGTGCTGGCCGGTCTTGTCCTTGTCGAGCTTGCTGAAGAGGTCCTTCAACGCGTTCGAGCCGATCTTGCGCAGACCCTTGGGGGTGAGCTCGAGCCGGCCCTCCTTCTGTTCGATCAGGCCGGCCTCCTGGAGCATCTTGGTCAGCTCGGCGAGACGTTCGAGCGACTTCGCCGCGTCGTCGCCCATCAGCTCGCGCACCCGGTCCATGTCGGCCTCGGCCAGCGCGCCGGGGTTGGTGGCATTGCGCAGCAGGTTCTCGAGCTGATCGAGGTCGCCGAGCTCCTGCATCGTCTGCATCGCCTGGCCCATGCCCATCGGTTCCTGACCGTCGAAGTCATAGCTCTGGTTCCACTGCATCTGAGGGAACATGCCGCGCAGGTTCTGGCCCAGCTGGTCCATCTGCCAGCGCAGGTCCATGTCCTCCATCAGCTGATCGCTCAACTGCTGCAGCTGTGAACGCTGCTCGGGGCTCATCGAGTTGAGCATCGCCTGCATCGCAGCCATGCGCTGGGCCATCTGTTGCAGCAACTCTTCGAGGCTCTCTGGGTTCTCGGGGAAGAAGTCGCCGAACTGTTCCATGAACTGTTCGAACTGCGGATCCTCGCCACGCTGCTGCCGCTCGATCATCTCGTTGAGCGCAGCCATCATGTCCTTCATGCGCGCCATGTCCTCGGGAGACATGTTCTGCACGGCGCTGCTCATCTGGTCGACCATCTGTTGCATCAACTGTTCGCGCAGCTTGTCCATCAGCTGCTCGAACCGTTGCGCTGCCTCGGCCGACTCGAAGTCGTAGGCGCTCAGCTCGCGCACCTTGCCGGCGAGGTCGTTCGGCAGCATGTCGAGTCGGAAGTTCCGGTCGGTAGCGGAGTTCTTGGCGGCCTCGGCCCGACGCTCGTCGCCGCTGTTGGCTGCCTCGGTGGTGGCGTTGTCGATGGCGTGGCGTTCTTCGTCGACGATGTCGTTGAGCTCATCGGCGATCTCCTGGTACACCCCACCCAGATCGGAGCGATCGAGGCGATCCTGGCGTTCTTTGCGGAGCTTGTCCATCAGCTCGCGCAGGCCTTGCATGCGCTCGCCGTTGCGATCGTTCATGCCTTGCTGCATCAGCCGACGCAAGGCGCTGTTGATGTCGCCGTGGTACAGCAGATCGTCGTTCAACTCGTCGAAGAGGGCGTCGGCATCGAGGTCGAAACCCTTCTGCGATCCGTCCCAGCGCGAGTAGGTGAACCGAGCTGCCATTCCTGGACTGTACCCCTGATCGCCGTGCAGCGCCCCTGCTGGACCCGGTCATCATCGAGGCGGCGAGTACGCCCGATCACGGTGGGCCAGCAGTTCGAACTCGCCGAGACGGGCCACGAGGAGCAGACGGGCCACAGCACCGAGTCGACGCCAACCCGGCTCGCGGTGACCGCGAGCTCGCCAGAGCACCGGATAGGCCCTCAACGCCCACACCAGCCGGGCCATCGCCGGCAGCCGACGGCATCGGAGCAGCAGTGTCGGGATGCCTCCCGGTGACGCCGGCTGGTGCACCGACAGCAGCAGCAGCGGCTGATATCCGGCAAGGGCGGGGCCGAGGGCCGGCACGACCGCGAACTCACCGCCCTCGATGTCGATCTTCAACAGCACCTCCTGGCCGGAGCCACCGCTCATCCCGGCCGTTCGGTATGCATCCTCGAACGCTCGGAGTGCTCCACGCGTCACCACATCGACCGCCTCGACCCCCTTGGATGTGCCTCGGGATGTACCGCTGGATGTGCCTCTGGATGCGGCTGCAGTTCCGGCACTGGCTCGCGGGACGAGTGCTGACCGGGCGTTGCCGAGCCCGACCGACGAGGCAAGTCGGGCTCGGCCGTCGTCGGCCGCCCACGCCACTTCGTCGACACGAACGAGACCGCTCGCTCCGGGGTTGGCCGCCACATGGCGCCTCAGGACGTCAGCAGCGACAGGATCGGGCTCGATCGCCACGACCGACGTGCCGTACGCCGCGGCCAGGAGCGAGAACGGCCCGATCCATGCGCCGACGTCGATCAGCAACCCGCCGGGTCGGGCCCAGCGGCACAGCACCTCCACCGTCGCCGGCTCGAACGCGCCGTCGGAGAGCGCCGACCAGAAGTCGCCGTAGCGTTCCTCGCCGCTGTCGAGGACCCGCAGCTGCTTCGAGCCGACCGCGACGTCCCGCCACGCGACGGAAGGATCGCTGCGCTGATCGGAACGACGATCCCGGGGCTCCACACTCGGACGGTACACGTCGAGTGCCACCGCCCGAGCGGGCGCCCGCGATGTGTCCGGAACGTGGCGACGGCGTGGCAATGTGATCGAGCTTCAGGTTCGCCGATGAACGACCGATGAACTATCTGCGCGAACGATGAATAGACCTCCTGTCATCACTTCCAACGAGATACCCTGGAACCCAACATGCGAGTACCCCGCACCTTTGCGTTCGTCGACCTCTCCGGTTTCACGAACTACACCGCCGCCTTCGGCGACGACGCGGCCGGACGCATCCTGGGCGCGTTCCGAAGCCTGGTGCGCGAGATCGCCAGTGAGCGCGGTGTGCGCATCGCCAAGTGGCTCGGCGACGGGTGCATGATCGTCTCGGTCGATCAGGCGAACGCGATCTCGTTCGCACTCGAACTCGAGAGCCGCTCGGCCGAAGTGTGTGCGCCCCTTTCGCTCAGGGTTGGCATCGCGACCGGCTACGCGCTGCTGTTCGAGGGCGACGACTACATCGGCTCGGCCGTCAACATGGCCTCACGGCTGTGTGACATCGCCGGTCCGTTCGATGTGCTCCTGCCCACGATGCAGCTCGAGCGGATGCCCGAAGGCGTGACGGCCACACCGCACGGGTCGGTCGAACTTCGCGGGTTCCCTGGTTCGATCGACGTGGTCGAGCTCGGCGGTACCCCGGCACCGGTCACCAACAGCGACACCGGTGAACTCTGGACGCGAACCCCGTTCGGGTGAGCGAACGGTCGGGCATCGACATCGGGAACCTCACAGGGAACGAGACCGAGACGGGCACCGACCAGAGTGGTGTCGACCTGGGTGGAATCGTCGGCTCCGCGATCAGTGAGTCCCTCACATCGCTCCAGGACGACCTCGAGGTCGCGGCCGGGCTGCAACTCGGACACGTGCGACTGACCGTGCCCTGGGCGACCGCACAGCCCAAGCCGGGCATGATCGACGGTGGCGTCCTCGAGATGGTGCAGGCGACCGCCCAGGCCGTCCGGGCGGGCGGTGGACGCCTGTGGCTGTGCCTGCTCAGCCCCGACATACCGCGCTGGTTCGACGACGAAGGTGGCTTCGCCGACGAGTCGGCGGCCCGCCACTGGTGGCCACGCTGGGTGGAGGCCATTGCCAACGGTGTCGGCGACGACGTCGACGGCTGGGTGCCCTTCGAGGCACCATTCGCGATGGCCAACCGACTCGAGCCGACCGATCCGCGACGTCATGGCACGATCGTCGACACGCTGCTCGTCGCGTGGCGTGACGCGTGGCGTCTGTTGCACGGACCGCATCCGATCGCGACGTCGCTCGACGTGCGCACGGTCGTCATCCCCCGCAACGACGTCGTCGCTGCCGAGCTCGCTCGTCGCGAGGCGCACCTGCGGTGGCACACATGGCTGCGCGCACTCCGCGACGGGACGATCACGATCCCCGGCCGGGCCGATCGAGAGCTCGCCGACCTCGCTGGTTCGTGCGATCAGCTGGGCATCGCGGTGAGCGGCAGCACGGCGGTCGACCTCGAGCCGTTGCTGCACCGCACCGCGGAAGAGGGTCCCGGCCGACCCCTCGCGATCACGTTCCGACCCACCGGACCCGATCGCGATGCCCGCGGCGAAACCGTCGACATCGTGACTCGACGGGCCGTGGAACTGGCTCGGTCGTTCCCGCTCGCACGAATCACGTTCACCGACCTCGACGCCGTCTCGGTGGCCCGGGGCTGACGCCGCGCTCGCGAGGTCGGGCCGCAGTGGTCAGCTGCGGCTGCGGTACGTGGCACCCGTGGCCGAGGAGTCCTTGTTCAGCCGCTTCGACAGGTGCAGGCCCTCGAGCACGAACTCGACGGCTGCGGCGACGGCCGCCGGTGACTCGTCGCCGCCGGTGAGCGACACCACCGCGGCGCGCAGCGCGGGGATCTGCTCGACGAGGTGCGCCTCTTCCGACGATGCCACGTCTTCGCCCGTGTGAGCGACGATGCCCTCCTCGAACGCAGCGATCACGTCGCGCACCTGATCGGGCGACACTCGCTCCTTGTAGACCGTGAGCACGGCCCCTTTCACCAGGTTCTCGAGGATCACACCATCGCGACCCTCCTCGAGCGAATCGATCTCGATCTTGCCGCTCGACGACGCCGCCAGCGCGTCGAGGTCGCAGACGCGAGGCACCACCGAGCGCTCCCCCGCGCGCAGACCGCGACGAAGTGCGTTTGCGCCCAGCACCTCGAGGTTGCTCACCGACAAGCGCACGCTGACGCCGCTGCGCTGGTTCACCTGATTGCTCGCTCGCGCCATCTGGCTGAACATCGCCACGACCCGCTCGAGGTAGTCGGGCATGTGGACGGAGACGTCACCCACCGAGGCCGGGCGCACCTCTTGACGCATGATCGCCACCTCGGTCTCGGTGTCGAGCGGGTAGTGCGTGCGGATCTGGCTGCCGAAGCGATCCTTCAGCGGGGTGATGATGCGCCCGCGATTGGTGTAGTCCTCGGGGTTCGCGCTGGCGACCAGCGTCACGTCGAGCAGGAGCCGGATCTTGTAGCCGCGGATCTGGACGTCGCGCTCTTCGAGCACGTTGAGCAGCCCCACCTGGATCCGTTCCGCCAAGTCGGGGATCTCGTTGATCGCGAAGATCCCACGATTGGTGCGTGGCACGAGTCCGTAGTGGAGCGTCAACTCGTCGCTGAGGTAACGACCCTCGGCGACCTTGATCGGGTCGACTTCGCCGATCAGATCGGCGATCGACGTGTCGGGCGTCGCCAGCTTCTCGCCGTACCGTTCGTCGCGGTGCACCCACGTGATCGGCGTGTCGTCGCCGTGGTGCTCCACGAGGTCCCGGGCGTGGCGGCTGACCGGATGGTACGGATCGTCGTTGATCTCGCTGCCCGAGATGATCGGCATCCACTCGTCGAGCAGACCCGTGAGCGAACGGATCATCCTGGTCTTCGCCTGTCCTCGTTCGCCCAGGAAGATCACATCGTGACCGGCGAGCAGAGCGTTCTCGAGCTGTGGCATGACCGTCTGTTCGTAGCCCATCACGCCGCTGAACAGCGGCTCACCGGCAGCGATCTTTGCAACGGCGTTCCGGCGGATCTCTTCCTTGACGGGGATGGACTGCCAGCCCGATGCCTTCAACTGGGCCAGGGTGGCCGGAGCGGGGTGCGAGGTCGTCATGAATTCGACCCTACATCGGCGATCACCGCAGTGCTCTGGCTGGAACGGCCACGTCACACGACCCTCGCCTACCATGCGCCCCCATGGACGCGTTCACGGACGGGATCGGCCGCTGGCGAGCTCGCCTCGCCGACGACGACGTCAGGCGCGACGGCGTGGGTCTCGAACTCGACGACAGCACCTGGCCGGCGATCTCGGTGCCAGGCCACTGGTGCTCCGTTCCCGAACTCGCCGACAGCTCCGGGCCCGTGATGTACCGGGCCGACCTGCACCACCACGCACCCGCCGACGGCGAGCGCGTCTTCGTGGTGTTCGACGGCGTGATGTACCAGGCCGACGTGTGGCTCGACGGGGCCTACTTGGGTGATCCAGAGGGCTACATCGCCCCCCACGCCTTCGACATCACCGACCTCTCCCGCCTGTCCGACGATCACGTGCTCGCGGTGGAGGTGTCGTGTCCGCCTCAGTCGGCCGACGCGCCGAAGCGCACGCTGACCGGCACGCTGCAGGACGGATCGGTATTCGATCGCCGTTGGAACCCCGGCGGGCTGTGGCGACCGGTGCGGCTGGAGACCACGGGAGCGGTGCGAATCGATCGGTGCCGCGTGCTGTGCCGCGACGCCAACGGCACCCGCGCCCACTTGCGCCTCGCGGTGCGCCTCGACAGCGATGCCGCCCGCAAGGCCAAGGTGCGGACCATCATCGACGGCGTGGTTCTGGCCGAGCAGGACCACTCCCTCGCCGAAGGTAACAACGAGATCGCGTGGACCGTCGACGTCTCCAAGCCGCGCTTGTGGTGGCCGTGGTCGATGGGCGATCAACCGCTCGCCGAGGTCGTGATCGAGGTCTCCGTCGATGGCGACGTCAGCCATCGCGCGTTCCGTCGAACCGGCTTTCGCGAGATCGCGATGCAGGACTGGGTCTTCTCCGTCAACGGCGAACGGCTGTTCACCAAGGGGGTCAACCTCGCGCCGTCGAGCACCGATCTCGCGGGTGCTGCCGGGCCGATCTTCCGACGCGACGTCGAACTGGCTCGCGAAGCCGGGCTCGATCTCGTGCGTTGCGTGGGCCACGTCACTCGCGACGAGTTGTACGACGCCGCCGACGAGCTCGGTGTGCTGGTGTGGCAGGACCTCCCGCTGCGAGGCGCATATGCGCGCACGGTCCGCAAGCAAGCGGTCGAGCAGGCCCGGTCGGCCGTCGATGTGCTGGGCCACCATCCGTCGATCGCAGTCTGGTGTGCGCACGACACCCCCGAGACGACGATGCTGCGTCAACAGCTGCCGACGTGGAACAAGACGATCCTGGATCGATGGGTCAAACGGGCACTCGAACGTGCCGACGAGTCGAGGCCGACGCTGGCCAACAGCGGCGTACCGCCTCACCTGTCACAGCTCGACGGTTCCGACAGCCACCTGGCCTTCGGTTGGGGGCGCGGCGACGAGCGCGACCTGTCCGGCTTCGCGGCTGCGCTGCCCCGCATGGTGCGCTTCGTCGGTGCCTTCGGGTCGCAGTCGGTGCCCGACGACGCAGCCGAATGGATCGACACCTCGGCCTGGCCCGACCTCGACTGGTCGACGCTGGCTGGTCGCTACGGCGCCGACGTCGAACAGTTCGCGCTCCACCTGCCGTCGCTCGGCCATGCGTCGTTCGAGCAATGGGCTCGCTACACACAGCGTTACCAGGCCACCCTCTTGCGCCACCACATCGAGACGCTGCGCCGGCTGAAGTACCGACCGACGGGTGGATTCTGCCTGTCGTCGCTGGCCGACGCGGCCCCGCGCATCTCGACCGCGGTGCTCGACCACCAGCGGCGGCCCAAGCTCGCGTTCGCCTCGATCACCGATGCGTGTCGCGCGGTGATCGTCGTGGCCGACCGGATACCCGACCAGGTGTCGGTCGGGGCTGCATTCGCCCTCGACGTCCATGCGATCAGCGATCGCCATCGCTCGCTCGACGACGTCGTGTGCACGGCCACACTGCGGTGGCCCGGCGGCATCCATCGATGGCAGTGGAGCGGCGACGTGCCTCCCGACGACTGCGTGCGCATCGGCACGATCCAGTTCCTCGTGCCCGATGCCCCTGGCGGGCTGTGGCTCGACCTCGCCCTCGAACACGGCGACGAGGTCGCCACGAACCGCTACGAGGCGATCGTCAGCCGGTGACCGACCCCCGATCGCGATGAGAGGTGAGTGGCCGTAGCGCACTCATCTCTCATCTCGACCGGCATCTCGACCGGTGGTCGAGCCGTCAGCGGGCGAGGGTCTTGCGGTTGGAGAACTTCGACTTGCGGTAGTCCTGGTTCATGAGGGCGATCACGTCGATCGAGATCTCCTTCGGACACGCCGCTTCGCACTCACCGTGGTTGGTGCACGAACCGAAGTACTCGTCCATCGTCTCCACCATCGCCTCCACCCGCTTGAAGCGCTCGGGCTGACCCTGTGGCAGGAGGCTGAGATGGGCCACCTTGGCAGCCGTGAACAGGTTGGCCGCGCCATTCGGGCACGCGGCTACACAGGCGCCACAGCCGATGCATGCAGCCGCATCCATCGACGCATCGGCAACCGGCTTGGGGACGGGGATCAGGTTCGCATCGGGCGCTCCACCGGTCTCGGCGGTGATGAAGCCCCCGGCTTCGACGATGCGATCGAACGCCGACCGGTCGACCATCAGATCCTTGATGATCGGGAAGGCGGTGGAGCGCCATGGCTCGATCACGATCTCGGCGCCGCTCTGGAACTTGCGCATGTGCAGCTGGCACGTCGCTGTGCCGCGCTGGGGACCATGCGCCTGACCGTCGATCATCAACGAACAGGTACCGCAGATGCCCTCGCGGCAGTCGTGATCGAACACGACCGCTTCGCGGCCTTCATGGATGAGTTGCTCGTTGAGCACGTCGAGCATCTCGAGGAACGAGGCCTCATCGCTGATCGACGCGATGAGATAGCTCTCGAACCGGCCGCTTTCGTCGGGTCCGGCCTGGCGCCAGACTTTGAGCTTGATGTCGGAGAGATGGCTCACTTGTAGCTCCGGGTGGCGAGGTGGGCGGTGGTGAACTCGAGCGGCTCGACGTTGCGAATGGACTGCATGGGATCGCCCGTCCACTCCCACGCGGCGACGTGAGCGAAGTTCTCGTCGTCGCGCATGGCCTCGCCCTCGTCGTCCTGGTACTCGGCGCGGAAGTGGCCGCCGCAGCTCTCGTTGCGTTCGAGCGCATCTCGGCACATGACCATCCCGAGCTGGAAGAAGTCGTCGACCCTGCCGGCCTTCTCGAGGGTCTGGTTGGTGGACTCGCCGTTGCCCGTGACGCGCAGATCCTTCTGGAACTCGGCGTACAGCGCGGGGAGCTCCGACAGCGCCTTCTCGAGACCCTGTTCGGTGCGCTCCATGCCGCAGTAGTCCCAGATGATCTTGCCCAGTTCGCGGTGGAACCAATCGGGCGAACGCGTGCCCTTCACGTCGAGGTAGCCCTGGTAGCGCTGACGTGCCGCCGTCTCGGCCGCCTTGAACCCCGGGTGGTCGACGCCCGGCACGGGCTTGTTGAGCAACGGGGCCAGGTAGTTCCCGATCGTGTACGGCAGGACGAAGTAGCCATCGGACAGGCCCTGCATCAGCGCCGAGGCGCCCAGTCGGTTCGCGCCGTGATCGCTGAAGTTCGCCTCGCCGGCGGCGTACAGGCCGGGGATCGTGGTCATCAGCTCGTAGTCGACCCAGAGGCCACCCATGGTGTAGTGGCTGGCGGGGTAGATACGCATCGGGACCTTGGTCGGATTCTCACCGGTGATCCGCTCGTACATCTCGAACAGGTTGGAGTACCGCTCCCACACCGTGTCGTACCCCAGGCGTGCGATGGACGCCGAGAAGTCGAGGTACACGCCGTTCTTGAGGGGACCGACACCTCGGCCCGAATCGACGGACCGCTTGGCGGCGCGCGACGAGATGTCGCGTGGGGCGAGGTTGCCGAAGCTCGGGTACAGCCGTTCCAGGATGTAGTCGCGTTCTGCTTCGGGGATGTCTGCCGGCGATCGTTCGTCGTCGATCTTCATCGGCACCCACACCCGACCGTCGTTGCGGAGCGACTCACTCATCAGCGTCAACTTCGACTGCGTGTCGTCGGCCTGCGGGATGCAGGTGGGATGGATCTGGGTGTAGCACGGGTTGGCGAAGTATGCGCCGGCCCGGTGAGCGCGCCACGCAGCCGTGACGTTGCAGTTCATCGCATTTGTCGACAGGAAGAACACGTTGCCGTAGCCACCGGTGCACAGCACGACGGCGTGCGCGGCGTGCGAGATGATCTCGCCCGTCACGAGGTCGCGGGTGACGATGCCGGCGCAGCGTCCATCGATGGTGACCGTGTCGACGAGTTCGGTGCGGTTCCAGAGACGAACGTTGCCGAGACCGACCTGGCGGGCCATCTGCTGATAGGCGCCGAGCAGCAACTGCTGTCCGGTCTGGCCCCTGGCGTAGAACGTGCGACTCACCTGAGCGCCACCGAAGCTGCGGTTGTCGAGCAGCCCGCCGTACTCGCGAGCGAACGGCACACCCTGGGCCACCATCTGGTCGATGATGTCGACGCTCACCTGCGCGAGTCGGTGCACGTTCGACTCCCGGGCGCGGAAGTCGCCGCCCTTGATGGTGTCGTAGAACAAGCGGTGGACCGAGTCGCCGTCGCCCTTGTAGTTCTTGGCGCCGTTGATGCCGCCCTGCGCGGCGATCGAGTGGGCACGGCGAGGCGAATCGTGGAACGTGAACGCGTCGACCTGGTAGCCCAGTTCGGCCAACGTCGCGGCCGCGGAAGCGCCGGCCAGACCGGTGCCGACGACGATCACCTTGAACTTGCGCTTGTTGTTGGGGTTCACCAGCTTCATGTCGCTCTTGAACGTCTCCCACATCTCGGGGACGGCGGCGTTGGGGGCCTTGCTCTGCAGCTGACCGGTTGAAGCTGCGGCGGTGACAGTGCTCATGATGGGGATGCTCCTAGCCGTGGTTTCAGGGGTGCAGGGTCAGCCGACGATGCCCGCGAGGACGGCGACGGGGAACGAGACGTTGCCGATCACCACGACGGCGGCGAAGGCGGTGGCGAACACTCGACGCCACTGGTTGAAGCGGGGACTGTTCCAGCCGAGGCTCTGGAAGAGGCTCCATGCCCCGTGATAGAGGTGCACCCCGAGCGCGAGGTTCGCGGCGATGTAGAAGATCGACACGGGCACTCGCTCGAAGCTGCGCACGACGTTGTCGTACACCTCCTTCTTGTCGAAGTTGCCGTCTCCCAAGGTGTTCGTGACACCGAACGTGAAGTCGAGGAGGTGCCACACCAGGAACAAGAGCACGGTGATTCCGGTGAGACGCATCGACCGGCTGGCGAAGTTGGCGATCTGGTAGTCGCGGGCGCTCTGGTACTTCACGGCTCGGGCCTGGCGGTTCATCACCGTCAACGAGTAGGCGGCGTGCAGGTGGAGCAGGAGCGCACCGACGAGACCGGCGCGCATGATCCAGAGCACGACGTTCTCGGGGGCGAGCGGATAGCCGAGGCGGGTGAGGAACTCGGCGTAACCGTTGAGATCCTCCTCGCCCAAGTACATCTTCAAGTTGCCGATCATGTGCGACAGGACGAAACCCATCATCGCGATGCCGGTGATCGCCATCACGTACTTCTTGCCGACGGCGGTGCTGTAGAGGTCGAGGAGGAAGAACTGCTTCTTCCGCTTGGTCGCGGCGGTCGCGGTCCCGGTGACCGGGCCACGAGGATTCGCGGGCTGGAGTGTCTGCGCCATGAGCGCGAACGGTACTCCTGCGACTCGCTTCCCGAGAACTCTGGAGACCGGAATACGGCGATCGCGCGGACGTTTCGTCGGTCACAGGTGAAATTCCGTACACTCTGCCCGTTTCCACCAACGGTGTGTCCTACGTCGGGCGCGCCCTGAACCCACAAGGTGTTGCGGTGTCAGCTTCCACCATCCTGGCCGAAGGCGGCTATCAGGCATTCCAACTCAAAGGCGGTGAGTGGGCCGTCCTCTATGCGTCAGCGGGCGCAGCACTGCTCGCCATTGCGGTCGGGTTCTTCCTTGCGAAGGACGTCTTGGCATACGACCAGGGCTCGCCCAAGATGCAGGAGATCGCCAAAGCGATCCAGGAAGGCGCCGCGGCCTACCTGCGGCGCCAGTTCAAAACGATCGCTGTGATCCTGATTCCGTTGGCCATCATCGTGTTCGCGACGTCGACGGAGATCCTCAAGCCTGGCTCGGACGAGGTCGCCCTGAGCTTCTTCCAGGCGGGCATCTGGCGAACGCTGGCCTTCGTGCTCGGTTGTCTCGCATCCGGTCTCACCGGCTACATCGGCATGACGCTCGCCACGCAGGGCAACGTCCGCACTGCAGCGGCGGCCCTCACGAACTCGATGCCGAAGGCCCTCACCGTCGCCTTTCGCACGGGCGGAGTGGCGGGCATGTTCACCGTCGGCCTCGGACTGCTCGGCGCCACGCTGATCATCATGGTGTTCCAGAACACCAGCTCGGTGATCCTCATCGGCTTCGGTTTCGGCGGTTCGCTCCTCGCGCTGTTCCTCCGCGTCGGCGGCGGCATCTTCACCAAGGCTGCCGACGTCGGCGCCGACCTCGTCGGCAAGGTGGAGGCTGGCATTCCCGAAGACGATCCGCGCAACCCCGCAACGATCGCCGACAACGTGGGCGACAACGTGGGCGACTGCGCCGGCATGGCCGCCGACCTGTTCGAGAGCTACGAGGTCACCCTTGTCGCATCCATCATCCTCGGCGTCTCGGCGTTCAACTCGATCGGCGCCAACCCGGCCCTCGGTCTGATCTTCCCGCTCGCGGCCCGAGCCATCGGCGTGATCGCTTCGATCTTCGGCGTCTTCGCCGTCAAGGCCCGCGAAGGCGAGACCGACGCTCTCAAGCCCATCAACCGGGGCTTCCTCGTCGCCGGCATCCTCACGCTCATCGGCACCTTGATCGTGTCGCTCGTCTACGTCGGCAACGACTTCGACAACGCCGGCTGGAAGTGCTTCGGCGCCGTGGCCGTCGGCCTGATCCTGGCCCAACTGATCAGCCGACTGACCGAGTACTACACCGCCACTCACCACCGCCCGGTGAAGGAGATCGCCGAGGCAGCCGAGACCGGCCCGGCCACCGCCATCCTCGCCGGCACCGCGAGCGGCATGGAGAGCAGCGTCTATGCGGTCATCGCGATCGCCGCCGCGATCGGAGTCGCCCTCGCCATCGGTGGCGGCAACCTGCAGTTCAGCTTCTACCTCGTCGCCCTCACGGGCATGGGCATGCTCGCCACCACCGGCGTCATCGTGTCGGAGGACACCTTCGGTCCGGTGAGCGACAACGCCGCCGGCATCGCCGAGATGAGCGGCGAGTTCCACGGCGAGGCCGAGCGGATCATGGTGAGCCTCGACGCTGAGGGCAACACCACCAAGGCCGTCACCAAGGGCTTCGCCATCGGCTCGGCGGTCATCGCCGCAGTGGCACTGTTCGCCAGCTTCATCGAAACTGCTGCCAGCGAACTGTTCCCGAAGGAAGTCATCGACGAGGCACTGAAGACCGCCCGAGGCGTCTTCGACTTCCCGGAACTGCAGATCAACGTCGCCGATCCGAAGATCTTCATCGGTCTGTTGATCGGCGGCGCGGTGCCGTTCCTGTTCTCTGCACTCGCCATCCGCGCCGTCGGTCGCACCGCTGGCGTGGTGGTGCAAGAAGTGCGCAAGCAGTTCGCCGACGGCAAGATCATGAAGGGCGAGAAGCTGCCCGAGTACGGCCCGGTCATCGACATCTGCACCGAGGCTTCGCTGCGTGAGCTGGCCACTCCGGCACTGCTCGCCGTGCTCACCCCGGTGGTCGTCGGATTCGGCATCAACTTCACCGCGCTCGGTGCCTTCCTCGCCGCCGTCATCCTCGTCGGCCAACTGATGGCCAACTACCTCAGCAATGCCGGTGGTTCGTGGGACAACGCCAAGAAGTACATCGAGGACGGCCACCACGGTGGCAAGGGCAGCGATCCGTACCGCGCGGCAGTGATCGCCGACACCGTGGGTGACCCGTTCAAGGACACCGCAGGTCCGGCCCTCAACCCGCTGATCAAGGTGATGAACCTCGTCAGCTTGTTGATCCTGCCGGCCATCATCAACCTGCAGGACAACGACGGTGCCCGGTACTCGATCGCCGCTGCCGCGTTGGTGGTGCTGATCGGTGCGATCGTGTACAGCAGCCGTCAGAAGGTCACCCTGACCGCCGCCTGACCAGCACCGCGTCGACACAGACGCGATGGCCCGTCTGGGCCTGATGTCGAACGACAGCCCGGGCAGGCGCCCGGGCTGTCGCCGTTTCCCGGTAGCGTCGCCGCAGTGTTCGCCCTGCTCGACTTCGCCAACGACTGGATCAAGACAGGTGGATGGATCGCCTTGGCTGCGATCGTGTTCGCCGAGTCGGGATTGTTGATCGGCTTCTTCCTTCCGGGCGACTCACTGCTGTTCTTCGCTGGCTTCCTGGCGTCGGACGCCGCCTTCGAGCAGTTCGGCGAGCACTACATGCCGTCGCTGCCCGTCGTCGCAGGCGTGTGTGCGGTGGCCGCCATCGCTGGTGATCAGGTGGGGTACCTGATCGGGAAGAAGTTCGGTCCCACGCTCTTCGATCGTCCCCAGAGTCGGCTGTTCAACCCGGCCAACGTGGCCAAGGCCGAGATGTTCTTCGCCAAGCACGGCTCGAAGACGATCGTGCTCGCTCGTTTCGTGCCGATCGTGCGCACGTTCGTTCCCACCGTGGCGGGCGTCAGCAACATGCACTACCGGACCTTCGTGGTGTTCAACGTGATCGGCGGCGTGTTGTGGGGTGCGGGCATCACCACGCTCGGGTTCTTCCTCGGCGAGATCGACGTGGTGAAGAACAACATCGAGATCGCCGCGCTCGTCATCGTGGGCATCTCGGTCCTGCCGATCGCGGTCGAGCTGTTCAAGCATCGCCGCGAGGCACGGCTGTCTCACGACTGACCCGAGTTTCCTTCCCACGTCGGGAACCGCAGTGACCGCCGGCACGTCGAACGCCCATGGCACACGTGAACAACCACAGCTCACGCCGATCGCGCTCCTGGGCGCGACCGGCTCCGCTCGTGGGTGCCATGCTGGGGATCCTGACCTTGACGCTCACCGCGTGCGGTGGCGACGACGAGGAATCGACGAGCATGGCAACCACCTTCGACGACGTCGGGGAGGGCGTCGATGCAATTGCTCCCGCAGCGACCGAGGCAGCGGCGGAAGCCGCCAGCGAAGGGGCGACCGAAGCCACCGAGGCACCCGCGGCCACGGAGGCACCCGCATTCGACGGCAGCGGCTCGGCGGGCGCTGCACCCGCCCCACAACGGCTGCTCGACATCGATGTCACGGTGGTGGTCGAGGTGGCCGACGTCAGTGCGGCGGTACCGCAGGTGGTCACGATCGCCGAACGTCATCGCGGCCAGGTGTACGGCTCGGACGTTCAGTTGGGTGATCCCGACACGGCACGCGGGAAGATCATCATCAAGCTCCCTCCGGAAGAGGTGGAGGCGACGATCACCGACATGGTCGCGCTCGGTCGCTCGACGGGACGCTTCCAGAACACCGACGACGTCACCGACAGGGTGACCGATGTCGAGACCCGCATCATCAGTCAGCAGCAGAGCGTCGATCGGGTGCAGGCTCTTTTGGCCGAAGCCAAGGACCTCGGTGAGGTGGTGCTGCTCGAGGGGGAGCTGACGGCGCGCCAGCTGGTGCTCGAGGAGTTGTTCGCCCAGCAGCGCAACCTGCGCAACAGCACCGCACTGGCGACGCTGACCGTCGACCTGACGGTCGCACCGAAGGAGACCACGACGACCACGGTGCCGACCACGGTGCCGGCCGACGACGAGACCGTCGGCGACGCCTTCGCCACGGGTGGTCGTGCGTTTCTCACCGCGGGTACGGCCGTGCTGATCTTCTTGGGCTACACAGCACCCTTCGTGGCGCTGCTGCTGCTGGGCCTGTGGATCGCCCGAGCGATCATTCGGCGGCGGGCGCCACGAAGTCGATCAGCTGCTCCACTGCTCCCACCAGCTCAGGGCGAAGGTCCGCGAACGACTGCACCCGATTCCGCAGGCGCGGCCAGAAGTTGACCGGATCGGCCCCGAGTGCGGCGCAGACTCCCTCTTTCCAAGGACGGTCACGCGGCACTCGGGGCCACGCATCCATGCCGATGAGCTTGGGACGCACGCCTTCCCACACGTCGACGAACGGGTGCCCGGTCACGAGCACGTGCCGAGAGCCGCTCATCACCGAACTCGCCAGCCGGTGCTCCTTCGAGCCGGCGACGAGGTGGTCGACGAGGATGCCGAGCCTGCGTTCTGGGGACGGACCGAACTCGGCGACCGCCTCGACGACGTGGTCGATGCCGTGCATCGGTTCGACCACGATGCCGAGTTCGCGCAGGTCGTCGCCCCACACGTGTTCGAGCAGCTCGGCATCGTGCTTGCCTTCGACCCAGATCCGGCTGGCGCGGGCAACCCTGGCCGTCATCGGGGCCGCAGAGACGATCGAGCCGCTGGCGGTCACCCGGGTGGAGGCGGACGCGGCTGCCGCGTTGTTGGCCGGACGGACGAGCGTGATCGGCTTGCCGTCGAGGCGGAAGCCACCCTCCTTGTAGCGGAAGTGACGGTGGACGCCGTTCCGGTCGCGAAGCGTGACGGCTTCGACGGTGATCTTCACGACGTCGCCGCAGAAACCGGTCGACCGGTCCTCCACGATCATGCCGGTGCGCACGGTGACCTCGCGGTACGCAGGCTTCGACTTCGCCTCGGCGAGCTCCTGCAGGATGTCGCGAGTCATCGGCTCACCCACCAACGGCTGCCACGAGTGGATGACGTGGCCAGCACCTGGTCGATCAGCAGGCCGTCGGAACGGCGGTAGGGAGCGCGTACACCGCGGGTGTCGTTGGGCATCGCGAACGATGATGGCAGGTACGGCCTGCCCCATAGGTGCACCCGCTCGCCCGGGCCGGTGAAGGCCAGGACACCCTCGGTGAGCTCCACCCGCACGTCCACCTCACCTCGTTGTCGGTACCCGTCGTGACGTCCGCTGGTGCCGGAGACCGAGCTCTCGGTCAGCGGCAGCGGGTCCTCCACCGCATACCACTCCACGTCGAAGGTGACCGGAACGGGTGTGCCGTAGGCCCGTCCCCAGGCTTCGGTGGGATCCTCGAGCAACACGCCATGGGCTTCGTTGCCGAGGCTCCATTGCTGGAACGGGTCGTCGCACTGATGGTCGGCCCACATCTCCGGAGGCTTGATCTCCAGACCGGCACGAAGGTCGGATCCGTCGAGCTCCTCGACGTAGAGGTATGGCTCGCCTTCGCGAACGAGCCCGGCCCAGTAGTCGAAGCGACGGCCGCGCAGTTCGATGCCGATGGAGATGCCGACGAGCGCGCCCGTGCCCGGATCGACGCTCGAACCCCACCACCACCATGCCTCCACTGCCACGTCGGCGTGTCGTCGCTCATCAGCCGCGGACCAGCCGAATCGCTGGAGATCACTCACGCGTGTCGCACCGAGAGCGGACACGACAGCTCGATCCGCCATCCGGAAAAGAGGTCACCTGCCAGAACCACGCCACGATCGGGCAGACTAGGGCCCGATGGTTCGCTATCTGAGTCTGGAATGGATCGATGCCCTCACGGGAGAGGTCGATGCGAGCAGTGAGCTGGCCGCACTTGCGACCGAACACGAGATCGGCGTCACCCAAGTCATCGGCGACGGTCCCGAGGGTGACGTGATCTACCACCTCCAGGTGGGTTCGGGCGTGGCGACGTTCGGTGCGGGTGCCGCGTTTCCGGAGCATGTTCGGATGCAGCAGAGCTGGCACACGGCCGTCGCCGTCGCACGAGGAGAGCTGAACGCCCAGGATGCGTTCATCGGCGGGCGCATCCTGCTCACGGGCGACCAGCAGAAGTTGATGGCGTCTCAACCGGTGTTCCGAGCGCTCGATGCCGTGTTCGCCACCGTCCGCGAGCGCACCGAGTACCGGTAGCGGGTCCGAGGGGAGCGGTCGTGCCCGAGTTGCCCGAGGTGCAGGCTCACGCCGAGCGGCTCGACCGCCAGTTCGCGGGGCACGTGCTCGAGCGGTTCGTCCCGTTCAACTTCACCGCGCTCAAGACAGCCGTGCCGCGACCCGACCAGGCATACGGGTTGCCGATGGTGGGCGTCGGCCGCCGGGGCAAGTACCTGCTCCTTCGTTTCGAGCCGGTCGTGTTCGTCGTGCACCTGATGCAAGGCGGGCGTCTGCTGGTGGACGACAAGCTGTCGTTGAAGCCACGCAATGGACAGGCCCGGTTCCTCTTCACCGACGGTCCGGCGCTGCTGCTCACCGAGGCGGGAAAGGAACGCAGAGCGGGGGTGTGGTGCGTGGCGCCCGACGCACTCACCGGTCCGCCGCTGCACCGATTGGGCCCTGACGCACTCGACATCAGCGCCGAACAACTGGCCGCGCGATTCGCGGAGCACAACATGCGCCTGCATGGCTTCCTGCGCGACCAGCACGCAATCGCCGGGCTGGGCCGGATGCTCGCCAACGAGGTGTGCCACCGGGCCAAGCTCTCACCGTTCGCGATGACCGGCAAGCTGGGCACGCAGGGGGCTCTGCTGGTGCACGAGGCGATCCACGCCTGCGTCGACGACGGCCTGGCCTACGAACGCACACGCACCGACATGAGCTCGTCGGCCGACCGCCCTGGCGCCGTCCACGGCCGGGCCGGAGAAGCATGCTCGGTCTGTGGCGACACGATTCGCGCCGTCAGCTACAGCGGCTACACGGTTGCCTACTGCCCCACCTGCCAAACCGGCGGCAAGGTGCTGGCCGACAACACGACGAGCAAGTTCCTCAAGTAACCCAACCCGAGTCCCAGACCCCCGTCCGAGTCCCAGACGGTCGATCCGAGTACCAGCCGTCACCCCGGGGTGGCCGCTGATACTCGGATGCTCGGGTGCTCGGGCAGGGCCTGCGATTACGATCGCCGCCATGCCGATCCACATTCGCTCCGAGCCGTCCGACTACGCGTCCGCAGTTCTCGTTCCCGGCGATCCTCGACGGGCGAGGTACATCGCCGAGACGTTCTTCGATCCAGGAGCACGATGTGTGAACGAAGAACGGGGGGCGCTCGGTTTCACCGGGGAATACAAGGGAAAGCCGATCAGCGTGCAGAGCGTCGGGATGGGCGGTGCGAGCGCGGCCATCTACTACACCGAGCTCACCGAACAACTGGGAGCGACCCGCTTGATCCGTGTGGGCACCGCCGGCGGCCTGAAGACGGGCCTCAAGATGGGCGACACCGTCGTGGCCGTCAGTGCGACCAGCGACGATCCGATGGTTGCCATCCTCACCGATGGTGATCCACATGCACCCACGGCCGACTGGCGACTGGTCGAGCTGTCGAGTCGCCTGTCGCGTGAGCGCGGGGCGACCGTCCACGTCGGCCCGATCGTCACGAGCGCCGTCTTCTACGATCCGCGCCCCGGGATCATGATGCGCTGGAGGGATCGGGGCCATCTCGCCGTCGAGATGGAGGCGAGCATCCTCTACACCCTCGGCGCGATCCACGGTTTCGAGGCGCTGGCCATCATGACCATCAGCGACATGATCGGCGACGAGGGTGAGACCGTCAGGATCAGCGACGAGGAGCTCAAGGCCGGTGTGGACAAGATGATGGAGGTCGCCTGCGAGGTCGCGATCGCCGAACTCTGATCAGGGGTCCGAGTGCGACCGTCCACCCCGGGGTGGTGGCTGGCACTCGGTTCGACCGTGTGGGACTCGGGTTGGGCCGTGGGACTCGGGTCAGGGTGTGGGACTCGGGTCAGGGTGTGAGACTCGGGTCAGGGTGAGGTCATCGTCACGGTGACGACGCCTACTCGGGACGGTTCGATGGCGTGCACGATCCACGGCGTCCGATCGCCCGCATCGCGCAACGAACCCTCGAGCAGCGCAGCGTCGAACGGTGCGAGCAGGTGACCACCGACCTCGGCGGCGCCGGACAACACCACCACCGCGGTCGGGTGCACGAGTTGACGCACATCGCCGGATCCGAGGCACACCACGTCGAGGACTCCGTGGGCCGATCCCCGACGAATCATCAGGTTCAGATCGACCAAGGGGCCATCGAACACCCGGCAGCGCGCCGGCCGATCCCCCGAGAACAGCACGGGATCCGACGATTCGTCGAGGACGCCCACGTCTTCACGCCCGTCCGGCGATTCGACACGCAGTTCCATCCCCGACCCTCGGGCCACCGCGATCCAACGATCGATGCCGGGCAACGACGAAA
>JANNQK010000062.1:0-13252 GCA_031400715.1 Actinomycetes bacterium | reverse complement strand
GCGACCTTCGACGCCGATGTGGAGGTGAACGGCATCAACGAGGTCTACCGGCAGTTCGCCGCGGCGTACCCGTTCGTGTCGTTCATCGATGCGGGTCGAGCCGTGGAGTTGCCGGATGGCAGGTTCACCGACCGGTTGCCGTGCACCCCGTACGACGTCGACTGTGCCGACGACGGCATGACGGTCGTGCGCGGCGACGGCGTGCACTTCTGCCCGATCGAGGGCGAGAACCCGTGTTCGGTGTGGTCGAGCGGAGCCTTCCGCTTCGCGCTGGTGATCGCCTCGGCGACCAACAACCCTCGCGTCTTCGACTGATCGGTCGGTTCGGTTCGCGTGCTCGTGCGGTGGGTCAGGCCCACGAGCACTGCAAGTGCTTGATCCCGTTGATGAAGTTGCTCTGCAGGTAGTCGGGTTCGCCGGTGATGGCCATGTTCGGCAGGCGGTGACGGATCTCGTTGAACGCGACCGCGATCTCACGCCGGGCCAGGTTCGCACCGAGGCAGAAGTGGGGGCCGCCGGCGCCGAACCCGGCTTGCTGGGGTTGTAGTGACCGGCGCAGGTCGAACTCGTACGGGTTGGTCCACACGGTCTCGTCGCGGTTGGCCGAGTTGTACCACATGATCACCTTCTGGCCGGCCAGTACCTTGGTGTCACCGATCATGGTGTCCTCGGTCGCCGTGCGGCGGAAGTGGATGACCGGTGTTGACCAGCGAACGATCTCGTCGACAGCCGTGCGTGTGACGCCGTCCCAGTCGTTCCACCAGATCGCCTTCTGGTCGGGGTTCTGGGTCAGTGCGTACATCCCGTGGCTGATCGCGTTGCGGGTGGTCTCGTTGCCTGCCACCACCAACAGGATGAAGAACGAACCGAACTCCTGCGCGGTCAATCGCTCGCCGTCGACCTCGGCGTGCATCAACACGCTGGTGAGATCGTTCCCGGGGTTCTTCAAGCGGTCTTCGCCGAGGGCCTGGGCGTAGGCGAACATGCCCATCGCCGCGCCGATGAGCGCGTCGAGAGTGCCGCCGAAGTCGGGATCGCCGGCCCCGAGGATCGAGTTGGTCCACTGGAAGATCTGCGCCTCGTCGCTCTTCGGGATGCCCATCATCTCGCAGATGATCTGCAACGGCAGCGGAGCCGCGAACTCGGTGACGAAGTCGCACTCCTTGTCGGGAAACCGCTCGATCAGTTCGTCGACGAGCGTGCGCGCCTTGTCGAGCACGTACCCCTCGATGCGAGAGACCTCCTTGGGGGTGAAGCCCTTCGAGACGATGGAGCGAAGGCGGAAGTGCTTCGGATCGTCCATCGCGATCATCGACCCGAAGAACTCGCTCATCTCCTGGGGCAGGTCGCCGATGTTGCTGCCCTTGCCGCTGATGAACAGCTGCGGGTTGCGGCTCACGTGCCACACATCTTCGTGGCGAGTGAGGGCGAAGTAGCCCGGACCGCGCGGGAACGGGCTGTCGACGAAGTCCCATTCCTGGTAGTACGCCAGCTCGCGCTGTTGGCGCAGTGCATGGAAGGCGCCCTCGCGGTACGTGCGAGGCTGCAACCAGAACTCGGGGTCGGAGAGATCGAAATCTCCGGCGCGGACGGACGTGTCGACGAGGGGGCTGACCGAGAGCATGAGACGATCGTACCCCGAACGTCTCAGATGCACGGGATCGGCCGTGGTGTTCGGTCTCACGTCGTGGCCTGGTTCGTCCTAGGTTCGTGGCGTGGCCGAGTTCACCTTCTTCGTCGACGCCGACCTGTACGGCTTCGGTGCCGGGGAGTTGGCGGCGACGGAGGCCGACCTGCACGAGTTGGGCGTCCGTTCCGTCGACATCCCCACCGGGTACGGCGCCGATCTCGGTGACCGGATCCCGGTGCGCGTCAACGCCACGCCGAAGGGTCTGCGCTTCTACGCCAAGCTGCTCAACGTGCGCGATCACCTCCAGTTGGACGATCTCGAGCGAGTGCTGGCGGCGGCCGATGCGCGCGGCGAGTTCCTCGACGACCTCTGACGACCTCTGACGTCCTCTGACGACCTGCCACCGGTCACGACCGGTCGCGACCTGTGTGCGCCATCTTCGGGCCCGGTCTCGTAGCCTGTTCCGATGCTGCAACCCGCCGAGATCGGCCGAGCCCTGGTGATCACCGCCCATCCCGACGATGTCGACTTCGGAGCAGCGGGCACGGTTGCGTGGCTCACCGACAACGACGTCGAGGTGACCTACTGCCTCGTCACCGATGGTGACGCCGGCGGGTTCGACCAGACGATCTCGCGGCCCGACATGGCGGCCATGCGCCGGATCGAACAAACCCGTGCGGCGAAGGAGGTCGGCGTCCAGTCGTTGGTCTTCCTCGGTCACGGAGATGGCCGCGTGACCTACGACCTCACGCTGCGGCGCGACCTGTCTCGCGTCATCCGCCAGGTGAAGCCGACCGTGGTGATCACGCAGTCGCCCGAACGGAACCTCGAGCGCATCTATGCCAGCCATCCCGATCATCTGGCGACCGGCGAGGCGTCGATCGCCGCCGTGTATCCCGATGCTCGCAATCCGTTCGCCTATCCCGAGCTGATCGACGAGGGTCTCGCGGCCTGGACCGTGCCCGAGGTGTGGGTGATGGGCGGCCCCAAGCCGAACACCCATGTCGACGTGACCGATCAGCTCGACCGCAAGATCCGGGCTCTGCTGTGTCACGAGACCCAGCACCAGGACCCGTCCGGTGTCGAGGGACGGGTGCGGATGTGGATGGGTGCCACGGCGCAGCACTTCGGCCTTCCGGAGGGCCGTTTCGCCGAGGCCTTCCAAGTCGTCGACACCCGCTGAACCGACGGCGTCGTGAACCGCGCCGCCATCGACGATCGAGCGTTGGCCGCGAGCGGTGTGTCCCGCCCGATGACCTCCGACTAGCCTGGGCGTCGCGCACTTGACCGATGGGTCAAGTACGCAGGCCGAGAACGATCAACGAGATCAGCACCACGAGGGGAACCATTGCCATGACCGAAGCCGTCATCGTCGCCACTGCCCGCAGCCCGATCGGCCGCGCCAACAAGGGTTCGCTCGTGGACCTCCGGCCCGACGACATGAGCGCCCAGATCCTGAAGGCGTTGATGGACAAAGCGCCGCAGGTGCAGGCGTCCGACGTGAACGATGTGATGTGGGGCATCGGTCAACCCGCCGGCGAAGGCGGCTTCAACATCGCCCGAGTCATCAGCTCGCTCGCGGGCTACGACGATGTCCCCGGCGTGACCGTGAACCGGTACTGCTCGTCGAGCCTGCAGACCATTCGCATGGCCTTCCACGCGATCAAGGCCGGCGAGGGCGACGTGTTCGTCGCGGGTGGCTGCGAGACCGTCAGCCGCTACGCGAGCGGTGCCAGCGACGTGGCGCCGAACCCGATCTTCAAGGGCCCGGGCGAGCGCACCAAGGCCCGCGCGCAGGGCGGCCAGGGGGCATGGACCCCGCCGGTCGGCATGCCCGACATGTACATCGCGATGGGTCAGACCGCCGAGAACGTGGTCGAGCTCGAAGGCATCAGCCGCGAGGAGCAGGACCGCTTCGGCGTGCGCAGCCAGAACCTGGCCGTCGCCCACGTCGAGAACGGCTTCTACGAACGGGAGATCACCCCGCTCACATTGCCCGACGGCACCGTGGTGTCGAAAGACGACGGGCCCCGCCCGGGCACCACCTACGAGGGTGTGAGCCAGCTGAAGCCGGTGTTCCGCCCGGATGGAACGGTCACCGCCGGCAACGCCTGCCCGCTCAACGACGGCGCTGCCGCAGTGCTCGTGATGAGCGACACCAAGGCAAAGGCGCTCGGCCTCACCCCGTTGGCGCGCATCGTGTCGTCGGGCGTGTCGGGTCTCAACCCCGAGATCATGGGTCTCGGCCCCATCGAAGCCATCCGCAAGGCGCTCGCCCTCGCCGGCAAGACCATCGACGAGATCGACCTGGTCGAGATCAACGAGGCCTTCGCGGTGCAGGTGATCGGCTCGGCCAAGCACCTCGGGATCGACCTCGACACGCAGATGAACGTGCATGGTGGGGCGATCGCGCTCGGTCACCCGTTCGGCATGACCGGTGCACGCATCATGACCACGCTGATCAACGGTCTGCAGTTCGAGGACAAGACCTGGGGCGTCGAGAGCATGTGCGTGGGTGGTGGCCAGGGAATGGCCATGGTGATCGAGCGCCTCAGCTGATCACCCGCTGAGCATCCGGGCCCCGCGACGTCACGATGTCGGTGGGGCGGGCGCTCACACGATGGTTGCCGGCAGCGGCGCTGTGGTCCGCCGCAGCGCCGTTGCCGCGCAACCGGCGATCGCCACCAGGCCTGCGGCCGCACCGAACGCGGCGCCGGCACCCCAGGCGCTGTAGATCGGTGGCCCGGCGAGGGCGGAGACGGTGGCGCCCAACATGTTGAGCGCGCCCGACAGGCCCTGTGCAGCCGACGAGCGGCCGACGGGTGCCGACTGGGCCACGAAGGCCTGCGTCGCCGGCACGCCGAGCGCCTGCACGCTGCCCTCCACCGCGAACAGAGCGGTGATGACCAACGGGGCCGACAACAGGCCGTACACGGCGGTGATCGGCGCGACGAGCACCAGCGACATCATGCTCACCCGGAACGCACCGTGCCTGTCGGCCAGGCGCCCACCGGTGGTGGCCAGGAGCGCGAACGGGATGCCGTACATCAGGAAGCCGATGCCGATCATCACGTTCGATGCGCCGCGGTCGGTCATGTACCGGTCGAGGATCGCGTCGTACATGCCCACCGGGAAGAACAGGGCCATGGTGAGCAGGACACCGATCTGCATCTCGCGCAGCCGCAACAGATCGAGGCTGAGCCGGTGCTTGACCAGAGAGATCGCCGGTTCGGGCAGCGGTCGCCCTGCGAGCATGACCAGGGCGACCAAGGCGGCCATGCCACAGACCAGGAACGGCCAGCGCACACCGAACGGGTCGACCAGGACGGCTCCGATGACCGGACCGGTGACGAACCCGGCGAGCTCGACCCCGCCGAGTGTGCCCAGCCGCTCGCCGACGCGATCGGGGGACATGCTGGCGGCGATCGCCCGGGCAGCCGGCAGGAACAGCCCGTTCGACAATCCGACGATCGCCCGCGCGATCACCAGTGCGATCAGCGTGGACGATGCTGCGAACATCAGGCTGCCGGCGATGGCAGCGGCCAGACCGGCCAACAAGAGGCGCTTCGAGTGGCCCCGATCGGCCAGCGGCGCGAGGAGCAGTTGACTGACGAATCCGACGCCCATGCCGGCGCCGGCGATCAGGCCCAGGCCGGCAGCGCCGAAGCCGTATTCGTCTTGCAGGTCGCTCAGCAGCGTGAAGACGACGCTGTTGGCGATGCCCACCGCAGCAGTGGCGAGGAGCAGAGCGATCCAGCCGGGTGCTGCGGTGCGGTCTACGCGTCCCATCGGTTGGGACGATCGGCCCGCACACGCACCATCCCCGGTTCGTTCGGTACTCGGAACGCGCGCACCACGTACTGCTCGCCGCCTGCCATCAACTCGGCCAACGCCCACGAGTCGTTCGAGTCGCGCAGGCCGAAGCCGGAGGGAGAACCCAGCGGATGGAGTGCGTCGACGTCGAGGCCGGCCGAGTCGGCCTCGGCGTGCCACAGCGCCACCAGTCCTCGCCGCAGGTCGGGCTCGGTCATCAAGTCGTCACCCGACAGGCACAGCTCGACATTGGTGATGCTGACCGGCTGCACACAGCACGGATCGATGACGTCGCCGCCCAGTTCACCGTCGAGCATCACCACGATCGGGCCGGGCTGTTCGACGCTGCCGGTGGCTCCGCCGACGAAGCCGTACTTCACGATCGGGAAACCGTCGTCGCCTGTGGTCTCCACACGCACACGATCGCCCGGTCGGAGAACCATCAACGGGCCTCTGGCTCACCGTGGGGACCAGCGGGACGGTCAGCGCGCACCTCGGCGATCACCGCGTCGCTCAGCCGAGGCCATTCCCGCAACGCCGTGTCGGCCCAGTCGTCGAACGGACGATCGGTGAGCGCGACGCACGCGACACCACGATCGTCAACAGCCCCCAGGTCCACCCACAGAAGGGTACCGGCACCGCCGAAGTGACCGAACGCATACGGAGAATTGGTGGTGCCCATCCAGTGCGGATCCTTGTCGCCGTGGATCTCGACGCCGAGCCCCCACGAGCACCGCGCGAACCGACCGATGCCCGGCACCACGCCCGCGAGATCGGGGAAGACCGGCGCGGTTGCGAGCGCCGCCATCGGGGGGCTGAGCAGTGTGGGACAGGCGAGCTCGATCGCGAATCGGCAGAGATCGTCGACGGTGCTCCACACTTGATGCGCCGGCGACCCGAGCAACTCGCTGGCGGTCATGCCCAGCGGTTCGAACACGGCCTCGGCGAGGTACCGATCGAACGGCATCTCCGCCGCTGCCGCCACGGCGTCGGCGGCGAGCTCGATGCCTGTGTTGGAGTAGATGCGGCGAGTGCCGGGCGCAGCGATGGGATCGACGCCGTCGAAGGGGTACCCGCCGGCGTGAGCCAGCAGGTGACGAAGGGTGCACCCCGGTTGACCGATCGGGTCGTCGAGCTCGAGCAGACCTTCCTCGACCGCGATCAGCATGGCCCACGCGGCGAGCGGCTTGGAGATCGACGCGAGGCGGTAGCGGCGGCTCGTGTCGCCTTCGGTGCTCACCGTGGCGGCGGCGCCCGGTGCGAGCACGACCATCGCCGCGCTCGCGTGATCGACCGGCCACGAGCGGATGAGCTGAAGTGACGTCACCGTGATCGTCCCTTCTCGTGCTCTCGCTCGTGCGAGTCGCGGATCAGGCCAAGCCCGACGACCGCAGCGACTCCGCCACGTGGAACGCCAGATCGAGGCTCTGGCGGGCGTTGAGGCGAGGGTCGCACACGGTTTGGTAACGATCGGCCAACTCCGAATCGAGGATCTTGTCGGCGCCACCGATGCACTCCGTGACGTTGTCGCCGGTGAGTTCGACGTGAATGCCGCCCGGCCAGGTGCCCTCACCGTGGTGTGCCCGGACGAAGCCGTCGATCTCGGAGCAGATGTCGGCGAAGTCGCGCGTCTTGTGACCGCTGCTCGACGTGAACGTGTTGCCGTGCATGGGATCGCACGCCCACACCACCGGATGGCCGGAGTCGCGGACCGCACGAAGGATCGGCGGAAGCGTGGCCTCCACCTTGCCGGCACCCATCCGACTGATGAGCGTCAACCGGCCGGGGATGCGAGCGGGGTTGAGGCGATCGCACAGCTCGAGCACGAAGTCGGGTGTGGTGCTGGCACCGATCTTGCAACCGATCGGGTTGCCGACACCACGGAGGAACTCGACGTGGGCACCGTCGAGCTCACGGGTGCGTTCGCCGATCCACAGCATGTGCGCCGAGCAGTCGTACCAGCCGCCGGTGAGCGTGTCTTGCCGGGTGAGCGACTCCTCGTAACCGAGGAGCAGTGCTTCGTGGCTGGTGTAGACGTCGACCTCGCTGAGGTTGTGGTTGTTCTCGACCTCGACGCCGCAGGCGCGCATGAACTTCAGGGCCCGGTCGATCTCGTTGGCGAGGTTCTCGTAACGACGCCCTTCGGGGCTGGAGGCGACGAACTCCTGCGTCCACGCATGCACGCGCGTGAGGTCGGCGAAGCCGCCCTTGGTGAACGCGCGCACGAGGTTCAGCGTGGATGCCGACTGGTGGTAGGCCTGCACGAGTCGCTCGGGGTTCGGGACTCGGGCGGCCTCGGTGGGCGTGGGGTCGTTCACGATGTGGCCGCGGAAGCTGGGGAGCTCGAGGTCGCCGACCATCTCGAAGTTGCTCGAGCGCGGCTTGGCGAACTGGCCTGCGATGCGGCCGACCTTCACCACGGGCACGCCGAGCGAGTACGTGAGCACGACGGCCATCTGCAGGATGACGCGCAGCTTCTCGCGGATGTTGACTGCGGAGAACTCCTCGAAGCTCTCGGCGCAGTCGCCGGCTTGCAGGAGGAACGCATTGCCGGCTGCGACCTGACCGAGCGAGGCCTGGAGCGAGCGGGCCTCACCCGCGAAGATCAGCGGCGGATAGCTGGAGATCTGCTTCAACGCCCGATCGAGGTCGCCCGTGTCGGGCCACTCCGGTTGCTGATTGGCCGTGTGCGAATGCCACGACGAGGGACTCCAGTCCTTTGCCACGGCTGGAATGCTAGCGACGGGCTTCCAACTGGCGGCAGAGGGAATCGCCGGGGTCGGCGTCGAGGGTGAAGCCGGCGAAGGGCACCATCTGCCCGGGCGGGGCGCCGAAGCGGAACAACGCGAGCTGGTCGCCGACGACGACGGAGAGTTGGCCGACGATCGGATCGACGACCACCGTCAGGTCGCGGACGACTCCGTCGGCCGGCACGTCGATCACCTCGCCCAGCGTCGGCTGGTCCGGGCCGCCCGGGAAGAACCCGAACTGAAACCCGCCGTCGACCGCCGACGCGCCGATCTGCCAGTCGTCGCCGGCGACGACGCCGATGCCGACTTCGGGGTCGCTGGGAGCGATCAGGTCGCCTCTGAGTTCGAGCGACCCGTTGGTTCGCTCGAGCTCGACCCAGGTGCCCTGCTCGGCGATGTACACGCCGGAGCACGCGCCGGCGTCGTCGTGCGCCAACCCCACCACGCCATCGCGCGGCACGGGGGCGCCGATCACCAGATCGGCCAGGCCGGGTGCCGGGTCACCGAAGATCCAGCCGTCGGTGCGGTATCGCCACTCGGTGAAGCCCGGCTCCTTGAGCTGCTGGGTCCAGAGCGCGAGAGAGACGTTGCACCACGCCCCCCACACGACCAGAGCGACGGTGGCGATGCGCGCCAGGCGTGACCACGTGCGCGACGGCATCGCGATGGTGGCGAACGCGAGCGCGGCGGGCATCAGCAGCAACGGCATCATGTCGACCAGATAGCGGTTGCCGATGAACCCGATGGTGAACGTGGGACTGGCCGCGATCGCCCCGCCGACGATGAGTGCGAGCAGCGTCCATCGGCGTCGCCGGACTGCGACGACGACGCCCAGGATCGCGACACCGAGCAGCAGCGTGGCCGAGGCGGTGAGCGATGCCGATGGGGTGATCGTCTCGAGCGGGTACGAGCTGCGATCGGTGGCGAGCGGGCCGTAGCGCACGAATGGCACCAAGCGTTCGAAGCGGATCGTGTCGGGCCGGAGGTACTGGACGACCGTGGTGCTGAGGAACTTGGTCGAAAAGAAGCTGTCGTTGTTGCCGGCGAACCATGCGGCACGCACAGGGTCGTTCAAGCTGAGGAGCTGCAGCTGGCCCGGCAGCTTCGTGGGCGAGCCGAACTTGGCCCAGTTGACCGCGGCGTGCGTCGCGAATCCCGCAACCGATGCACCGACCACCGTGCCCACCGCGCGCCACGCCCCGTTCTGGTCGCGATCTGCGGCGCTTGCCGACGATCGACGCGACCAGAACGCAATCGCGATGGCGAGCGAGGCCCCGGTCGCCACGCCCAGGCCGACGGAGGCGCGGGTGAGGATGCCGGCGGTGAGGGGGAAGGCTGCAGCTGCGAGCTGACGGGTCGTGACGGTGTGGAGGTGGAGCAGCCTCATGGTGCCGACGATCGCCCACATGGCGAAGGCGGCTGCCCACAGCTCGGTCTCGTGATACACGCTCACCCAGCCCGACAGGAACAGCACGGGCGAGCAGGCTGCCACGGCGACGAATCCGCCGATCCGCCACCGCGATGCCGACGGCCCGAGATGACGAACGAGGTGGAAGCATCCGGTGCAGAAAGTTGCGAACCCGGCGATCATCGAGACCCGGGCGAGGCGCCCGGCGAACATGTCGCCGAACAGGGCGAACGGCATCCGGACGAGGGCGAGGAACGGCCCGTAGTACAGGTAGGTCGCGCCGTCGATCAGGAAACCCTCGGGGCCGGGGACGTCCGGGCGCACCGCCAGGCGGAATCGGAGGAAGGAGCGTGCCTGTTCGTCGTAGAAGTCGTTGCTGTAGGCCTCGCGGATGAAGATGTCCCAGGGGCGGAGCCGGCACACGATCAGCGCGAACACCACGGTCGCCGCGATGGTGACGAGGCGAGCGGTGCGTGCCGTCGAGTCAGCCGGGTCTGTCGGTCGCCACATCGGGCGTGTCCGCGTGGTCGGCGTGTTGCTCGGCGTGGTGCTCGCTGTGGAACGGCTCGTGGAGCGGCTGGTCGAGGGCCGGGTTCACGTCGAGCTCGTACACGAACTGATAGGCGAACATGGTCGGCCAGACGCGCACCAGCGCCCGGTCGACCAGCGCCGCCAGACGGCCGACTCCTGCGTCGGTGTTCATCTTCAACGCATCGAACGGCAACCCCGTGTGACGTCGATCGATCGGTTGCAGTCCGGCCTGTTGGGCGAGGCGGACGAACGATCGACGGGTGAAGAAGCGCAGATGCGTGGAATCGAGGATGCCGCGTTGGTCGTAGTCGAACAGACCGAGCGCGGTGCGGCCCCGCGGGTACCAGTGCGAGATGTTGGGCACGCTGGCGATCACCGTGCCACCCGGGCGGAGGCGATCGGCCATCTCGGTGAGCAGGTGCTGCGGCCCGCGAACGTGTTCGACCACATCGGCTGCCAGTACGACGTCGAAGTCGCCACCCACCGCGTCGGGGAGCCCGAGCTCGAGGTCGGCTTGCACGAAGTGATCCATGCGCCCACGGACGCCGGGTTCTTCGGCGACGTCGACGCCGGTGACAAGGTGACCCTGCGCCGTGAGGGCTTCGGCCAACCAGCCGGGGCCGCATCCCACGTCGAGCACGCGCATGGGTGGCCGGGTCTGCATGAACTGCAGCACCCGGCCGTGCGAGCTGTGTGCTGACGGCTTGTAGGCGTAGGGCTCGGCGACCTTGCCGACTTCGCCGGAGCCGAAGCCGGTGCGACCGAGCCGGTGGCGAACGGTGTCGATCATGATGTCGCGGGCATACGCGACGCCGTTCACGCGGCAGATCTCGTCGCCGTAGTAGGTGGGGATCGGCACTTCGACGATCTTCTTCTTGGCGCCGTGCAGTTGGAGGATGATCTCGGTGTCGAAGTCGAAGCCATCGCTGTTGCCGACGAATGGCAGCTCGGCCAGTGCGCTCACCCGGTAGGCCCGGTAGCCGGAGTGCCACTCGCTGAGTCGCAGACCGGTGATCGCGTTCTGCGACGTGGTGAGCACGCGGTTGCCGATGTATTTGTACATCGGCATGCCGCCTTCACGGGCACCGCCCTTGGTCATCATCCGCGAGCCGAACACGGCATCAGCATCGCCGTCGACGATCGGCGCGACCATCTCGTGCATCACTTCGGGTGCGTACTGGCCGTCGCCGTGCAGCAGCACGACCACGTCCCAGCCGTGGTTCACGGCGTAGGAGTATCCGGCCTTCTGGTTGCCGCCGTACCCGAGGTTCTGAGGGTGCCGAACCACGGTGAGGGGAAGATCGGTGCCTCGCTGCAGGTAGTCGGTGGCGACCCCGAACGTGGCATCGGTGGAGTGGTCGTCGTGCACGAGCACCTCCGCGAGCTCGCGGCGCATGTCGGGCTGAATGCGGTCGAGGACGTCGACGAGGGTGGATTCCGCGTTGTACGCGACGACGAGTACGCCGACCTTCATAAGGAGGCCGAGCGTACTCGTCGGACGCAGTACTTGAGTTGGAGCCCGTTCAGATGCTCGAGCGGTGATCAACCGCGCGCGGGCGGCGATCTCTCCGGATCAGGCGGCGAGGATGCGGACGGCGTCCTCGCGGAGGCCGGCCACTGCCCGACTGACCAGACGACGCGCTGCCTCGGCGGTGACGCCCAGGTTCTCGCCGACTTCGCGGAAGCTCTTGCGCTCGCCGTCGATCAGGCCGAAGCGGGCTTCGACGGCGTAGCGAGCACGCTTGTCGAGGGTGCCCAACAGTTCGTCGAGCAGATCGCTGTCGACCATGGCCATGACAGCGTCTTCGGGAGTGCCGTCACCGTTGGCCATCAGGTCGCCGAGGGTTGCGTCGCCGTCGTCACCGATGGTCTTGTCGAGCGAGACCGGGGTGGTGAGGCGGTGCAGTTCGGCGTTGCCGATGTCGAGCGTCTCGCCGTCGCCCGAGGCCTGACGCAGCGCAGCACGGAGGCTGGCCGAGCGATCGCCGGGGATGCGGATGAGGCTCGCCTTCTGGTCGAGGGCGCGGCCGATGGCCTGCCGGATCCAGAAGGTGGCATAGGTGGAGAACTTGAAGCCACGCCGCCAGTCGAACTTGTCGACTGCGTGCTCGAGGCCGAGGTTGCCCTCCTGGATGAGGTCGAGCAGGTCCATGCCCTGGGGCAGGGGGTAGCGGCGAGCGATGCTCACCACGAGGCGAAGGTTGGAACGGATGAACCGATCCTTGGCCGAGGCCGCAGCTGCGACCTGGGCCTTGAGGGCTGCGCCCTTCTCACCCTTCGCAAGGCGGTCGGCCGCGTCGCGGCCAGCTTCGATCACCCGCGACAATTCACGCTCTTCTTCAGCGTTGAGCAAGGAAACCTTGCCGATATCGTTCAGGTACAGTCCGATTGAGTCATTCATGGCGTCTCTCTTCAACTACTACGTTCGGTGTCCGATTCCGGATGGACCACGTGTCAAATGGCACAGCCTCGGGGCTGGGCGGACACGCAGGTGCAACCGGAACTGACAGGAGATCCGGCGGAGCCGGGCGATGGGGACCCGTGCCGTGGTAGGGGGAGTGGCGCGGGGCTGATACGGGGGGACAAAGAACAGTACTACATCTGTCAACGCCTGTCCCAGCGGAATGTCCCTGCTTGGTCGTTTCTTGCATGGAAGTTGATGCCCCACGACGAATGGTCAGGTGCACCTACACTGGACATCCGTGTCGTCCCAGGGTGCCCCGCGGCCGTTTCCAGAGATCCCAGGCCGCGAGCGCCGCAAGATCGGCCTCTTCGGTGGCACGTTCGATCCTCCGCACGTGGGCCATCTGGTCACCGCGGTGAACGTGCGGCACGCCCTGCAGCTCGACCTGGTGGTGTTGATGGTGGCCAACGTGCCGTGGCAGAAGCAGGGTTCGCGGGCGATCACCCCGGCCAACGACCGGATGGCGATGGTCCAAGCGGCGGTGGCCGACGTGGACGGGATCGAGGCAGGTGACGTGGAGATCCGTCGCGGCGGTGCCAGCTACACCGCCGACACGCTCGCCGCGCTGGCCGAGCAGTACCCCGACTCCGACCTCTACACCGTCGTCGGAGACGACGCGGCCGCGGGCCTCACCACCTGGGAGCGCTACGACGAGG
>JANNQK010000061.1:0-31526 GCA_031400715.1 Actinomycetes bacterium | reverse complement strand
GGTGTCGGGTGCGCGGGGTTGGTCACGTTGTAGATGTTGAGCCCGCCGAAGCCGACCTTGTCCTTGCACTTCTCGTTGTTGGTCACGAGGATGTCGCCGGTGAACTTCGGCGTCGAGATGCTCAACGCTTGTACGCCCTCGCCGGGGTAGCTCCCCTCTTTCGACTGGATGAATGCGACTTCGTCCGGCGCTGCTGGGTTGCGGATGTCGACGACATGCACGCCGTTGTACTGGCATGTCTCGACTCCCCACGATGCGAGATACGCGTAGCCGTTGTGCACGCCGACATCGGCGATCTTGCCCGGCACCACGTTCTTCAACGCGAGCTTGCTGACGAGCTGCACGTTCGCGTTCGACGCTGGGAGGTGCCCCGCATTGTCGCCGTGCTGGTGCGCGTCACGGTCGCCGTCGTCGGCGATGGATCCATCGGCCGACGGTTCAGGGTGGCCGAGGGCCACCGGCACTGCGATCAAAAGCGACACCACTGTGGCGCCGACCGCCAGAACTCCACGTCGTTTCCTCATCCGGAACGTCCTTTCCACCTCTCGCCGAGCGCCGATCGCTCGTTCCGGACCCTAGTGCGGTCCACAGACGTGCTCGAACGGACCGACCCGACTGGAGCGGGCATCAGACCATCCGGTCGCCGCGACCAGCCCGACCACCGGTGAGGAGCTGTTCGTCACCGATCCTCGGCTGGCACAGGTCAAAGCTCGGCTTGGTACCGTGCCCCCATGTCTGCTGAACGAGTCTCCGTCACCCGTCGAATCGCCGCGCCGGCGGCCACCATCTATGCCATCGTCTCCGATCCTGCCGGTCATGTGAAGATCGACGGATCGGGCATGCTCGACGCTGCCGCCGATGCACCCGCGTTGACCGCCGTGGGTGACACCTTCGACATCCACATGGACCGCACCCCGCTCAACGACATCCCCGGGTTGGTGAAGTACAGCGTGCGCAACACGGTCACCCAGATCGAGGCCGGCCGTCTGGTCGAGTGGACCATCGGCGGAATCGACCAGCCACCCCTCGGCCACGTGTACGGGTGGCTGCTCGAACCGGTGAGCGACACCGAGACCGACGTGACCAACTACTGCGACTGGACCAACATCGTGCAGTCGCTGCGCGACGCGGGCCGCACCTGGCCGATCGTGCCGGTCGAGATGCTCGAGGAGTCGCTCGCGAAGCTCGACAAGATCGCCACCGGCGGCTGAGCGAAGAGGCCACCCGCACTCACCAGATGAACAGCGGGTGACTTCCCTAGGGAAATGTTGACTCAATGAATGTTGAGTCAATACCGTGCGGATGTGCCAGCCGACGACCCACTCGAACGGCGCGCCGCCATCCACGCCGCGCTCGGGGAACCGGCTCGACTCGCGATCGTCGACGAGCTTCGCGTCACCGACCGCTCTCCCGGCGAGCTCGCCCACCATCTGCGTTTGTCGACCAACCTGCTCACCCACCACCTCGATGTGCTCGAGTCGCTGGGACTGATCGAGCGCATCGCCTCGTCGGGCGATCGGAGACGCAAGTACGTGCGGTTGAGGCACGGCCCGCTGGCTGCTCTCGACGCCGTGCCCCCTCCCCGCCCTGCGCGCACGCTGTTCCTGTGCACGCACAACTCGGCCCGGTCGCAGTTGGCCGCGGCTCTGTGGACCGCTCGCACCGGTACGCCCGCTCTGTCGGCGGGCACCCACCCTGCCGAACGGGTTCATCGAGGAGCCATCGCTGCCGGCCGGCGCGCCGGGCTGGATCTGCGCAATGCCGTCCCGAAGACGATCGATGTGATCGACCCCGGCGCGCAGGTGGTCACCGTGTGCGACAAGGCCCACGAGGAACTCGACGCGCACGCGTCGTGGTGGCACTGGTCGATCCCTGATCCGGTGGAACGGGGCACACCCGAGGCCTTCGATGCCGTGGTCGCGCTCCTCGACATTCGCATCGCAGCACTGACGACCGAACTCGCACCATCTCACCCCGAGCGACCCCGCCCCGAGCGACCTCACCCCGCACAGCCCCACCTTGGAGACCCATCGTGAGCACCACCCCCGTCCGCATCGGCATCAATGGCTTCGGTCGCATGGGCAGGCTCGTGATGCGCGCCCTGCCCCGCCATCCGAGCCTCGAGCTCGTGCATGTCAACGAGGTGAAGGGCGGCCTCGCCACCGCGGCGCATCTGCTGGAGTTCGACTCGGTGCACGGCCGGTTCCCGGGCTCCGTCGGGACCGACGGCACCTCGCTGCACGTCGATGGGCGTGCGATCGGTTTCTCCGAGTACGCCCGGCCAGGCGATGTGCCGTGGGCCGACCTCGGCGTCGACATCGTGCTCGAGAGCACCGGGAAGTTCCGCACCGTCGACACCCTCGAGCCGTACTTCGCCGCAGGCGTGAGCACCGTGGTGGTCGCAGCCCCCGTGAAGGCCGACGAGGCATTGAACGTGGTGATGGGGTGCAACGACCATCTGTACGACGCCGGCGTGCACCGGATCGTCACGGCCGCGTCGTGCACCACCAACTGCCTCGCTCCCGTCGTGAAGGTGTTGCACGGACAGATCGGCATCGAGCGGGGCGCGATCACGACGATGCACGACGTGACCAACACCCAAGTGGTGGTCGACGCACCGCACAAAGACCTTCGCCGCGCTCGTTCGGCCCTGAACTCGATGATCCCCACGACGACGGGCTCGGCGACGGCGATCACGATGATCTACCCGGAGTTGCTCGGCAAGCTGAACGGACTCGCTGTTCGAGTGCCATTGCTGAATGCCTCTCTGACCGATGCTGTGTTCGAGATGCGTCGCGACGTCACCACCGACGAGGTGAACGGTCTGCTGCGTGAGGCGGCCGACGGCGAACTCGCCGGGATCCTCGGCTTCGAGGACCGCCCGCTCGTGTCGGCCGACTACACCAACGACACCCGCTCCGGCATCGTCGACGGGCCGTCGACGATGGTGATCGACGGCCGGATGGTGAAGGTGCTCATCTGGTACGACAACGAGTACGGATACGTCTTCCGCTGGGCCGAACTGGCCGCAAAGGTCGCTGGCGCCTTCGCGAACGGATCATGAAGTCGCGGAGTTACGCCGTGGTGACCGCCGGCTACTGGGCGTTCACCCTCACCGATGGCGCACTGCGCATGTTGGTGCTGCTCCACTTCAACGACCTCGGTTACTCGCCGGTCTCGATCGCGTTCTTGTTCCTCGCCTACGAGTTCATGGGCATCGTCACCAACCTGCTGGGCGGCTGGGTGGGATCTCGCACGGGGTTGAACCGCACCCTGGTGGCAGGGCTGGGGTTGCAGATCGCCGCGCTGGCAGCGCTCACCGTGCACGACGCCAGCTGGCGTGAGTGGGTGTCGGTCACGTTCGTGATGTCCGTCCAGGCGCTGTCGGGGGTCGCCAAGGACCTGACCAAGATGAGCTCGAAGAGCGCGGTCAAGGCGGTGGCAGGCTCCGGTGAGGGCGCTCTGTTCAGGCTCGTGGCCGTGCTCACCGGTTCCAAGAACGCACTCAAGGGGGTCGGCTTCTTCCTCGGGGGCGCGCTCCTGGCCTGGATCGGCTACGACGCCGCGCTGTGGTCGATGGCGGGCGCACTGGCCCTCACCGCGATCGCGGTGGTCGCGTTGCTCGACGAAGACATCGGGCGCTCGAAGAAGAAGGCCCCGCTTCGATCGATCCTGTCGAAGTCGGTCGCAGTGAACCGCCTGTCGGCGGCACGCTTGTTCTTGTTCGGATCGCGCGACATCTGGTTCGTCGTCGCGCTCCCGGTGTACCTCGCCGACCAGCTCGGTTGGGCCTCGCAGGGCATCGGTGCATTCCTGGCGCTGTGGGTGATCGGGTACGGCATGGTGCAGTCGATCGCGCCTCGACTGCTGCGGCGACGCGGGCGCACGGTCGACGAGATCGCGGCCGCTCGCTCGTGGGCGTTGGCCCTGGCCGGCGTGTCGGCGGTGCTCGCGCTCGCCGTGGCCTTCGAGGTGGCCGTCACCGTCGCTGTCGTCGGCGGCTTGATCGTGTTCGGCGCCGTGTTCGCCCTCAACTCGTCGCTGCACTCCTACTTGATCCTCGCCTACAGCGATGACGACGAGGTGGCGCTGGACGTGGGCTTCTACTACTCGGCCAATGCAGCCGGCCGATTGATCGGCACGCTGCTGTCGGGCGTGCTGTACCTCTGGGGCGGACTGGCAGGTGCGCTGTGGGGATCGGCGGCATTCGTGGCCATCACCTGGTTGCTGACGCTGCGACTGCCGACCCTGCCGCCACCGGTCGAAGCGGCACCTTTGCGCCGTAGCCTGAATCGATGAACGTCGATACAGATCTTGCACCGGTGTCCGTCGGCAAGCTGTCGACGCTCGACCGACTGCTTCCGCTGTGGATCGGGGTCGCGATGCTGCTCGGCCTCGCGCTCGGCCGCGTGTTCGACGACCTCGACACCCAACTCGAGCGCGTGACGCTCGACTCGGTGTCGTTGCCGATCGCGATCGGTCTGTTCGCGATGATGTATCCGGTGCTCGCCAAGGTGAAGTATCGGTCGATCGGCACCGTCGTCGGCGATCGCCGGTCACTTGCGTTGTCGCTGGTGCTCAACTGGCTGATCGGGCCGGCGCTGATGTTCGCGCTGGCCTGGTTGATGTTGCCCGACCTGCCCGAGTACCGCACGGGTTTGATCGTCGTCGGTCTGGCGCGGTGCATCGCGATGGTGCTGATCTGGAACGACCTCGCCTGCGGCAATCGCGAACTGGCTGCCGTGCTCGTCGCGATCAACTCGCTGTTCCAGATCGCGGCGTACTCGGTGCTCGGCTGGTTCTACCTCGACGTGCTGCCCCAGTGGTTGGGCCTCGACAGCGACGGCATCGACGTCACCGTCTGGCAGATCGCCAAGTCGGTGCTGATCTTCCTGGGTGTCCCGCTGCTGGCGGGATTCCTCACCCGGGTGCTCGGCGAACGTGCCAAGGGCACCGAGTGGTACGAGGGGCGATTCCTGCCCATGATCGGACCGGTCGCTCTCTACGGATTGCTCTTCACGATCGTGATCCTCTTCGCCCTGCAGGGCGACCGGATCACGAACCAACCTTGGGATGTCGCCCGGATCGCGTTGCCGCTGCTGGTGTACTTCGGCGTGATGTGGTTCGGCTCGTTCTGGATCGGCCTCCGCATGGGCCTGCCCTACGACCGCAACGCGTCGATCGCGTTCACGGCGGCGGGCAACAACTTCGAACTCGCGATCGCCGTCGCCATCGGTGTGGTCGGGGTGTCGTCGGGTCAGGCACTGGCAGGTGTGGTGGGACCTCTGATCGAGGTGCCGGTCTTGGTCGGCCTCGTCTACGTGGCGCTGCGTGCGAAACGCCGCTACTACCCCGCCACACCCGCCTGACCGTTCCGCGCCCAGCCGTCGGGATTCAGCAGCACCTTGCGTGCTGGGCTCCGGCGGATTCGGGTTGTGCCACGCCACCCACGACCGCGACGTCGCCAGGGGCGCAACACGACGACTCGGGCAGAAGCATGACTTCGGCGTCGGCGAGCACCGTGTAGATCTCCCACGGGATCTCCGGGCCCGACACCCACACCTTGTCCTGCAGGGCGAAACAGCACGTGGTCGATTCCTGTACGTCGCAACTCGCCCCTTCGGCCTGCATCCGGGCGGCTGCTGCTGCCACCTCGTCGGTGGTCGCCACTTCGACCCCGACGTGGTTGAGCGTTCCGGGCTCGCCAGCACCGGCGATCAGCACCAGCTTCAACGGCGGTTCGGCGATGGCGAAGTTGGCGTAGTTCTCGCGGACCTTCGCCGGAGGCGTGTTGAAGAGCTTGGTGTAGAACTCGATCGAGGCGTCGAGGTCGCCCACGTTGAGGGCCAGTTGGATTCGTGACATGTCGGTGTCTCCTTCGTTCGTCTGCGGTGACGGTCACGCGCATGTATCGACGCTCGTCAATGTATTGCGTCGAACACTACTTCGACAACCATCGATGCGAATTCTTTGACGACCTTCGATACAGTACCGGCATGGCCACACGAGCGAAGACGCCGATCGATCCGATCGCCTGCTGCACTCCGGTTCGCCTCGACTCGCTCGACGAGGCCCAGGCCCAGTTGCTCGCCACCTCCTTCGCTGCACTGTCCGACCCGATCAGGTTGCGATTGCTGTCGTTCATCACCTCCGTCGACGGCGAGGTCTGTGCGTGCGACCTGGTCGAACCCTCCGGTCGGTCTCAGCCCACCGTGAGCCACCACATGAAGATCCTGGTCGACGCCGGCCTGGTGACGCGCGAAAAGCGCGGCCTGTGGGTCTGGTACCGAGCTGCACCCGCCCGGCTCGACGCCCTCCGGGCCGTCCTGGGCTGAGCCCACTCCCGACGTGACGGGCTGCTCGCTCGCCGCGCCGGAGCGGCGGGTGCTCCGAGCTACGACGCCGTGACGTGAGCGAGCGGCTTCGGAACCGTGTTGCCGCCGCCCGCTGCCACCGACGTGTATGCACCTGAGAGGCGAGAACCGCTGAGGCTGTGGAGCACCACGGCGGCGCCGATCACGAGGAGCACGTCGCCGATGCTGAAGACGTTCGACAGCGGCCACCCGGCCGGGATGGGGAAGATGTCGCCGAGGAAGAGCAGTTTCGGATGCTCCACCGTCCCGGAGTTCGCGAACTCGCCCTCTGTCTGCACCAGACCTGAGATCCGCGTCGCCCAGCTTCCGGCCGGCATCGTGCCACCGTTGGCAACGATTGCCGCGAAGTTCAAGCCACCGCCGAGCCCCAGGATCCACAGACCGGGGATGTGCAGGTTCATCACCAGGAAACCACCTGCGAGGAGATACGACGCCAGATGCACAGCTCCCGCGATGGGCTCGAGCTCCCGGGGAGCCACGCTGACCACCGCCATCTGGATCATGAATCCGAAGATGACCAGCCATGTTTCCTCGAACTCGACCTCGACGAGCCGCGAGAGCTTCCCGCCGAGCAGCGGCACGCTGATCACGATCGCGACGGTCAGGACCAGGACGATCACGAGACACTCCGTTGCCCGAGTTGCATGGTCTCGGGCAGACCCGCGTCAACGAACTGGGAGTCCTCTGTCGACGACAGCAGCCCAGGCGATGGCGAGTCCACCGTCGAACCCGACGACATCGGCCAGTCGGAACCGACAGGCTCGTTCGTGCGATCGTCGAGCTGCGGCCAGCGATCGAGCCAAACGATCGCTTCGGCCAGCGGCATCGGTCGAGCGATGAGGTAGCCCTGGATGATGTCGCAGCCGAGATCCATCAAGCGCTGCGACGCCGCAGCGCTGTCGACACCCTCGGCAACGGTGACGAGGCCGAGGTTGTGGGCGAGGTCGATGATGCCCCTGACGATCGCTTCGTCCCCTGTCTGAACGGTCATGTCGCGCACGAAGCTGCGATCGATCTTGACGGTGCCGACGGGCAGATCGCGCAAGCTCGTGAGCGACGAGTATCCGGTCCCGAAGTCGTCGATGCACAGTCGCACACCCATCGGTTCCATCGCGGCCAGCACCGCGGAAAGCTTCTCGGGATGCGAGAGCACGGTGTTCTCGGTGATCTCCAACTCGAGCAGCGTCCCGGGATAGCGATAGCGCTCGAGCACCCTCGCGACCGTTTTCGGGAATCCGAGGTCGTGCAGGTTCCGCGCCGAGGCGTTCACGGCGACCCGCACAGCGGGATGCGTCCGCTGCCATCGTTGCGCGGCGGCGATCGAATGGTCGAGCACGTATTCCGTCAGCGCCACGATGAGTTCCGTGTGCTCGGCGAGCGGCACGAAGTCGACCGGCATCACCAAGCCGTGCCGAGGGTGGTGCCACCGCACGAGGGCCTCCATCGCAATCGGCGTCCCCGTCGCAAGGTCGATCTGTGGCTGGAACCACATCTCGAGCTCCGACCGCTCCATCGCACGCTGGAGCTCGGTCAGGAGATCGAGCCGCCCCGTTGCACCGCCGACGGTTGCGTCCTTGTACATCTGGACCGCGTTCCCAGTCTTCTTCGCGCCGTACATCGCCAGGTCCGCAGCCTGGAAGATCTGAGCATCGTCGCGGCCGTGGTCGGGCCACATCGCCACCCCGATGCTCGCAGCGGAAACGACAGGGAAGCCGGCGCTCATGAAGGGCCGTTCCAGCGACGCTCTGACGGCTTCGGCCCACCGGAGCAGACCGCCTTCGTCGACCGAATGCGTGTCGAGGATCGCGAACTCGTCGCCGCCCAAGCGGGCGATCACCTGACCTGGACGGTACAGCGTGCGGAGGCGGGCACCGACCTCGGTCAACACAGCGTCACCGACATGGTGGCCGAGCCGGTCGTTGATGTCCTTGAAGTCGTCGAGGTCGATGAGGACGAGTCCACATCGATCCGTGAGATCACGATTCTCCAACGCCTCGGCGAACCGAGCGGTGAACGCACGACGGTTCCACAACTCCGTCAGCACATCGTGATTCGCAGCGTGCTCGCTCGCCAACGCAGCCCGAGTGTTCCGGTGGACGAACAGCGCCACCACGACCACGAGCGGCAGCAGCAGCACGCTCCGACTCGCGACGACCACGAAGACCGGTGCAAGTGCGACGAGCGACCCGTCGCTCGTCAGGTTCATGAACACTCCTCGACGCACCATCTCGACCACGGAGCTCTTCGCGTGCAGGGCCATGACCGCGCAGGTGAGCGTGCCATTGACGACGAACATCACGATCCCCGCCAGAGCAATGGCTGCGAACCAGAGTGGCGACAGCGGGCGATCCGAAGCGATGGTTCCGAGTTCGCCGGACGCGATCAGCACGAGCGCCGCCAAGCTGAGCGACAGACTCGTCTGGGCCGCATTGAACAGCAAGCGCAGCGGCGACTTGTTGTGGGCGAGATCACCCAGCACGCTCGCGATCGCCATGCCGATGATGGCTGCGAGGGGCGCCGGCAGGATCAACAGTGCGAGGGCGAATGCCCACGAAGCAGTCACCTCGCCCCCGTCGTTGAGGCTCAGCCACTTCAGCGTCCGGATCTCGCCCATGAACAGCAACACGAGCAGGACGATCATCGTGGCAACGTTCGACCGGGCCACGACTTCACCAGGCGCCAGCGTGGCGACGAGGAGGCACGTCGACACGCTGAGGATCGACACGACGCCGACGAACATGCCGAGCGCCGAGACTCGCAGGTGCATTCGGTTGCCTGGTTGGAGCGTTGGTTCGGTCATGCGGAGGTGCGTTTCTGGTTGTCCGTCGATCGCCGGATCAGGACCACTGGTCATCGGCGGTTGTCGGGGGCAACTTGAACCACTCCTCCTGCGCCGAAAACAGGAGATGGGGGCCCGAAGGCCCCCATCTCGCGTGCTCGATCGAGCCGAGCGGAGCTTCTTGTCACCAGCGGTTTGTCAGCCCCACTTCATCGGGGCGGCAACCGTCAGCACGAGGGCGCCGACGGCGGCCACGGCCTGGGCAGCGACGACAGCGGTCTTGAACTTGTTCGATGTGCGAATGGTCTTCATGTTCTTCACCCCCACTTCTTCGGGGCCGCAACGGCGGCGACGGTGAGAACCAGGGTGACCACCTTGGTGACGGTGTTCACGTGTGGGATGGAATGGGTCATCTCTACCTCTTCTCGGTTGTGCGGGCCTGTCGGGCGTCGACTCCGACGACCACTTGGGGGGTTTCCGCCGATGTCTTGGGTCCTGCTGATCATGGACATCGCACCTCGAAATGTCACGTCAAGTGTTGATCTGAACACGGCCGATGGAGCTGCCACACTCCGTCGGCGTGCGCCACGCCACGGACGGTGACCACCACGCTGTGCGGTCAGGGACGCGCACCTCTCCGGGCTGTCGAGTTCTGTCACCACCGGTGGCGGCTTCGTCAAGACGGCGAAGCTACGGTGCGTGGGCGGTGAGACGGTGTGCACGGGAGGCCCTCGAGCCGCTGCGACAACGCAGGACGAGAACGCAGGACGAGAACGCATGGGCGAGGAGGCTCGATGAACGGTGATCAGGCGATGCGGGCACACTCGGCGACGCTGCCGGCACCGGTGTTCGAGCACGCAGCATGGGTGACGCCGAAGCCGTTGGCCGAGTCGACCGTCGCGATCGTCACCTCGGCCGCGCTCTACGTCGCCGGCGACCAGGCGTTCAGCGCGGGCGACACCGGTTTCCGACTGATCGACAGCGACCGTCGCGACCTGGTGCTCGGCCACTGGAGCCCGAACTTCGACCGAGCCGGCGTGGCGATCGATCTCAACGTCGTCTACCCCATCGACCGCCTGCAGGAACTCGCCGATCGAGGTGTCATCGGTGGCGTGGCGCTCCGCCACGTGAGCTTCGCCGGCAACCAACCCGACGACGTGTCGACGATCCGGCTCGACACGGGCCCGGCAGCTGCAGCGGCCTTGCGTGCCGACGGCGTCGACGTGGTGATCCTCACGCCTGTTTGACCGCTGTGCACGCGCACCGTGAGTGTGCTCGCCCATGTGTTCGAAGCAGCGGGCATCGCGACGATCGTGCTGTCGTCGGTTCGTGAGATGGCCGTCAAGACGTCGCCACCCCGAGCGCTCCACTGCGAGTTCCCGCTCGGCCGACCGTTGGGGCGTCCAGCCGATCCCGCGTTCCAGCACGACGTGCTGGCCCGCGCGTTCGCACTCCTCCTCGAACCATCAGGTCCGGTGCTGGTCGACCACCCCGAGGTGATCGAGGCCGACGAGTCTCCGCTCGCATGCGCACTGCCGCCACGATTCGATCCGTCGCTGCCGCCCGCCGTCGACGAGGCCCGTGGTTTGCGCAAGGCGTACGACCGTGCGCTCGCCCGACGCGGCGTCTCGTCGGTCGGGCGCGTGGTCGATGCCGACGGTGTTCCGACGGCACTCGGCGTGCTCCACGCCATCGCCCAAGGGGCTGACTGGACGCAGGCCGGCATCCCCGGTGGCAACACCACTGCCGTCTGCCACGACATCCGGACGTACTACGAAGAAGCTGCGCTCGAGCTCGCCGATGGGCCGACCCCCGGCGGGCGCGCTGTGGAGGACTGGTTCTTCGAGCAGACGCAGGCCGGCGCCACGATGCTCGCGGCGCGGGCTGCGATCCGAGACGCCGGCGGCAAGTTCCCGGTGTGGTTCTACATGACCCCGGGTCAACGCTGAGCAGACGCGCCCGACGCTTCGGTCAGGCGCGGCGGAACACGGGCGCTCGCCGTTGCACCATCGCCCGCGTGCCCTCCGCGAAGTCTGCTGACGCCCTGAGCCGCGCCTGCTCCGCTGCTTCGTGCTGCGTCGCGGCCGCCACCCGATCGGCAAGGTCGCCCCGGAGCGTCGCCCTGATCGACTCGACTGCCAGCGGGGCAGACCCGGCGATGTCGGCTGCCAGCGAGAACGCTGCGTTGCGCACCATGTCGAGCGGGGCCAGTCGGTCAGCCAGGCCGAGCGCAACCGCCTCGTCACCACCCACCCGACGCCCGGTGTAGAGCAACTCGGCAGCCGCCTGTTCTCCCACCAGCCGCGGCAGCGTGACCGACAGACCGAATCCCTGGTGGAAGCCGAGCCGAGCGAAGTTCGCGCTGAACCTGGCCTCGGGTGCTGCCACCCGAAAGTCGGCTGCCAGGGCCATTCCCAGGCCACCACCGATCGCGGCACCCTGGATCGCAGCGATGATCGGCTTGCGAGTGCGGAACAGCCGGACCGCAGCTGCATACAGATCCTCGGTCGTCGACGCAACGCCTCCGGCGGGTGCGGAGAAGTCGGCTCCTGCCGAGAAGTGCTTACCCTGAGCGCACAGCACCACCACTCGAACCTCGTCGTCGAGATCGAAGGCCTCGAGGGCGTCTGCGGCGCGAGCGACCATCTCCACCGAGAAGAAGTTGTCGGGCGGTCGGCACAGCTCGACCACACCGATGTGGTCGCCCTCGCGTGCCGACCTCACCATCGGGTCGTCGCTCATGCCGGCTGTCGACCATCTGCGCCGTGCAACGTGCGCTCGAACAGGTCGACCAACACCTCCCAGTGCCGGGCATCCGCGGCAGCGTCGTACGCCGGACGATCGTCGAACGCGAAGCCATGGTGGTTGCCCCAATAGCGCTCCACCCGGCCGCGCACGCCTGCTTCCTGCATGGCCGCTTCGAACCTGTCGACCATGTCGAGCGGCACGTAGTCGTCGTGCTCGGCCGCTCCGACGTACAGCTCACCGGTCACCTCGCCGAGGCGAAGGTGCGGCGAGTCGGGCGCATCGACGTGCAGGCGGACCCCGTAGAACGACGCCGCCGCCCGCACGCGCTCCGCATGCTCGGCTGCGATGTACAGAGCGAACGGTCCGCTCATGCAGTAACCCACGCACCCCGCGTCGCCAGGCCGGGCAGCCGGGTCGCTGTCGGCGGATGCGAACAATGCGCCGGCGTCACGAGCCACCATTCGATTGCCGAGAGCCCCCATCAGCTCGCGCATCCGCGTGAACGACTCCTTGCTGCTGAAGTCGAGCTCGAACCCGGGCGTGGTGCGGTAGTACAGATTCGGCAGCATCACGTAGTAACCGTGGCCGGCCAGGCGAGTCGCCATGGAGTGAAGGAGCGGGCGCTTGCCCGGCGCGTCCATCAGGAACAACACGACGGGGTGCGGCCGACCGTCGTCGGGGTGCACGACGAACGTGCCCATCGTGCCGTCATCGGTGGCGATGTCGAGGTGCTTCGAAGCAGTGGTCAGCATCGGGCCGACGGTATCTCAGCTCGACCAGGCCGACGCACGCCCCCGGCGCACATCCCGGCTCAGGCCGTGGGGACGTTGCCCGCCGCCCGATCGGCGGCCACCTGGCGCTCCATCAGATCGAGGGTGGCCCCGCGCAACGACCGCACGGTTCCTGCATAGGCCCGCCGGCTCAGGCCGGCCATCTGCGAGGCGGCAGCCACCGCGGCCGCGAGCACGTCCGCCTCGGGCACCACCCGGTCGAGGAATCCGGCTTCCACCGCGCCTGCGCCGCTGGTGATCTCCGCCGTCGCGACAGCGCGCTGGAGATGGCGCTTGCTGAGGCGCTCGACCGAGATCGTCATCGCCCAGTCGGGCAGCACCATGCCGATCGCGACCTCGTTGAGACCGATCTTGCACTCGACATCGGCACCGATGCGCAGATCGCACCCGAGCAGCAGCAGCGCGCCGGCCGCCAATGCGTGACCGGTGCATGCCGCCACGACCGGCACCGAGCTGCCGTAGATGCGGTGGACGAGCGAGCCACCGTCGCTCACCAGCGCCGCGATCGCTCCGAAGTCGACGCCGCGCATGACCTCGAGGTCGAAACCGGCGCAGAACTTGCCGGGCCGGCCGTGCAGGACGAGCGCCGAGACCGATTCGTCACCGTCGGCCTCGTCGATGGCCGACTCGATCGCCGTGATCATGGTCGTCGACAAAGCGTTGGCCTTGCCATCGTCGAGGTGGGCGATGAGCACGCCGTCGCGGCGTTCGAGTGTGACCGGTCCGGACGTCATCTCGTGAAGGTACGCCAGAACGCTCGCTCTCTCAGAACCCGATGCGCAGAACGCCGCTCCGACGGCCTGGCTGATGGACGGGCGATCTCTGCATCGGTCCAGATCCAGGATGGTGACTTCCTCGTAGGCTGCAGCCCCTTGGATGACAGCGCACGTTTTTCCCAGGCATCGACTCACGCACGCGATCGTCGATCTGCGATCGCTGTGGCGGCCATGTTCTTCGTGAACGGTGCCACGTTCTCGAACTGGCTGCCCCGAATCCCCGAGATCCGCGACGAACTCGGCCTTGGGAACGCCGGGCTCGGCGTCACCCTGCTCGGGGGCGGGCTCGGCGGCATCGTCGGAGCGCTCCTCGTCGGCCGCTTGTCCGAGCGCATCGGCAGCCGCCGGTTGCTCACCATCGCCGCGCTTGCATTGTCCGCCGGCATGCCGCTGATCGCGTCAGCCCCGAGCGCGGCGACACTGCTGGCGTTGCTCACCGTGCTCGGCTCGCTCGACGTCTTCAACGACGTCGCCATGAACAGCCAGGGCGTGATGGTCCAAGAGCGCCTCGAACGACCGATCATGAACCGCCTCCACGGGATGTGGAGCCTGGGGTTCACGGGTGGCGCCGTTGTCGGCTCGGCTGCGCGTGCGACCGAGATCGACATCCAGGTGCACCTCGCCGTCGTCGGCGCAGTGCTGCTGGGCACGGTGCTCGCGGTGCGGAGGTGGCTCATCCCCAGCGACACGGCGCACGACTCGGTCTCCACACCATCACGTGGTGCCGCCGGAACCGAGCGCGCCCGAAGAGGCCCGACCGTCGCGATGATTGCGATGGCGCTGGCTGCGATCGGGGCGATCGCGCTGGAGGTGACACCCAACGACTGGGCCTCGGTGCTGCTGGCCGATGTGTTCGACGCCGGCCGTTTCAGTGGCCTGGGCACGGTGGCATGTGCCGGAGCGATGCTGGTCGGACGGCTGGCTGGCGATCACGTGCAGGCGCGGGTCGGCGACCACCGGCTGCTCACCGGCTCGATGATCCTGATCGCCACCGGAGCATCAATCACGGTGATCGCACCGGTGACCGCTGTGGCAATCGTCGGATTGGTGATCTGGGGGTTGGGGCTGTCGGTCGTGTTCCCCCAGCTGTATGCGACCGCGGCGCGGCTTCCTGGCACCTCCGCTGGCGCAGGGCTGGGTTGGATGCTGCTCGGGCAACGATTCGGGTCGATGGTGTGCGCCGTGGCAGTCGGCGCGGTGTCGCAGTGGCAGGGCATGCGCGCTGCTTTCGCGGTCGTGTGCGGTACTGCGCTGGTGATGCTCCTGGTCTCGCTTCGCACCGCGAGCTCCGCTGCGCAGCCAGCCGCCAACGAATCGACCGCCGTGTCTGGCTAGCCGCCGCGTGCACGGGCATGTCGAAGGATGCAAGCGACGCGCTCCAGTCAGATCGCGATCCACCCAGCCCGTCGGCGAAGGTGAACGGTCGGTAACGTGCGACGGCCCATGCTGATCCGTCTCCTGCGCTCTCACCTGCGTCCCTACCGACGCCCGCTGCTGTGGGTGGTGCTGCTGCAGGCCCTCCAGGCAGCAGCAGGCCTGTACCTCCCACGGCTCAACGCCCGCATCATCGACCGGGGAGTCGCCACGGGAGACACCGGCTACATCTGGCGCACCGGCGGCATCATGCTCGCCGCGACGTTGGCTCAGGTGGCGCTCTCGGTGGTCGCGGTCTACATCGGTTCCAAGGTCGCGATGGCCTTCGGTCGCGACGTTCGCAAGGACTTGTTCGACCGCGTGACCGACTTCTCGGCGCGCGAAGTCGGCGCTCTGGGTGCCCCGTCGCTCATCACCCGGATCACGAACGACGTGCAGCAGGTGCAGATGCTGGTTCAGATGGGCCTCACCATGCTGGTGGCCGCCCCGATCACCGCCATCGGCGGCATCATCATGGCCCTGCGCGAAGACGTCGGGCTGTCGTGGCTGCTGTTCGTCTCGATCCCATTGCTCCTGCTCATCGTCGGCAACATCATCCGCCAGATGGTTCCCGAGTTCCAGCGGATGCAGGACCGGATCGACAACCTCAACCGGGTGCTGCGCGAGCAGATCACCGGCATGCGGGTGGTGCGGGCCTTCGTGCGCGAGCCCAACGAGGCGGTGCGCTTCGCTGCAGCCAATGACGACGTGACCGAGAGCGCCCTTCGCTCGGGCCGGCTGATGTCGTTCATGTTCCCGACCGCCGTGATGATGACGAACGTCGCCAGCGTTGCCGTGGTGTGGTTCGGCTCGAACCGAATCGCATCGGGCGACATGAAGGTGGGCGCGATGATCGCCTACATCAGCTATCTGGTGCAGATCCTGATGTCGGTGATGATGGCCACGTTCATCGGATCGCTGTGGCCCCGTGCGGCCGTGAGTGCCGAACGCATCGAAGAGGTGCTCGACACCGAATCGTCCGTGGTCGTCGCTGCAGAACCGGTGCTGACCACGCCGCTCCACGCCACCGTTCAGTTCGTCGGCGCGTCGTTCGGATACCCCGGCGCCGAGAGCGACGTGCTCCACGACATCACCTTCACGTGCCTCCCGGGAAGCACCACCGCGATCATCGGGAGTACGGGTTCGGGCAAGACCACCCTCCTCGGTCTGGTACCACGGCTGTTCGATGCCACCTCCGGCGCCGTCCTGGTGAACGGTGTCGACGTGCGCGACCTCGACCCGCTGGTGCTCGGTCAGAGCATCGGCCTCGTCCCTCAGAAGCCTTATCTGTTCTCGGGCACCGTCGCGAGCAACCTGCGCTACGGCCGCCCCGAGGCAACCGAGGCCGAGATGTGGCATGCGCTCGAGGTCGCTCAGGCCGCCGACTTCGTCCGCGCCATGCCGGGTGGACTCGACACCCCCATCGTGCAGGGCGGCAGCAACGTCTCGGGCGGCCAACGGCAGCGGCTGGCCATCGCCCGAGCGCTCGTGCGACGCCCGCAGATCTACCTCTTCGACGACTCGTTCTCCGCCCTCGACGTGGCGACCGATGCCCGCCTGCGAGCCGCGCTGAAACCCGAGACGAGCGATGCCGCGGTGCTGCTGGTCGGACAACGGGTGGCGACGATCGCCCAGGCCGACCAGATCGTGGTGCTGGAAGACGGACGCCTGGTCGGCATCGGCACTCACGACGAACTGCTGGCGACGTGCCCCACGTATGGTGAGATCGTCGAGTCGCAGCTCCAGGTGGACGCAGCGTGAGCACCGACGAGTCCGTGCGCGCCACCGTCGTCGACGCCGGCGACGCTGCTGCCGGCGAGTCGGGCGACACCCCACCCGTGGAGCCCGTCAAGCCGCCGTCGCCCGAGGCGAGAGCCGGTGCCGGCGGTCGCTTCCACTCGGTCGGTGTGCCCACCGAACGTTCGAAGGACTTCCAGGGCACGGCATCGCGGTTGGCGGTGCGCATGCGCGCCGAGCAACTGGGAGTGCTCGTGGTGATCGTCCTCGCCGTCGTCAGCGCATCGATGGTCGTGGTGGGACCGAAGGTGCTGGGCTGGGCGACCGACGAGGTGTTCGATGGCATCACCGGACGCAACGGTGCCGACGGGATCGACTTCGACCGGCTGCGCGGCATCCTGCTGTTCGCGCTCGGCCTCTACCTGGTTTCCTATGCGCTGTCGTCGCTGCAGGCGTGGTTGCTGGCCGGCATCGTGCAGCGGACCATGAACCGGCTACGCAACGACGTGGAGGCCAAGCTCAACCGACTCCCCCTCGGGTACGTCGACAGCCAACCTCGCGGCGACCTGTTGAGCAGGGTCACCAACGACATCGACAACGTCGCCCAGAGCCTGCAACAGACCCTCAGTCAGCTCCTGACCTCGGCGCTGACGATCACCGGCGTGCTCGCGATGATGTTCTGGATCTCACCGCTGCTGGCCATGGTCGCCGTCGTCACCGTGCCCACGTCGGTGTTCGCGATGAAGGCGATCGCCAAACGATCGAAGAGTCGCTTCATGGCTCAGTGGAAGCACACCGGGGCGTTGAACGCCCAGGTCGAAGAGGTGTTCACCGGACATGCGATCGTGAAGGCCTTCGGTCGTCAGGGCGAGGCCCGGGAGCGCTTCGCAGCAACGAACCAACAGATGTACCAAGCCGGGTTCGAGGCGCAGTTCGCGGCGGGGTCGATCCAGCCGATGATGATGTTCCTCGGCAATGTCGGCTACGTCGCGATCGCCGTCGTCGGCGGCCTGCGGGTCTCGTCGGGTGCTCTGGGCCTGGGCGATGTCCAAGCCTTCATCCAGTACCAGCGGCAGTTCACGATGCCGCTCACCCAGTTCGCCTCGATGATCAACGTGTTGCAGTCCGGCATCGCGTCGGCCGAGCGGGTGTTCGAACTGCTCGACGCTGCCGAGGAGTCCGCCGATCCCACGACATCCGACACGCCATCGGCAGCGGCCGGCCGCGTGGAGTTCGAACACGTGTCGTTCAGGTACCAAGCCGATCGTCCGCTCATCCACGATCTGTCGCTCGTGGCCCAACCGGGAACGACGGTCGCGATCGTGGGACCCACCGGCGCCGGCAAGACCACCCTCGTCAACTTGCTCATGCGCTTCTACGACCTCGACGGTGGCCGAATCAACCTCGACGGCCGCGACATCGCCGCGATGCCGCGCCGCGAGCTGCGCAATCAGCTCGGCATGGTGCTGCAGGACACCTGGCTGTTCGGTGGCACGATCCTCGAGAACATCCGGTACGGCAACCCCGACGCCACCGACGAACAGGTGCACGCCGCGGCTCGCGCAACCTATGTCGACCGGTTCGTTCACTCGCTGCCGCTCGGTTATCAGACCGTGATCGCCGACGAGGGGAGCAACGTGAGTGCGGGCGAGAAGCAGCTCATCACGATCGCCCGGGCGTTCCTGTCCGACCCGACGATCCTGATCCTGGACGAGGCCACCAGTTCGGTCGACACCCGTACCGAGGTGCTGATCCAACGAGCGATGGCCGCACTACGCCAACAACGCACGAGCTTCGTGATCGCCCACCGCCTGTCGACCATCAGAGACGCCGACGTGATCCTGGTGATGGATGCAGGGCAGATCGTCGAACAGGGAAACCATCGGGACCTGCTGGCCCAGCGTGGCGCGTACTTCGAGCTGTACCAATCGCAGTTCGCCGGTGCCGCCACCGATCTCATCTGACCGCCCCCGAGCCCTCGGCGTGCTGCCGCCGGTTCGGCCCCACGTCCCCCGTGTCGGGTACCGTCGGCCCGTCATCGACTTCTGGGGGCCCTGTCATGAAGACCGCGATCACCGACATGTTCGGCATCGATGTGCCGATCCTCGCCTTCACCCACTGCCGCGACGTCGTCGCCGCAGTGACGAAGGCCGGCGGCATGGGGGTGCTGGGCGCCGCGGCGCACTCTCCGGAGCAGTTGGAGATCGACCTGAAGTGGATCGAGGACGAGATCGGCGACCGCCCATACGGCGTCGACGTCATCGTGCCGGCGAAGTACGCCGGGTCCGACGAGGGTGGCCTGACGATGGAGGGCATTCGCAGCATGATCCCCGACGAACACCGCGCGTTCGTGGCGCAGCTGATGGAGAAGTACGACGTGCCCGCGCTACCCGATGACGGGCGCCCTCGCCGTGATCCGGCCACTGCCGCCGGCGGTGCCGCCCCGTTCTCGGCAGCGATGATGGACCCCTTGCTCGAGATCGCCCTCGCCCACCAGCCTCGCCTCCTGGTGAACGCTCTGGGACCGCCGCCCGGGCACATGATCGAGCGCTGCAAGGAAGAAGGTCGTCTCATCGGCGCCCTCGCCGGCAAGGCCCAGCATGCCGAGCGCCACGTGAACGCCGGTGTCGACCTGATCATCGCCCAGGGTGCCGAAGCCGGGGGCCACACGGGCGACGTGGGAACGATGGTGCTCATCCCCGAGATCGTCGATGCGGTGGCGCCGGTGCCTGTGCTCGGTGCGGGCGGCATCGGCCGCGGACGGCAGATGGCAGCAGCGATGGCCCTCGGGGCACAGGGCGTGTGGTGCGGCAGCGTGTGGCTCACCACCGACGAGGCCGAGACCCACCCGGTCGTGAAGCAGAAGTTCCTGGCCGCGTCGTCGAGCGACACCTTGCGCTCCCGGTCGCTCACCGGCAAGCCGGCTCGCCAGCTGCGCAGCGCGTGGACGGACGAGTGGGACGATCCGGCCAATCCCAGACCGCTCGGCATGCCGCTGCAACCGATCCTGGTCGCCGAGGCACGCGCCCGCATCGATCGGGCGTCGTACCGTGAGGGTTCGGGCGCCGAGCAGCTGGCGAACTACTTCGTCGGCCAGATCGTCGGCTCGATGAACGTTGCCAAACCGGCCGCCCAGGTCGTGTTCGACATGATCGACGAGTTCATCGACTCCGTGCAGGGCCTCACCCGCCAGCTCGACGCCTGAATCAACTCGTTCGTGAGCAGCAGCACGCGTCAGGCGGCGCTCGGCTCACGGATCGACTCGTTCGTGAGCAGCAGCACGCGCCGAACGGCGTGTGGCTCACGGATCGGCTGGGGTGTCAGGGGTTGGCGGCGGCGTACGGGACCCAGTGGCCGGCGTCGAAGTCGTACAGCTTGCAGGCCTCGGCGGCGCGCAGGTACGAGCGCATCGACAGCTTCGAGTCGCGGACGGTGTCGGGGTAGGCGGCTTCGATCGCCTTGGCAGCGGCCGGCAACTGGTGGAACGGGATGCGGGCGTCGACGTGGTGCGGCACGTGCACGAAGATGTTGTGGAACCAGAGCAGGTTCATCACCCTGGGCATGCGCAGCACGGTGGTGGAGTCCATCTGGCCGCGGAACTGGGTCCAGTCCTTGCGGGTCCACCAGCGGATGTCCGGATCGACGTGATGCACGTACACGGTCCACCCGATGATGTGGATGAACAGCAGGAACGGCACGACGAGCAGCTTCACCGGCAGCCAGATCGCCCCGACGATGCCTCCGGTGAGGGCGCCCGCGGTCACGACGCCGCCGACGGCGAGCACCAGGAACGAACCGAGCACGATCTTGTCGCGCACGATCGCATCGTGACGCTTGCCCGGCGCGTTGAACCGCCACATCTTCTGCCACCACACGGTGCGCAGGAAGTAGGCGCCACTGCCGAGGAACGACCATTCGAACCGGTGCCGCAAGCGGGCGAACCACCCCATCGAACGCCACTCCTCGGGGGTGGTGGGATGCCAGACGAAGTCGAACCCCTGTCGTGTGGTGTAGCCGTGGTGGATGCGGTTGTGACCCAGGTCCCATGCGGCCTCGACGTGGATGCTGGGGGCCATGCACACCTGGGCGACGATGCGGTTGGCGCGCCGCGATTCGAGCAGCGCACCGTGCGATGCATCGTGGCCGAGCACGAACAACCCGGCGACCGCCAGGCCGGCCAGCGCCCACAGGGGAATGACGGCCCACCATGCGTCGATCAGCACCAGCCCGACCATGGGCACGGCGTACAGCACCGCGGCCTGGGCGAGCGCAACCGTCGCGCGGATGCCAGACCGTCGGTAGCAGGTCTCCGGGATGATCGCCCGCACGTCGTTCAACGACTGGGTTCGCTCTCGAGGCCGGCGAGCCCCGCCGGCGGCAGCGGAGTCGAGGTCTGAGGCAGCGGGCGAGTCGTCGATGAGGCTCATCACCACTGATCCTACTCTCCCTACCGACCGGTAGGTAGGGACATCCGTCCCGAAGGCAGGCGAGGCGCGACGACGTCTCGACGCGGCTGTCCTCCACCACGATCGGCCCACGATCGGCCTGCGATCGGCCCACGATCGGCCCACGATCGGCTGGGATCGGCATGATGGCGGTGTGACCCGCAAAGCACCCGTCATCATCGAAGCCGCCATCAACGGCAACGCCGCCAAGGCGTCGAACCCCAACGTGCCCCGGAGCCCCGCCGAGATCACTGCCTGCGCACTCGAGTGCCTCGACCGGGGTGCGGCCATCGTGCACAACCACAACGACGAGCCCAACATCGGTGGCCCGGCGCGCCACGACCACACGCCGTATGCCGAGGCCTGGGCGCCCGTGCTGGCGCGGCACCCCGACGCACTGCTGCACCCGACGGTGCGTGGCATGAGCGACGATGCGCCGATCGCGGCGCGCTACGCCCATCTGGACGCCCTCCACGGCATGGGGTTGCTGCCGATGGCCTCGGCCGATCCAGGCGTGGTGTCGATCGGCCCCTCCCTGTACGGCAACTCGGCCGCCGATGCCGACTACATGTTCAACTGGTGCCGGGAGCGCGATCTCCCCGTGCACCTGTCGGTGTTCGAACCCGGGTTCCTCCGGGTGGCGCTGCGGCACCTCGCCCAGGGCACCTTGCCCGCCAGGGTGAAGGTGCAGCTGTACTTCGGAGGGGCTGTGCCCTTCGGCCTTCCCCCGAACGCGGCTTCGCTCGACGCGTACACGGCGATGCTCGAGGGGTCTGACCTGCCGTGGATGGCCGGCGTGATCGGCGGCGACGTGCTGGACGCCGGTTTCGCCGAGGCGGTGCTGCGCCGCGGTGGCCATCTGCGGGTGGGTCTCGAGGACTTCCGTGGCCAGGGAACGCCGCGCAACGAGGACCTGGTGGTCGCGGCTGGACAGGTGGTACGAAGTCTGGGCCACGAGGTGGCCACGTGCGAGCAGGCCCTGCAGTTGCTCTCCGCGCCACGCCGACGGGGCATCAAGCCGCGCTGACGTCGATGACGGGACCCGGCGGCTCAGGCGATGCGCTGCTGCGACGCGCTCCGGTCTTCGTGTGCCCCCTGCGCTCGGTCACCGTACGCGTCGCCCCAGCGCGACAGGATGCCTGAGGCCTGCTGATACGCCACGTCGTACACGCGTTTCGCACGGTCGGGATCGAAGAGTTGGTCAGGGCGCCCGGCGAGTTCGGCGACAGCGTGATTCGGGCGGATGATCCACAGGTTCCCCGACGGATTGTGCTCTCGCCACTCACGCATCTCGCGGCGGAGCACTCGCTCTGCGAGGCGCCCGGCCGGCCCGAACATCGGCCCGGCGATGGGCGCCATCACGAGCAGGTTCTCGGCTCGATCAGCCAGGTCGGCCGACGCCATCGAGCGGACGCCACCATCGATGTACCGCCGACCACCCACCTTGTGCGGGGCGAGCATGCCGGGCACCGCCGACGAGGCCGCGACCAGATCGGCGATCGGATACTCGGCGCCGCTCAGCACCACACGCTGCAACCGGGGCAACGAACACACGACGGCGCGAACGCTGGGGGCGTAGCGATCGCCGAAGATCTCGGCTGCCACCTTCTTCAGCCGCCCCGGGCGCGGATCGGGAAGACGAGGGATGTCGCCCCCGATCGCATCGATCGCGTCGTGCCACCGGATCCCGAGCGCGAGTGCTCCGGCAGCCCACGAGCCCGCGGACGTGCCGATGGCAGGTGCTGCTCCCAGATCGACACCGCCGGTGCTCAGCGCCTCGCCCACACCGAGCAGGTATGCGATCCCGAACAACCCTCCGCCTCCGTATGCGGCAGCAAGGGGCGCGACCGGAGGAATCACATGGGTTGCCACGCCTCCATCGAACCCCATCACCGTCTCCTCTGCCATGGGCCGGATGGCCCGACTTCTTCGAGTCATCGCCGCTCGTAGCGGCCGCGAACCCTGACACATACCGTCCCGACTTCCCGAGCCCTGGCACGCGGGCCGAGGCCGGCGTGGCCGCGCACTCCCACGGGTGCGACACGCTGTACGTGTTCGCCCGCGGCGAGTTCCACATCGGAGGCGAAGGCGTGTTCCGTGCCGGCGACATCCGCTTCGTTCGGGCCGGACACAGCTACGGACCCGAGTGGGCGGGCCCCGAGGGAGCCACGCTGCAGATCATCGGGCTCGCTCCCAGTTTCGATGCGGCCTACACCGACTGACGGAAGGAGATCACGGAGAGGTCTTCATCGGCTGCAGCACCTGCTCCACGAACCGCTCGACCGGCTCGGTGCTCTGCGGGTGACCGAAGTCCATCACGAGGTGTTGGATTCCGAGGGCGACCACGCCTTCGAGATGCTCACGCAGTTCGGCCGACTCGGCATCGGTCGTCGGCAGTGCCTTCTCCACAGTGGTCGTCAACTCGATGCTCATCGGATCGCGCCCCGCTGCTTCGGCTGAGCGACGGACGATGTCGAGCTTGCGGCGGAACGACTCCTCGCTGCGGATGAACGTGTTCCACAGATCGGCCTCACGTCCCACCAACGGCAACCCGATCTGCTCGCCCGAGGCCCCGATGCACACGGGAGGCACGACGGTGGGGCGGGGCGGCGCGGCTGCCGCCTCGATGCGGAAGTGAACGCCCTCGAAGGAGGGCTCGTCCTCGGTCCACATCAGCCGGCAGATCTGGATCGTCTCTTCGAGCTGGGCGAAGCGCACCGACGCCTTGGGGAAGTCGTAGCCGTAGGCCCGGTACTCGTCGTCGCGCCAGCCGGCCCCGATCCCGAGGATGAGACGATTGCCCGACAGCACCTGCAGCGTGGCCGCCATCTTCGCCGTCAAGGCGGGAGGTCGATACCCCACGCCGAGCACGTGATGGCACAGCATCACGTCGGGATGGCGCGCCGCCAGCCAGGTGAGGGTGGTCCATGCCTCCATGAACGGATCGGTCTTGGCATCGAAGCCGTAGAAGTGGTCGGCCACCCAGAGCGAATCGAAGTGAGGGAGCGCGACCGGCAACACGTGTGTGTCCTGGTACACCACGATCGGTTGGAAGTCGCTCCAGCGGTTGCCGATCACCGGCGAGAGCCAGCCGAACTTGACCGCCCCTGAAGCGACAGACCGGGAAACGACAGACCGGGAAGCGGCAGACGGGGACGTGGCAGACGCGGACGATAGCGCAACTGAGGTCATGGCGCGACCCTACGAGTTCAACCAGGTGGCGGTGGCACCTGTCGGGAGCCGGCTCGAACCTGGCGCGATCGGCCAGGTTCGGGCACAGTGTGCGGCATGACTTCGACCGCTGCCACCTCGAGCCAGACGTCCGACGCTGCCGCCATCCTTCAGGCTGCCGCGAGCGCGCCGTTCGGGACGGTGTTCGGCGAGGTGATGTCGGTGGCCACGGTCGACGACGACGGCTGGAGCACCCCGTCGCTCGAGGCGCTCTCGTCGTTCTCCCTGCATCCGGGCACTCACGCTCTCCACTACGGCAGCTCGTGCTTCGAAGGCCTGAAGGCCCATCGCACCGTCGATGGCGACATCCGGCCGTTCCGCGCCGCCAAGCACGCCGCCCGTCTCCAGCAGAGCTGTGGCCGCCTGCTCCTGCCGGCGCCATCGATCGAGCTCGTGACCGAGTTGATCGACATGGCCGTCGCGGCGAACGCAGCCGTCACCCCACCGGCTCCCGGATCGCTCTACCTGCGTCCCACGATGCTCGGCACCGACATCACCATCGGCGCGGCCGCGTACCCGAGCCACTCGGCGATCCTGTACGTGTTGGCCTGTCCGGTGGGCGACTACCTGCCGCCGCGCCCGCTCACGATCGTCGTGGAGACCGTGGTGCCTCGCACCACACCCCAGTTCGGCGTCGTGAAGACGGGTGCCAACTATGCGATGGCGTTGGGTCGCATCGATGCCGCCCGCCGCGAGCATCAGGCCGACCAGGTGCTGTTCGCGCCTGGAGGGATCGTGCAGGAGACCGGGGCCGCGAACGTGCTGCTGGTCGACGGCGATCATCTGGTGACACCCGAGCTCACCGATGCGTTCCTGCACGGCGTCACCCGCGACTCGCTGCTGCAGGTTGCCCGCAGCCTGGGCTGGAAGGTCGAGGAGCGCACGGTCACCGTCGACGAGTGCGTCGAGTGGGCCAAGCGCCCCGGTGCGGAGGTCGGCCTGATGGGCACCGCCGCCGTGATCGCGCAGGTGGGCACGCTCGTGGTCGGCGATCATCGGATCGATCTCCCTGCGCAGGCGGCGAGCAAGCTGACCGAGCTCCGCCGCACCCTGGGCGAGATCCAGACCGGTGCCCGCTCGTTCGATTTCGTCTGACGCGAGCCATCCCGCCGCGCCGAGCATCGGCGGAAACCGCCGCAGCGAGCGCCGGGTCAGCGAGTGCCGCTGATGTCGGCGCCGATGTCTCGTGCGGATTCACCCTCGGGGGCCGCGATCTCGACGATCGGGTCGTCGCGGTCGTCGAACTCCAGGCGCAGCGCCCGACTGATCGTGGCGTGCATCTCGTACATCGCGGTGATGTACGTGAGCTCGAGGATCTCCTCGTCCGAGAGGTGGGCCTTGAGCACGGCGAAGTCGGCATCGTGAACCCGGCCGCCGTTCAGCACCAATGCATCGGTGTACGCGAGCACCGCCCGCTCCACCGGCGCGAAGCACTCGGCCGTTCCCCACGACGCGATCGCCGCGATCTTCTCGTCGCTCATGCCCAACGCTCGACACGACTTGCAGTGCTGGGAGAAGACGAACTGGCTGCCCCTGGCCCACCCCGCCCGGGTCTGGCCCAGTTCGCGCAGCACCGGGTCGAGCCGCCTGACCGGACTGCGGTACAGCCCGAATCCATCGACTGCGTGCTTCATCACGTCGGGCACGAGGGCGAAGACGCTCCACCAGTCGCCGGGCGTGCCCGTCGCGGTTCCGGGTTGGGTCACCGGATCGCGGTCGCCGAACAGCAACCCGTACATGGTCGAGGTCAACTCGTCGGTCACCTCGGAGCGCGACACCTGGCGCAGTCTCGTCATGCGGGCAGCCTCGCGCATCGTCGACCCTCGCCGATCAACGTTCATCCCGCGCGAACCGTGCGTTCACCTCCAGGACGGACGGAGTCCATCTGCTCGGCGCACGATCGGGGGATGAGCACCATCTCGCGCTGGTTCTTCCGCTCGCTCGACCGGCTCGCGTCCGCCTTCGTCACCGAGACCGTCACCGCCGACGGCACCCGCGTGTTGCTGGCGCTCGACCCGTCGTGTCACGGCCTCGATCTCGTCCTGGTGATCAGCGACGTTCACGACTGCGACGCGTGGCACGTTCCTGACGATCTCCGCAGCCTGACCTGACGGCTGTCGACGGGCGGAGAGCGCGCCGCGAGTCACCGGCCGGATACCTCTGTGGGTATCGGGACCTTGTTCCCTGGTCGAACGACCCGACCGGGCGTTCCATGAAGGCATGACACATCGCATCGTGATCCTCGGCGGTGGCACCGGGGGAACGTTGACCGCGAACCGCCTCCGCCGCATGTACACGACCGACGAGGCCGAGATCGTCGTCATCGACCAGGACGACCGCCACGTCTACCAACCGGGCCTGTTGTTCGTGCCGTTCGGGTTGACCCACGCCGAAGACATCGTTCGGCCGCGCAGCCGTCAGTTGAAGCGGGGAGTGACGTACCACCAGAGCCCGATCGACCGGGTCGACATCGATCAGAACCAAGTGTTCCTCACCGATGGCTCGACCTTCCCGTACGACGTGCTCGTGGTGGCCACCGGCGCGACGTTGGTGCCCGAAGAGACCGAGGGGCTGACGGGCCCGGGCTGGATGGAGAAGGTCTTCACCTTCTACACGCCGGAGGGGGCGGCGGCGCTCGAAGCTGCGCTCGCCACCTTCGACGGGGGACGGATGGTGGTCAACGTGATCGACATGCCGATCAAGTGCCCCGTGGCACCGCTCGAGTTCTGCTTCCTGGCCGACTGGTACTTCCGGGAGCGCAACATGCGCGACAAGGTGCAACTCACCTACGTCACGCCGCTCGACGCTGCCTTCACCAAGCCGGTCGCGGCGCAGCAACTGGCCGGGATGCTGGCCGAGAAGGGCATCGAGCTCATCACCGAGTTCAACACCGGCGAGGTGGACGGCGCCGGGGGCACGCTCGAGTCGTACGACGGCCGAGTGGTCCCGTTCGATCTCGCCGTCGTGATCCCCGCCCACGGTGGTGCCACCTACGTCGGTCGCAGCCCCGGGCTCGGCGACGAACTGAACTTCGTACCGACCGACAAGCGCACCCTGCAGTCACATGCGCGACCGAACATCTTCGTGATCGGCGACGCCGCCGACGTTCCCGCGTCGAAGGCGGGATCGGTCACCCACTTCGAAGGCGACGTGCTCGTGGAGAACATCGTCCACTTCCTGGCCGACGAGGACCTGGAGGCCGTCTTCGACGGCCACGCGAACTGCTTCATCGAGACGGGCTTCCACAAGGCGCTGCTGATCGACTTCAACTACGAGACCGAGCCGCTCACCGGGCACTTCCCTTCCACCGTCGGCCTCCCGCTGCTCAAGGAGAGCCGCCTCAACCACCTCGGCAAGCTGATGTTCCAGTGGTTCTACTGGCACACCCTCCTGCCCGGCCGCGACATCCCCGGCATCGGAGCAGCGATGCCCACGGCGGGCAAGAACCCCGCCCTCGCCGAGCCCTCGCTCGCCGAGCCACCCGTTCACACCTGACCCATCACGTGACGATCTCACCTACGGAGCACACCATGACCACCACCACCCTCACCACGCCCACCGGCGTCACCAGCCTCGAGCTGACCGACGATGGCTTCTTCGTCGATCCTTCACTCTGGACCGAAGCCATGGTCGTCGAACTCGCCGCCCGCGAAGGCATCGACACGATGTCGGACGACCACTGGAAGGTCGTGCGCTTCATGCGCAACGAGTACCTCACCAAGGGCACAGGCCCTTCGGTGCGAGCGCTCGGAAAGACGTCCGGCGTGAGCGTCAAGGACCTGTACCTGCTGTTCCCGAAAGGGCCTGCGAAGGTCGCCGCGCGCATCGCCGGCATCCCCAAGCCCAAGGGCTGCATCTGATCGATCCATCACCGCTTCGACAGCACGTCCAGCACCCGAGTCAACCACCCTCACCGAAAGCACGAACCGCCATGAGCGACACCACGACATCCGTCACCTCCCGCCCCTCCGTCGACGCACCGGCGCCGATCACGAAGGTCTCCATCATCATCTCCAAGGGATCCCTCGAGGGGATCTACCCAGGCCTGATCATGGCCAATGGCGCACGCGCCGAGGGCATGGAAGCCAACCTGTTCTTCACCTTCTTCGGCCTGGATGCGATCCATGCGAAGCGAATCGAGCACATCAAGGTGGCCACCGTGGGCAACCCCGCAATGCACATCCCCACGCTGCTCGGCGGCCTCCCCGGCATGAGCGCACTGGCGACCCACATGATGACCAAGAAGATGGACGACCTGGACATCCCCCCGATCAGCGAGTTCCTCGAGATGATCTCCGACACCGGTGCCGGCATCTACGCCTGCAAGGCCTCGGTCGACATGTTCGACCTCGACAAGGACGACTTCATCCCACAGCTCGACGACATCATCACCGTCGGCGAGTTCTACGAGATGGCCGCCGGCGGCCAGATCATCTTCACCTGATCAGGTCGACGAGCACCCGCTCGAGCCACACCCATCACACGTTCGTTGATACCTCGGAGGGTATCGCGGTACCATGTCAGACATGCAACTCCCCGAGGACACGATCGCCGATCTCCAGCGCAGGCTGCGACGGGCCGAAGGACAGGTTCGAGGCGTGCACCAGATGCTGACCGAGGGCCGCGATTGTCGAGACATCGTGACCCAGTTGTCCGCCGCCACCAAGGCCCTCGAGCAGACATCGTTCCTCCTGGTGGCTGCCGGTCTCACGTGGTGCGTCTCCGATCCGGAGCGAGCAGCCGCGGAGGGATACTCGATCGACGACGTGAAGAAGATGTTCATGAAGATCGCCTGACACATCATCCGCTGCGTCGAGAGATGCTCCGGATGATGTCCTCGTACTATACCCATGGGGGTATCATTCACACATGATGTTCTTCCGCCAGTACTACCTCGGGTGCCTGTCGCACGCGAGCTATCTCGTCGGCGACACGTCGACCGGGCACGCCGCTGTCGTCGACCCCCGACGCGACGTCGACGAGTACCTCGCCGATGCCGAAGCACACGGGCTCTCGATCACCCATGTGATCGAGACCCACTTCCATGCCGACTTCCTGTCCGGCCATCTGGAACTCGCCGGTCGGACCGGGGCAGCCATCGTGTACGGAGCGGCAGCCGCCGGTCGCACGCAGTTCGCGATCGAGACCCACGGCGACGGCGACATGATCGCCCTGGGCGATGTCGTGCTCGAGATCCTCGAGACGCCCGGCCACACCCCGGAATCGATCAGCATCGTCATCCGTCCGACCGGCCCCGGCAGCGATCCATACGGCGTGATGACCGGCGACACGCTGTTCATCGGCGACGTCGGCCGTCCCGACCTGCTCGCAGCCGTCGGGTTCCAAGCCGACGACCTGGCCCGCCAGCTGTACCACTCGCTGCACGACAAGCTGCTCACCCTGCCCGACACCACCAAGGTCTTTCCCGCCCATGGGGCCGGGTCGGCGTGTGGCAAGAACCTCTCCACGGAGACCACCTCCACGATCGGTGAGCAGCGCACGACGAACTACGCGTTGGCGCCGATGACCGAGGGCGAGTTCATCGAGGCGGTCACACAAGGTCAGTCGGTGGCGCCCCTGTACTTCCTCTTCGCGGCCACCAAGAACCGAGAGTCGCGGGAGCTCCTGGCACCGGTCGCTGTGCGCCATCTCGACCTGATCGAGGTGCAGGACGCCGTGGCGAACGGCGCTGTCGTGATCGACGGTCGCGACGACGCCGCGTTCGCCCTGGGCCATCTCCGCGGTTCGATCAACGTCGGCCTCGGCGGACGTTTCGCCGAGTACACGGGTGAGGTCATGACTCCGGGTACCCCGATCGTGCTCGTCACCGACCCGGGCCAGGAGGAGATCGCCACGACCCGTCTGGCTCGCATCGGTTTCGACGACGTCGTCGGCGCTCTGACCGATCCGATCAAGACCTTCGTCGAACATCCCGAGGCGGTCGAACGCCTGTCTCGCCTCTCAGCCACCCAGCTCGACGAACGTCGCCGTACCGTGCCCGGACTCGTGCTCGTCGATGTGCGCAACCCCGGCGAGGTCGCGCTCGGTTCGATCCCGGGGGCTGTGCACCTGTCGCTCCCGCAATTGTTCCTCCGGCTCGGCGAACTCGACCGTGCGGCCCCGACCGTCGCGTTCTGTGCGGGCGGTTACCGCTCGGCGATCGCATCGAGTCTGTTGCGATCCCATGGTTTCCGCGACGTCTCCGATGTCATCGGCGGATACACGGCGTGGGCGGCTGCGCAACACCGCCCGTGAGGGCGTCTCATTGCCACCTCGGCGACACACGGGTGACGCCATCGGCTCGGTAACGACGGGTGTGCGAATCGCGTACCGTTGGGGCGTGACCGATCATCACGAACTCGAACGCGACCTCGCCCGCATCGGCGAACAGCTTCGCCGCTTGAGGTTCACGTCGTTCGACGAGGATGCCGCATGGCACCTCGGCAGCGACCTGCGACGGCGCGCCCGGGATCGCCACGCCGCGGTCACGATCGAGGTGCGGCTCAACGGCGACACGGTGTTCCTGCATGCGATGCCGGGCACGACACCGGCGAACGCCGATTGGGCGCGTCGCAAACGAAACGTGGTGGAGTGGTTGCACCAGCCCTCGTATGCCGTGGGCCTGCACGCAGCCCGTGACGGCCGCTCGATCCTCGACATGATGGGTCTGTCGGAGCGCGACCACGCCTGCCACGGCGGCAGCTTCCCGATCGTGGTCGACGGCGTGGGCTGCATCGGCTCTGTCACCGTGTCGGGCCTGCCGCAGCGCGTCGATCACACGATGGTGGTGGAGGCATTGGCGACGGCCGTCGGCATCCCCATCGGTGACGTCGCCCTGGATTGAGCACGGCCCGCTCGGGCGGTCAGCGGAGCGGAAGCCACCAGTCGGCGACCTGCGCCGCGAACCGCTCGGCGTACGCCCGCACCAGCGCACTGGCCTCGGCCGGAGGATCCTGACGATCGGTGGGTGTGAGATCCGAGGCACCTCGGATCGGATCGACCCACTCGAGCCGCAGGCCGGCCAGCACCTCTCCGAGTTGAGGTGATGCCGACTCGTGATGATCGCTCGTCTGGTGGGTGATGAAGTCGAGGAAGGTGTCGAACGACAGCAACGTGTAGTACGTGTTCTCGTCAGCACCTCGCCAGTACTCGTAGCGGCGCACGTCGGACTCGTGCTCGTGGGTGAGCCGGTACAACTCGGACGCGATCTCTTCGAAGCGGGCCGCCATGCC
>JANNQK010000060.1:0-9734 GCA_031400715.1 Actinomycetes bacterium | reverse complement strand
CACACCGACCCCATCTCCTCGATGCTTCGCCTCCCGTGCGATGACCGAGCGATCACCGCAAGATCCACCGGCGACTCCAGCGGGCACTCGTCGAAGTGCTCGATGCCACGGCACGGGCCGCCCGAGCGATCGTTGCACGACGTGACGATGTGCCCGTCGGCGGTCAACGATGCTTCGACCGAATGTGCGTCCTCCGGGCTCTCGGCCACCAACAGAATCCTCATGTGCACATTCGAACGAAGCCGGTGTGCATCGACCAGGGCACTTGGTCCCGTGTGCTGGTCGACGTCCTGACTAGAATCGTCGCCTGAACCGCCCGGCCCGGCCCGGCCCGCCGGTCGACCGACTGATCGCGCGCACGTTCACGGCCGGGACCGTCGGCCGAGTCGAACAGACGGCGGATCGTCGGGCAAGATGACGAGGCCTCGCCATCGTGGTGTCGGCACGGAGAGATCGATCAGACCGCTGCAGACCGCGACAACAGCTCGCGGATCGGGTCGGTCACGATCAGATCGATCACGATCAGGGAGGAATCTCGTCATGCCGCTCGATCCCAGCGCCGTCGGCGCAACCGGCGATGTCCGAACGATCTCGTGGAACTCCAAGGATGCCCTGTTGTACGCAGTGGGCATCGGTGCCGGACAAGCCGCGCTCCGGTTCACCACGGAGAACACCAAGGACGTTCAGCAGGTGGTGTATCCCACCTTCGCCGTCGTCGCCGGCTCGGGAACTGCCTCTCCCGGTGCCAGCGCGATGAGCCAGATCGGCACGTTCAACTTTGCACTCCTGGTCCATGGATCGCAGGCGATCACGCTCGCTCGTCCGATTCCCGTGGAGGCCCAAGCCACCGTGCAGGACAAGGTCGTCGCGATGTACGACAAGGGCAAGGCGGCCGTCGTGGTGATGGAGAACGAAGTGAAGCTCCTCAGTGGTGAGCTGCTCTGGACCACCCGTTCGTCGGTGTTCATCCGCGGTGAGGGTGGCTGGGGCGGCGAGCGTGGCCCATCGGGTCCACAGAACGAACCGCCCGCCGACCGGGCACCGGACCACGAGCTGACCCTCCAGACCTCATCCGACCAAGCGTTCGTCTATCGCCTGTCCGGCGACCGCAATCCGCTGCACACCGATCCGTCGTTCGCCGCAATGGGTGGCTTCGAACGACCGATCCTGCACGGCCTGTGCACCTACGGCTTCACCGGGCGGGCGTTGCTCGGAGCGCTGGCCGGTGATGACGTCACCCGTTTCCACCACATCGAAGGCCGGTTCTCGTCCCCCGTGATGCCCGGAGATGCGCTGACCGTGAAGGTGTGGCGCATCGATGGAGGCGAGGCAGTGTTCACCACGTCGGTGGGCGATCGAGTCGTCATCGACCAAGGCCTGGTGCGGTTCAGCTGATCGATCGCCAGGTCCACCCCGCTGGGGCCGAATGCCCCACGCCCGTACGTCGGGCGGTGATGATCCAGGGCTGGCACGACCTCGCGTCGATCCACTGGCGCTACGACCCGTCGATCGTTCAGGCCCTGCTCCCGCCGGGATTCACGGTCGACACCTTCGACGGCTCTGCATGGGTGGGACTCATTCCGTTCCACATGCGCCGCATTCGGGTGCCGCACACGCCCGCGCTCGGTCCGCTCTCCACCTTCCCCGAGACGAACGTTCGCACCTACATCCTCGATCGTTCCGGTCGGAGCGGCGTGTGGTTCTTCAGCCTCGACATCACTCGGTTCCTGCCCGCGCTGGTGGCCCGCGTCACCTATCGATTGCCGTACTGCTGGGCACGGATGTCGATCGAGCGCGATCGGGATTCGATCACCTATGTCTCGCGTCGTCGCTGGCCGCGCCCGAGTGGGCCCGGTGCGGCCGAGAGCCGAACGGTGATCCGGGTGGGAGCGCAACTGCCGCCGTCGGACGTCGACGAATTGCAGGTGTTCCTGACGGCCCGCTGGGCGCTGGGCACCACGTACGGTCGCCGATTGATGTGGGCAGAGGTGGAGCACGAGCCGTGGCCGGTGCACCACGCGGAGTTGGTGTCGTGCGACGAGACCCTGCTGACTGCCGCAGGCCTCCCGGCGCCGAGCGGGGAACCCGTCGTGCTGTGGTCGCCAGGGGTCGACGTGCGCATCGGTCGCCCGCGCCGACTCCGCCGCGCCTGACCTGACCGCCAGCCGCGTTTGTGCACGAACGCACCGTATACGACGCCAAAGTGACCAAACGTGGCGGGGGGTCAGATCTGGGACTGCAGCACGGCGACGATGTCGGCCAACGCGACGTCGGTGCGCTCGCCGGACCGACGATCCTTCAGCTCGACCAGCCCGTCGGCCAACCCGCGGCCGACCACGACGATCGTGGGCACGCCGATCAACTCGGCATCGTTGAACTTCACGCCGGGTGACACGCCGACCCGGTCGTCGAGCATGACCCGGAGACCGACCGCCTCGCATTCGGCCGCGAGCGCCTCGGCGGCCGGGAGTTGTGGGTCGCCGGCCTTGCCCGTTGCCACGATGTGCACGTCGGCGGGCGACACCTCACGCGGCCAGATGATGCCTTTGTCGTCGCAGTTCATCTCGGCGATCACGCCCACGGCGCGCGACACGCCGATGCCGTAGCTGCCCATGGTGACCGTGCGGGTCTTGCCGTGCTGATCGAGCACCGTGAGGCCGAGCGCCTCGGCGTACTTGCGGCCGAGCTGGAAGATGTGTCCGATCTCGATGCCGCGGGCGATCTCGAGCGGTGAGCCGCACGTGGGGCAGGGGTCGCCACCGTGCACTTCGGCGGCCTCGATGGTGTCGTCGGGGGTGAAGTCCCGGCCCACCACCAGGTCGGCGACGTGCTTGCCGGGCAGATCGGCGCCGGTGATCCACGCCGTCCCTGCCACGATGCGGGGGTCGACCACGTAGCGAATGCCAGAGGCGTTCTGCTCGCCGAGCACGCCCGGGCCGATGTAGCCCTTCACGAGGGCGGGGTTCGCCGCGAAGTCGGCTTCGGAGAACGGCTCGATCTCGGCGGGCGCCACGTGTGCTTCGAGCCGCTTCAGGTCGACCTCGCGATCGCCGGGCACGCCGATCGCGAGCGCCACGATCGAGCCGTCGGGGTACTTCAGCTTCACGACCAGGTTCTTGAGGGTGTCGGCCGCGGTCCACGGGCGGTCGGCCCGCGTGAGGTCGTCGCGCTCGTTGAACAGGTCGACGAGGCTTTCGATGGTGGGCGTGTCGGGCGTGTCGTGCACGTGGGCCGGGGCGAGACCGTCGAAGGCGATCGCATCGGGCGGCCGAACCTGCACGGCTTCGGTGTTGGCGGCGTAGTCGCATGCGCTGCAGCGAACGTAGGTGTCTTCGCCGACGGCGAGCGGAGCGAGGAACTCTTCGCTTGCCGAGCCTCCCATGGCTCCACTCATCGCCGACACGATCACGTACGGCATGCCCAGACGATCGAACGTGCGCTGGTAGGACACCCGGTGCTTGTCGTAGCTGACCTGGAGGCCTTCGTCGTCGATGTCGAAGCTGTAGGAGTCCTTCATCGTGAACTCGCGGCCGCGCAGCAGCCCGGCTCGGGGGCGGGCCTCGTCGCGGAACTTGTTCTGGATCTGGTAGATCACGAGGGGCAGGTCCTTGTAGCTGGAGTACAGGTCCTTCACCAAGAGCGTGAACATCTCCTCGTGGGTGGGCGCCAGCATGAAGTCGGCGCCCTTCCTGTCCTTCACCCGGAAGACGTTGTCGCCGTACTCCGTCCATCGGCCGCTCAGCTCGTACGGCTCGCGGGGGAGCAGGGCAGGGAAGTGCACCTCTTGGAACCCCTCGCGGTCCATCTCTTCGCGCACGATCCGCTCGACGTTTCGGAACACGATCCAGCCGAGCGGCAACCAGGTGAACCCGCCCGGGGCGGCACGGCGGATGTAGCCGGCGCGCACGAGCAGACGATGGCTCGCCACCTCGGCATCGGAAGGGTCCTCGCGGAGGGTGCGGAGGAACAGGGTCGACAAGCGGAGCACGGTCTGGGAGGTTACCGGCCCCGTTCGCGGGAGTCCCCAGCTATACTCGCTGCGTCCTTGAGTTCCTGGAACCGAAGGCGTGGGCCCTCAGGTCCACGCCTTCTTCTTTGAAACGGCTCTTCTTTGCGGGGGCTCAAGCGCCCGCAGGGGCGAACAGCGAGACGAACCGAAGCACGACCGCAGGGACCAGGCTCCCCGCGACGAGAGGAGGGTGAACATGAGCGACGCAGTGGTAACACGAGTCACGAAGATGGTCGCCCCCTTGGTAGCCGACATGAAGCTCGACCTGTACGACATCGAGTACCGGGGCGGCGTGCTGCGGATCACCATCGACACCCCTCCCGGATCGCCGGGCGGTGTCACCCTCGAAGAGATCGCCCTGCTCACGCGCATGGTCGGGCGTGACTTCGACCACGACGATCCGATGCCCGGCCATTACACCCTCGAGGTCACCAGCCCTGGTCTCGAGCGCACGCTCCGGCTCCCGGCGCACTTCCAGCGAGAGATCGGCAAGCTGGTCAACATCCGCCTCCGCGACGTCGCCGCCGGCGACCGCCGGGTGCAAGGTGTGCTCGTCGGCGCCACCGACATCGACTGTGTGGTGCGTCTCGACGACGCAGAGCTCACCGAGCGAACCATCCCCTACTCCCAGATCGACCGGGCAAAGACCGTGTTCATCTGGGGCCCGGCTCCCAAGCCTGGCAAGGCACCGGCAAAGACCGGTGCTGCCAAGAAGGCCGGCACCAAGCCGGGCTCCACGTCGAAGCCGGGTGCGGCCTCGTCCGCGGCGGTCAAGCCCGTCGGCCCGTCCGACGAGCTCGATGCCGAGCCGCAGCCGACCCGGTCGACCCCTACTTCCAGAGAAACGCAGGAGGCGTCATGAGCAGTCTCGACATGTCCGAAGCCGTTCGCATGCTGGCGAACGAGAAGAACATCTCGGTCGACGCGCTGCTACAGGTGCTGGCCGACGCGCTGGCGCTGGCGTACAAGCGTCGCCCAGGTGCGGCCGAAGAGGTCGTGGTCGAGGTCAACCCCGACACGTTCGAGTTCAAGTTCGTCGCCTACGACATCGACGAAGACGGCCTGTGGGTGAACGAGCGCGACGACACGCCTCGCAAGGAAGAGATGGGCCGCATCGCTGCCCAGACCTTCCGGCAGGTGATGGGCCAGAAGATCCGCGAAGCCGAGCGCGACCGCAAGTTCGAGGAGTACGCGAACCGCGAGGGCGACATCGTCACCGGCATCATCCAGCAGACCGATGCTCGCTACACGCTGCTCGACCTCGGTCGTGTCGAGAGCCTGTTGCCTCAGGCCGAACAGGTGCCGTTCGAGCGGCCCGAACCCGGAGCTCGGGTCAAGGCCTACATCGTCGAGGTCCGCAAGACCGCCAAAGGTCCGCAGATCGTGGTCAGCCGCACCCACCCGGGGCTCATCAAGCGGCTCTTCGAGCTCGAGGTGCCCGAGATCGCCGACGGCATTGTCGAGATCCGGGCATGCGCCCGCGAGCCAGGTCACCGCACGAAGATCGCGGTCTGGAGCAACGACCACAACGTCGACCCCGTCGGCGCGTGCGTCGGTGCTCGGGGTGGCCGGGTGCGCATGGTCGTCAACGAGTTGCGCGGCGAGAAGATCGACATCGTCCCGTACAGCGAGGATCTTCCCGATTTCGTCGCCAAGGCGCTCTCACCGGCCAAGGTGAAAGAGGTGATCATCAGCGACGACGGCACGCAGGCCGACGTGATCGTGCCCGATCACCAGCTCAGCCTGGCGATCGGCAAGGAGGGCCAGAACGCCCGTCTCGCCGCTCGCCTCACCGGTGTTCGCATCGACATCCGTGGCGAGACCCAGCACCTGCAGGGCCCTGACGACCAAGAGGACTACGCCGAGGGCGAGTGGGTCGAGAGCGCCGAGGGCGTGATGGAGTTCCGCGCCGCGGACGGCTCGATCGTGAGCGCCGCCGAGTGGAACGAAGGCGTTCCGGATGCGGTGGCTGTCGCCGACGAAGCCGTCGCCGGAGAAGCTGTCGCCGGAGAAGCCGTCGCCGAAGAAGCAGTCGCCGAAGAAGCAGTGGCGGGAGAAGCCGTACAAGAAGCCGCCGGAGAAGTACCTGCGGCACCGTCAGAACAGGAGGGTGGCGACGAACCGGCTTCCTGACCGAGTACGCCAGCCGATGCGAACCTGCATCGGTTGTCGTCGCTCGTTGCCGCAGTCGGAGATGATCCGTTGCGCCGTCGGCCCCGACGGCGAAGCGCTCATCAGCCGAACGGCACCGGGTCGCGGCGCATGGCTGTGCACCCCAGGATGTTTCACCACCGCGGTGAAGCGTCGTGGCTTCGATCGAGCATGGCGACGGACCCTCGGGCCCGGCGCGCTGTCGAGGCTGCAGATCGCGTTCGAATCCACCCCATCACACATGAAAGAATGAACGGCCGCCGGAAGCGCTTCCGGTAGCCCGACGCCGATGAAAGGCTGAATCAGTTTGGCGAAGAACATGCGCGTACACGAGCTCGCAAAAGAGCTCGGGATGACCAACACGGAAGTACTGGATCTGTGCAAGACGATGGGAGTCGAGGCCAAGAGCCAGTCCTCGTCGATCATCGAAGCCCAGGCCGACCGGTTGCGTCGTCGCGCCGAGCGTGATGGACTCACGCGACCCGACCAGCCCGAGGAGACCAAGCCGGGCAAGAAGGTCGCGGCGAAGAAGTCCGCACCTGCGTCGGGGGCATCAGACGATGCTCCTCCGGCCAAGAAGGCGGCCGGCGTCAAGCGGGCCGACTCCGGCGGTGCGGCGTCGCCCGAACCGGCGACGACGCTCGAGCCCGCAGCAGCGAGCCCCGTGGTCTCCGCACCGGCAGCCGAGGTCGCCGCAACTGCTCCAGCGGTCGCTGCCACGGCCCCCGAGCAGGTCGCCCCCACCCGACCCGCATCCGAGCAGCCCGCCGAGCCTGCAGCTCCCGCGGTTGCGTTCGTCGCAACCGCACCGGCACCTCCGTCGGCCCCCGCCGTCGGGGCAGCCGCGCCGGTCGCGCCTGCCGCGCCGACAGCAGAGGAGCCCCGTCGTGTCGTGAGTTCGCGCCCGGTGACGAGCGAGCCGCGTCCCAGTTCGGTCGCTGCCCGCCCGCTGACCTCACAAGGGCCACAAGGGCCACAAGGGCCACAAGCTCCGCAGGCACCGCAACGACCCGCCGCGCAACAACCGGCGTCGGCAGCTCCCCAGGCGCCGCAGCGTCCGGCCGGCATGCCTCCGCAACCCGGTGCTCAGCGCCCAGCGGCCGCCCCAGCCCGTCCGGCAGCCAGCGGCGCGACGCCTCCCGGAGCGCCGCGCCCCACGTCGGCCACAGGTCGCCCCATCCCACCGCCGCCGGGTGTCAGTCGCCCGGTGTCGGCCTCGGGTCGCCCCATCCCGCCGCCCCCTGGCAGCGCCCGCCCTGCGGCGCCGCAGCGCGCCGGTGGATTCGGTCAGCGACCAGGTGCTCCGAGCGGCCCCCGTACTGGCGGCCCCGGCGGCCCCGGTGGCCCCGGTGGTGCTCGTCCAGGCGGATTCGGTGCTCGCCCCGGCGGGCCAGGCGGCCCCCGTCCTGGCGGCCCCGGCGGCCCTGGCGGATTCGGTGCTCGTCCCGGTGGCCCTGGCGGTCCTGGCGGTCCTGGCGGCGGCCCCGGTGGTCCTCGTCCTGGTGGCGGCGGCGGTGGTCCGCGACCCGGTGGAGGCCGACGCGCCCCGCGCAAGAAGAGCCGCGCTCGTCGCCGTCGTGACTTCGATGCATTGCAGCCACAGATGGGCGGCACGTACATCGCCAGCAGTGCACCCGTCCCCGAGGGCACCATCGTCGTCGAGCGTGGCGTGTCGGCCCAGGAGTTCGCTCCGAAGCTGAACCGTTCCGCAGCCGATGTCATCCGCTTCCTGATGTCCAACGGCGAGATGGTCACGACGACCATGACGCTCACCGACGAGCAGATGGAGCTGTTCGCGCTCGAGATCGGTGCCGACCTGTTGTTGGTCGAGGCCGGTCAGCAAGAAGAGCTCGAGTTGCAGGCGATGTTCGACGACTCCGACGACGACGACGAATCGATGCAGGAAGTCCGTCCTCCCGTGATCACGATCATGGGTCACGTCGACCATGGCAAGACCACGTTGCTCGACAAGATCCGCAATGCCAACGTGGTGGCCGGCGAGGCCGGTGGCATCACCCAGCACATCGGCGCCTATCAGGTCGAGATCCCGACGGGCCGCATCACGTTCCTCGACACCCCGGGCCACGCAGCGTTCACCAAGATGCGCGCTCGCGGTGCCCAGGTCACCGACATCGTGGTGCTGATGGTGGCCGCAGACGACGGTGTGATGCCCCAGACGATCGAGGCGATCAACCACGCGAAGGCGGCCGATGTGCCGATCATCGTGGCGATCAACAAGATCGACAAGGAGAACGCCGACGTGCAGCGCACGCTGTCGCAGTTGTCCGAGCAGGAGCTCGTGGCCGAGAGCTGGGGCGGCGACACGATCATGGTCGAGATGTCGGCGCAGCAGAACCTCGGCGTCGACGACCTGCTCGAGCAGTTGCTCGTCGTCGCAGAGCTCGAAGAGCTCACCGCCAACCCGTCGGGTCGGGCCAAGGGTGTGGTCCTCGAGGCCAACCTCGACACCGGTCGCGGCCCCGTGGCCACCATCCTCATCGACAAGGGCACGCTCAAGGTCGGCGACCCGATCGTGGCGGGCCCCTCGTGGGGTCGAGTGCGAGCGATGATCGACTCCACCGGCAAGCAGGTCAAGGAGGCCGGTCCCAGCACGCCCGTGCAGGTGCTCGGGCTCAGCTCGGTCCCCAACGCCGGCGACGAGTTCCGTGTGGCTCCCGACGAAAAGACGGCACGCACCGTCGGCGAGGCTCGCGAGCAGCGCCAGCGTCTCACCGCCCAGCGCGGCGACGCCCGCGTACAGCGCGGCGTGAAGCTCGAGGACATCTTCAGCCAGATCCAGGCCGGCGAAGTCGCCACCTTGAACCTGGTGCTCAAGGCCGACGTCCAGGGTTCGCTCGAGGCCGTCACCGAGAGCCTGCGTCGCCTCGAACGCGACACGGTGAAGCTCGCCTTCGTGCACCGCGCCGTCGGCGGTGTCACCGAGAACGACATCCAGCTCGCAGCGGCGACCAACGCGACGATCATCGGGTTCAACGTCCGACCGGACCGCAAGGCCCGCGACCTGGCCGACGCCGAGAACGTCGAGATCCGCACGTACGAGATCATCTACAAGCTGCTCGAGGACATCGAGCGTGCCATGGTCGGTCTGCTCGCTCCCGAGTTCGAAGAGGTGGTCACCGGCGAGGCCGAGGTGCGCGAGGTCTTCAAGGTGCCCAAGATCGGTTCGATCGCCGGTTGCCAGGTTCGTTCGGGCGTCATCACCCGAGGCTCCAAGGTGCGCTTCATTCGCGAAGGCGTCATCATCTGGAAGGGTGCGGTCAGCTCGCTGCGCCGCTTCAAGGACGACGTCCGCGAAGTCCGCGAAGGGTTCGAGTGCGGCATCGGCCTCACCGACTTCCAAGACCTCAAGGGCGGCGACCTCATCGAGACCTTCGAAGAGCGAGAGATCGCTCGGGTCTGATCATCTGAGAACTGCACCGACGGCGATTGCCCACAGAAACAGTTGGGTATGTGGGGCAACGCAGTCGTCGCGGCCCGGCCCCCCCCCGCCACCCCCGCCCCCACCGGCCCCCCCCGCCCGCACCGGGCACGCCGGCAGACACCCCGAAACACC
>JANNQK010000059.1:0-8821 GCA_031400715.1 Actinomycetes bacterium | reverse complement strand
GTAGGTGGGCCGGGCTTCGGTGAACCTGTAACCGCTCTCGACCACGTCTGCCCACGTGTTGCCGTTCACCGTCCACTCGCCACCTTGCCGCTTCGTACGGAAGTTGCGAGTCTTCACCGACCTCGACACGGGCGTGGTCATCACCGGGTTGGTGAGATCGAGCACGTCGGGGACCGAGTTGTTCGCAGGATCGAATGCGTCGTCGACGACGTCGAAGGCCATGATCTTGTCGGTGTTTGTGAAGTCGTCGTTGTAGGGCAGGCTGGCGTTGCGCATCACGACCCGCGTGCCCGGCGGGTACTTCGCGAAGTCGATCACCACCTCGTACCGCTCGCCGTTGGTGTGACGGATGCTCTTGGTCTTCACCGGGTACGGCATCAGTCCTGCATCCGTGGCAACGACCGTCAGGTCGTCGCCGGTGTCGAGCGACCAGTGGAACGAACGCGACACACACCCGTTCACCACACGGAAGCGGTACTTCCGGCGGGCGACCCTCATCGCCGGCCACGGTCGACCGTTCACGAGGATCACGTCTCCCCACAGGCCTTTTTCGTTCTCAAGCGAGAACAGCAACTCGCCACTTCGTTCGAACATGGCGTCGCCGATGGTGAGCGCGACGTCGTACTCGCCCGTCGGCAACCCGAAGCGAGCTTCGGCTGGATCGATCACGTGGTACTGGCCCGCGAGTCCCTGATACACGTTCTGCGCTGTGTGGTGCACTGCGTGGTCGTGGTACCACAAGGTGCGGGCCCGCTCGGTGTTCTCCCACCGGTAGTCCTTGAACTGACCGGGCCGGGTGATATCGCTGGCGTAGCCGTCGTACTGGGGCAGCGATGGATTCCCGTGCAGATGGACCGAGGTGTACGGCTCGTACGCGAGCCGCGCATGCTGGGTCGGCAACTGGTTCACGAACCGTGCCCAGATGGGCGTTCCTCGAGTCGCACGGATGGTCGGGCCGGGCACCGAACCGTTGTATGCGTACAACGTGGTGCGGTAGCCCGGCAGGACCTCGGCCTGCATGGGTGCCATCACGATCCGGTGGTACTCCGCACCACCGGCCGACCGAACCGGCACCGACACCGGTGGCCGAGAGAACGGCACGGAGAACGGCGCAGGCAACTGCGTCTCACCGATGCGCCTCGACGTGGTCGACTGACCCGAGACCCAGCGCTGCAACGGCAGCGACATCGCCGCACCGACGAACACTCCCGCCCGCATCAGATCTCGTCGACTCAGAACAACAGGCCGCCCGACCCGTTCCTTCATGCCCACCTCATTCAGTTGTTGGTTCGATTCTCAACGAATCATCAAGGAGTCGTCAAGAATTCGGAGGTGACGTCCGACACGACCCGAAGGTTCTTCAAAGGCGGGTGCCCGACGCGCCCCTCGAACCGTGCCCGGTCCTCGGCTGATCCCCCCGGGGAGAGGGTCGCCTCTGGGCGGTGGCTCCAACTCGACGCCGACCGGCCGACGCGTCGTTCGACGTCGATCCGCCGGGTCCTTCGAACAGGGCGTCGCTGACTCTCGACCCAAGCAGGAGCATCGCGATGCGCGACCATGTGGCCGGGCCGCACGACACGGTCCGGAGGGGGTAGGGATGTCTGAGACTCGGGCAACGCCGGTCGCACCGGTGCTGGTGATCCGTGGCGGCACCGTGGTGGACGGTACGGGTTCGGTCGGCTACGTCGCGGACGTCGCTGTCGCAGGTGGCCGCATCGTCGGCATCGGACCGAACCTCGTGGGCGATCGCGAGCTCGACGCCACAGGTTGTGTCGTGAGCCCTGGCTTCATCGACATCCACACCCACTACGACGCCCAGGTGTTCTGGGATCCCGCGCTCACACCGTCGTGCTACCACGGGGTCACCACCGTCGTCGCCGGGAACTGCGGCTTCTCGATCGCACCCACGCGACCCGGCGACCGCGACCTGATCGCGCGCACCCTCGAGAAGGTGGAGGACATGGATCCGGCGTCGTTGAACGCCGGCATTCCCTGGGAGTTCGAGAGCTTCCCCGAGTACCTGCAGACCGTCGAGCGCCACGGCACGGTGTTGAACTACGCGGCGTACATCGGCCACACCGCGTTGCGGATCTTCGTGATGGGCGACCAAGCGTCCGGCCGCACGGCCACCCAGGACGAGATCGACAGCATGGCCGATCTGGTCACCGAGGCGATGGACGCAGGGGCGGCGGGATTCGCCACGAGCTTCGCCGTCACCCACCTCGGCGCAGACGGTCAGCCCATCCCGAGCCGGTGGGCCGACCGCGCCGAACTGGAAGGGCTGTGCCAGGCGGTGGCCGACTCCGGCCGCGGGGTCATCGGCATCAATGGCACCAGCGACGGCATGCGTTTCGAACAGCTCTACGACATGCAACTCCAGATCGGCGTCCCGATCACGTGGACGGCACTGCTCACCACGAACACCGGTGCGCATCTGAAGGCGCTCGAGATCCACCAGCGCGGGATGGCGCGGGGTGCACAGGTCTATCCGCAGGTGAGCTGTCGACCGCTGTCGTTCTCGATGACGATGATCGAGCCCTTCACGCTCAACACGTCACCGATCTTCGCCGAGTTGATGCCCATGTCGATCTACGCCCGCCGCGCCAACTATGCCGACCCGGGCTGGCGCCAGCGAGTGCGGGAAGGCTGGGCGGCAGGCAAGGGTCTGATGCCTCGTTGGGACACCTACGAGATCATGGAGAGCGACACGCACCCCGAGCTGATCGGATGCCGCCTCGCGTCGATCGCCGCCGAGCGAGGAACCGAGCCGTTCGACACCCTGCTCGATCTGACCTTGGAGGAGCCCGACCTGCAACGGTTCCGCGTCAAGGCCGTGCTGGCCAACGACGACCAGGACGGCATCGCGGTGCTGCTGATGGCCGACGGATGCACGCTCGGCCTCTCGGACGCCGGCGCTCACGTGGGTCAGCTGTGCGACGCCCCGCTCGCGACCGATCTGCTCGGCAACTGGGTGCGCGACAAGGGTGTGCTCACCCTCGAACACGCGATCCACAAGCTCACCCAGCAGCAAGCCGACATCTTCGGCTTCACCGACCGCGGCATCATTCGCGACGGGGCGATCGCCGACCTCGTGGTGTTCGACCCCGCCACCGTGGCACCCGGCCCGCTGCGCCGCGTCCGCGACTTCCCCGCCGGCGCGGAACGGCTGACGGCAGATCAGCCCGAAGGCATGCGCCACCTGCTCGTGAACGGCACCCCGGTCATCACCGACGGCGTGCTCGATCCAGATGCCGTTGCCGCCCGACCCGGTCAGCTCGTGCGCCCAGCCCCCCGACCCCAGAACGCACCGCGATGAGAGATGAGTGGCGCTGCCGCCCGCATCTCTCATCGCGATAGCCGTCGCTCACGCACAGACGCACACACGGACAGATCAGGAGACACCATGGAACGCGAAGCTTGGATCATCGACGCAGTGCGCTCACCGCGCGGCAAGGGCAAGGAGACCGGTGCGCTGCACGACGTGCACCCCCAGCGCATCCTCGCCCAGGTGCTGAACGCGCTCCAGGCCCGCAACGGCTTCGACACCGCCGAGGTGGACGATGTCGTGATGGGCTGCGGTGCCGGCAGCGGCGACCACTCGATGGACATCGCCCGCATGGCGGCGCTCGATGCAGGATGGTCGACCGAGGCGCCGGGCGTGACGCTCAACCGCTTCTGCGGCTCCGGTCAGCAGGCGGTGAACTTCGCTGCGATGGGCGTGCTGTCGGGCTTCCAGGACCTGGTCGTGGCAGGCGGTGTGGAATCGATGTCGCGACCGTCGCCGATGCACGTCGACGGTTTCACCGCGAACAACACCCACCTCCGCGACCGGTACGACATGGTGCCGCAGGGCATCTCGGCCGACCTGATCGCCACGACCGAGGGCTTCACCCGCGAACAGTGCGACCAGCTCGGCGTCGACAGCCAGATCCGTGCCGCGGCGGCGATCGCCGAAGGCCGTTTCGACCGGTCGCTCGTGCCGATCTTCCACGACGATGGTCGCCTGGCCCTCGACCGCGAGGAGTTCCCTCGTCCGGGCACCACGGTCGACGACCTCGCCAAGCTGCAACCGAGCTTCAAGGGCATGGGCGCCCATGTGCTGGCCGACCGCGGCAAGAGCATCGACGAGATCGCCCGCATCGCCTACCCACACGTCGATGCGATCGACCACGTGCATCACGCCGGCAACTCCTCGGGCGTCGTCGACGGCGCAGGCGCCGTGCTGGTGGCGTCGCCGGACTACGCCAAGGCTCACGGCCTCACGCCGCGGGCCCGGATCATCATGACTGCGGTCGCCGGCACCGAACCGGTGATCATGCTGACAGCGCCCGGTCCGGCCACGCATCTCGTGTTGAAGAAGGCCGGCATGACGATCGACGACATCGATCTGTTCGAGGTGAACGAGGCCTTCGCCGCCGTGGTGCTCAAGTGGCTGAAGGACACCGGAGCCAGCTGGGACAAGACCAACGTCAACGGCGGAGCGATGGCGTTGGGTCACCCGATCGGCGCAACCGGCGCGATGCTGATCGGCACCCTGATCGACGAGATGGAGCGACGCGACCTGCAGACCGGGCTCGTCACGATGTGCACCGGTGGCGGGATGGGCACCGCCACGATCATCGAGCGGCTGTAGTCCGCCGCAGCCGTCGGTCCGTGAGCGACGGCCCGCGCCACGCGTCACCCGCGCCACGCGTCGTCCAGCTCACGGACGATGAATCTCGACTCCGGTGGCATGAAATCGGCGTGGGCGCGGTTGGATGGAGCCGTGGAACCGATCTCGACTGTCACTCCTGACGCCGGCGCCCACGCCGGCGCGACCGAGTACCCCTTCCCCGTCACGGGCGATCATCCCGATGCAGGCCGACGGGTGAAGGACCTCCTCGACGTGATCGAGGTGATCCAGCCGGTGATCGCCGCCGACGGTGGCTCGCTCGACGTGATCGGCCTCGACGTCGAGACAGGCGTCGTTCGGCTGCAACTCTCGGGCGCATGCGGCTCGTGCGCCGTGTCGGCAGCGACCCTGAACGGCGGGGTGAACCGCATCCTGCGCGACCGCCTCACCTGGATCACCGACGTGATCGGCGACGTGCAGGAGAGCGACATCGACGGCTACGGCGGCTGGACCCCCAAGCACTCCTGAGTCCGGCGCCGGCCACCCAGACCTTCAGATCGGGCTGCTTCGTACCATCTCGCGTCGTACACGACCGGAAACGGTTCGAAGTTCAGCGGCTGGAGCGGATCGCGAACGACGCCGCGTTCTCGCCGGCGATGCGTCCGAAGGCGGTGACGTTGGCGTAGCTGTTGCCACTGCCGACGTACTGCGCACCGATCACACCGCCGGTGCACTCCCCCGCCGCGAACAGGCCGGGGATCGTCTGTGAGGTGAGGCTCAGGACGTGAGCATCGCGATCGATGCGCAGGCCGTGGGCCGTGAAGCACACGGTGGACGGTCGCATCTCGACGGCATAGAAGGGCGGCTCGCGCACAGGCTCGATCATCGTCACCTCCTTCGCGAAGTCGACATCGTCGTGAGCATCGGCGCCTGCGTTGTATCGGTCGATGGTTCCCCGCAGCACCGCTGCATCGATGTCGAGAGAGAACGCGAGATCCTCGATCGTGGCGGCACGCCTGGCCCGGCCGGCTGCGAGCATGAGCTCCATCACGTCGGTGGTCCAATGCGGGCTCTGCCGCTTGGACGAACCGGGGATTGCCTGCTTGTAGCGAGCAACCCCGGAGGAGGTGGCACCCGCCAAGGTGGCATGGTCGCAGATCGCCCACGCCCGATCGCCGTGCATGCGCATGAGGTGGTCCATCATCCCGTACGGCGCAGTCTCGTCGCAGAACCGGTACCCGTGGACATCCACGAGCACCAGCCAGCCTGGGAGATAGGCCTCGAAGATCTGGTCGATGCCGGTGTGCAAGAGCCTCAGCCCGCGATCGTGCCCGACCGTCTGAGCCTCGACCTGTGTCGCGAGCGCGAGCGCATCGCCCCGGGAGCCGTCGGCACCGATGTACCACGCTTCCCCGGTTGCGGCCGCTGACGGGAAGTGTTCGGCGAGGCGCGCGGCCGAGTTCCCGAAACCGCCCGATGCGATGACGACCGCCCCCGATCGGATCTCGTCGTCGCCCACGGCGACACCCGTCACGCTGCCACCCTCGACGAGCAGGCGATCGACCCGACGGCCGAGGGCGATGTCGATGTCGGCGTCACGGCAGCGGCGGTGGAGGACGTCGATCACACCTTGACCGCGCCCGATCGGCACGTGCACCCGGGGCACGCGTTCGTCTCCCCCGAACACGAGTTGTTCGTGGAACTCGACGCCCAGGTCTCCCAGCCACTCGACGGTCGGTCCGGCCATTTCGCACAGGCGCTTCACGACGACGGCATCGACGTCCCACCGGTTGAGCTGGAGGTAGTCGTGATACAGCGCGTCGGCGTCATCGTGGATGCCCTGTGCCCGCTGGTAACGGGTGCCAGCGCCCATGATCAGACCGCCCGACAGTCGGGACGAGCCGCCCACCACGGCCTCACCCTCGGCGACCAACACCCGCCTCGCCCCGCGCGCTCGCGCCGACAGCGCTGCGCTCAACCCCGCCGCCCCCGACCCGACGATGACCACATCGACATCGACATCGACATCGACGGATGGCCGACGCTCCTGCGCGCCGGTCGCCGCCTGGGCCGGCTCTCCGGGGAGCGGTTGTTGCGGAGCGTGCTGGTCTGTCTCTTCCGTCACCGCGATGACCTCCCGTTCACGAGTCGGAGACCGACCGCAGGTGTCGAACCCACGACGTCGTGCGCCGGGCGATCGACACCGTCGGTCGCCCTGGGCAGCTCCATGTCACGTCACCGTAGCGAGGATCGTGCCGTCGGGTCGGCGTTCCCCGTTCGTTCCCGGGATGGGTCCTTGTTCCCGCACCGATGTGCCCTTCGTCGCCGCATCGCCGGGGGCAGCGCTTCTACGATCACGGCATGCCCACGCACGCACTCCCCCCGGTTCGCCGCATCGCACTCAGCACAGGAGGCGGTGACGCTCCTGGGCTGAACGCCGTGATCCGCGCCGCGACGCTCGCTGCGCACGACCGCGGCTGGGACGTCGTCGGCATCCGCGACGGGTTCAACGGCCTGCTGTCTCCTGATCAGTACGACGACGGCGGCCTGATCGAGCTGTCGCGCGATCGCGTGCGCGGCATCGTCCACCTCGGGGGGACCATCCTCGGCACCACCAACCGGGGCAACCCGACCCGCTTCCCGATCGAGCAGCCCGACGGGACCATCGTGGAAATCGACCGCACGGCCGAGCTGTTGGGCCGCTTCGCCGAGCGCGGCATCGACGCGCTGATCACCATCGGCGGTGACGGGTCACTCGCGATCGGCCACCACCTCAGCACTGCCGGACTCCGGGTGATCGGCGTGCCCAAGACCATCGACAACGACCTCGAGGCGACGATGTCGACATTCGGTTTCGACAGCGCTGTGAGCTTCGCCTCGGAGTGCATCGACCGACTGTTCTCGACCGCGACCTCGCACGGGCGGGTGATCGTCGTCGAGGTGATGGGCCGGTACGCCGGGTGGATCGCGCTGCACTCGGGAGTGGCGTCCGGCGCACATGCGATCCTCATCCCGGAGATCCCGTACGAGTTGGAGCCCGTCGCCGACACGATCGCCCGTCGACATCAGCACGGCTCGAGGTTCTCGATCGTGGTCGTGGCCGAGGGAGCGACACCACTCGGAGGCGGGCGCAGCACGATCGCGACCGCGGGCACGGGCCAGAACGAACGGCTCGGCGGCATCGGCGCGAAGGTGGCCGACGAGCTGGAACACCTGACGGGCAAGGAGGCGCGCACCGTCGTGCTGGGCCACTTGCTCCGCGGCGGGTCGCCGACCTCGTTCGACCGGCTCCTCGCCCTGCGATTCGGCGCTGCCGCCGTTCGCGCGCTCGCGGATGGCCTCGACGGCCACATGGTGTGCCTGGCCGGGGATTCGGTCGGCCATGTCCCGCTGTCGGAGGTGAGCGGTCGTCAGAAGAAGGTTCCGCTCACCTGCGACACGATGCGCACCGCCCGCGAGATGGGCATCAGCTTCGGCGACCGGGTGACGTGACCGAGACCGCACCCTCGGTGTCGACGTCGACGGGCGGTCGTCGCATCGGTCAAGCTGCGGCATGCTCGACACCGACCTCGTCCTCGGACCGCACACCACAGCGCTGATCGGTCTCGACGGTGGCCGGTATCCGGCCGGCAACACCGTGCTGGTCCAGGGAACGGATGCGACCGCCATCATCGATCCATCCACGTCGATGCGCGTGCGCAGCGATCTCGCCGATCTACCACCGGTCGACCATGTCGTGCTGACCCACGCTCACGAGGACCACCTCGCCGGGGTGCACCTGTTCCCCGAGGCGGCCGTACTCATCCACGAGCTCGACCTGCAGGGAGCACGGTCGCTCGACGGCCTGATGCAGATCTACGGGATGGCGCCTGCAGCCGATCGAGCGTTCCGCGAGATCATCGTGCGCGACTTCAGTTACGTGCCACGACCCGATGCCGTCGGGTTCGTCGACGGCCAGACGATCGACCTCGGCGGTGTCACCATCCGCCCCGTGCACCTTCCCGGGCACACCCGTGGCCACACCGGCATGCTGATCGAGCCCGACGGAGTGTTCGTCACCGGCGACATCGATCTCTCCGCGTTCGGCCCCTACTACGGCGACGAGTGGAGCAGCCTGAACGACTTCGAGTCCTCGCTGCAGCGAGCGCGGTCGATCGAGGCGCACTGGTACGTGACGTTCCATCACAAGGGAGTGATCGATGGGCGCGA
>JANNQK010000058.1:0-19115 GCA_031400715.1 Actinomycetes bacterium | reverse complement strand
CTCCGCGGGCTGTCGCTCACGGTGAACGCAGGGGAGATCCACGCGATCATGGGGCCCAACGGGAGCGGCAAGAGCACCCTCGCCAACGTGTTGATGGCCTCCCCTGAGTACGAGCTCACCCAGGGCTCGATCTGGTTCCAGGGCGACGACGTCACCGACTGGCCGACCGACGTTCGCGCCAAGAGCGGCATGTTCCTCGCGTTCCAGTACCCGCAGGAGATCCCGGGCGTGTCGGTGATCCAGTTCCTGCGTCAGGCGCTGTCGGCCCGCAAGGGCATCGATCTCTCGGTGCTCGAACTGCGTCTCGCCACGATGGACTGGATGAAGCGCCTCGGCATGGACAGCTCGTTCGTCGATCGCTACCTCAACGAAGGCTTCAGCGGCGGAGAGAAGAAGCGCAACGAGATCATGCAGATGGCGATCCTCGAGCCGGAGCTGGCGATCCTCGACGAAACCGATTCCGGGCTCGACATCGACGCGCTGCGCATCGTGGCTCAGGGCATCCGCGAAGTGCGCGCCGACCGACCCACCATGGGCGTCGTCCTGATCACGCACTACCAGCGCCTGCTCGACGAGTTGCAGCCCGACCACGTGCACATCCTCGTGGGGGGCCGCATCGTCGCGAGCGGTGGCATGGAACTGGCCGAACAGCTCGAACGCGAAGGCTACGAGAGCTTCCGAGGCTGACGATGACCACCCTCGACGTCGCGTCGATCCGTGCCGAGTTCCCACTGCTCTCGCGCGAGATCGATGGCCTGCCGCTCGTGTACCTCGACTCGGCGAACACGTCGCAGAAGCCCCGTGCCGTGATCGATGCGATGAGTCGCTTCATGGAGCACTCCTATGCCCCGATCAACCGCAGCGCCTACCGACTCGCCTCCGAGGCAACCGACGCGTTCGAAGCGGCCCGCGCTGCGGCCAGGCGATTCATCAACGCCCCCAAGGTCCACGAACTGATCTTCACCAAGAACACCACCGAAGCCCTGAACCTGGTCGCCATGTCGTGGGGTCGGGCCAATCTGCAGCGCGGCGACGTCGTCGTGCTCACCCACATGGAGCACCACGCCAACATCGTGCCGTGGCACATGCTCGTCGCCGAACGCGGCATCGTTCTGCGCTGGGTGCCGCTCACCGCCGATGGTCAGCTCGACCTCACCACGCTCCCGCAGCTGCTCGACGGCGCCAAGGTGTTCAGCTTCACAGCGATGAGCAACGTGCTCGCCACCATCACACCGGTGCGCGAGCTGTGCCGCGCGGCCCACGACGCCGGCGCGATCGCGATCGTGGATGGCTGCCAGTACGTGCCGCACAACGTGACCGACGTACAGGCCTGGGACGCCGACTTCGTGGCGTTCAGCAGCCACAAGCTGTGCGGTCCATCTGGCATCGCAGTGCTGTGGGGCCGTGAATCGTTGCTCGATGCGATGCCGCCGTTCCTCGGGGGCGGCAACATGATCGCCGACGTGCGTCTCGACGGGTTCACCACTGCGGAGCTGCCCGCCAAGTTCGAGGCCGGCACCCCGCCGATCACCGAGGCGATCGGCTTCGGTGCTGCGATCGAGTTCCTCGAAGGCATCGGTATGGCCGAGATCCGCCGGCACGAGATGCAGGTGGCCGACTACGCGCTGCGCACGCTGACCGAACGGTTCGGCGATGACATCACGATCCACGGACCCCGCAACGTCGAACAGCGCGGCGCCACGTTCAGCTTTGCGTTCCGCGGCATCCACCCTCACGACCTGAGTCAGGTGCTCGATCAACGCAACGTGTGCGTGCGTGCCGGTCACCACTGTGCCAAGCCGTTGATGCGGATCCTGGGCGCCGCCGCCACCGCTCGCGCCAGCTTCTACCTCTACAACGACGAATCCGAGGTCGACGTGCTGGCGGACGCCCTCGACAGCGCAACCGATATCTTCGGGTTCTGACCCCATGACTCGAACGAAAGGGTCTTCCCATGCCCGGCCTTGACGACCTCTACCGAGAGATCATCCTCGATCACTATCGCAGCCCGCGAAACCGCGGTGAGCTGGCGCCCCCCGCCGCGCACGCCGTGGGCCACAACCCCCTGTGCGGTGACGAGATCGACGTGTACCTCGACGTCCACGACGGCATCGTGACCGACATCAAGGTGGGCGGGCAGGGGTGCAGCATCTCGCAGAGCTCCGCGTCGATGATGAGCCAGTCCGTGAAGGGCAAGAACGTCGCCGACGTCCGCGCCTTGGTGCACAAGTTCCGTTCGATGATGTCGCTCGAAGAGCTCGACGAGTCGATTGCGGCCGACGTGAAGCTCGGCGACCTCGAAGCGCTGCAGGGCGTCGTGAAGTTCCCGGTGCGCATCAAGTGCGCGGTGCTGGCGTGGAACACGCTCACCGAGGCGCTCGCCCAAGCCGACGCCTGAGTCCGACGCCTCAGCGCTCGGCCGACTACGTTCGCTCGCCATGAGCAGCGTGCCGGCACAGGTGGCAGAGATCACTGTCGACTGGATGAACGAGGTGCTCGACGGGCGTCTCGGCACGATCACCGAGGTGCACGCCGAACGCTTCGGCGAGGGCGTCGGCATCCTCGGCGAGTTGGCCCGTCTGCGGCTCACCTACGCTGCTGGTCACAGCGGTCCGGCAACGATGGTCGCCAAATGCCAGTCGTCGTCGCCTGAGAACCAGTTCATCAGCAAGATGATGGGCTTCTACGAGCGCGAGGTGAACTTCTACCGCGAAGTCGCCACCCAGCTCGCGATACGGGTCCCTCACCCGTACCACGCGGATTGCGGCGACGGTGGCCTGCCGTTCGTCCTGCTGATCGAAGACATCAGCGGTGCGCGCTGCCCCGACCAACTCGCCGGCATCACACCTGGCGAAGCAGCGAAGATCATCGATCTGGTCGCTCGGCTCCATGCTCCCTTCTGGGACAGCCCCACGTTGGCCGAGATGGCATGGCTGCCGCCGATGAACAACCCTCTCTACCAGGCCGGCCCGGGCATGGCGCTCGAGCGCCTGCCGGCGTTCGCCGACCGATTCGGTGAACGCATCGGGCCGTCCATGATGGCCGCGATCGAACGGGCGTGCCATCACTACGTCGACATGCTGAACCACGTGTCGGCGCAGCGACACCTCACGTTCACCCACACCGACTGCCGCGCCGAGAACTACCTGTTCGGCGGTTCCGCCGGGCCCGATGCGGTCACGATGGTCGACTTCCAGTTGTGCACCAGGCACTTCGGACCCTGGGACGTCGCCAACCTCATCGCCGGCTCGATGACCGCAGACGTCCGCCGAGGATGCGAGGCCGAGCTGATCGAGCAGTACCACCACACCGTCACCGGTCTCGGCGTGACGAACTACTCACTCGAGCAGTGCTGGCACGACTTCCGGATGAGCCTGTTGCAGGTGTGCACGGCGTCGGTGATCGTCAGCGATCTCCAAGGCGGCAACGAGCGCGGCGCCGACCTGCTCGAGCAACTGTTCCTCCGTCCGATCATCGCCGGCATCGATCACCACGTCGATGAACTGCTCGAGGAGTTCTGCTGATGGCATTCGAGTCCCGGGCCGAGGTCTTCGACGACATCGCGCCACACCCCGCCGGCGTCGACCCCGCCGACCAACTCATCCACGAACGCGCCTACGTCGTTCGTGCGTATCGGAAGGGACTCGACACGCTCGTGCTCCGTGGATCGGTCCGCGACCAGAAGCCGCCAGGCCTCTACGTGCCCACCGACCCCGAGCCGCTGACGGTGCACCACATGATCGTCGACATGCACATCTCGGTTCCATCGCTCGAGATCATCGACGCCAAGGCCGTGCTCGAGGTCCACCCTCACGCAGCGTGCCCGACGATCCAGGATCACTATCAGCACCTGATCGGTCTCTCGATCGCTCGCGGCTTCACCCACAGGGTGCGCGAGCTGTTCGGAGGGCCGCGGGGGTGCACGCACACCACGGCGCTGCTGCAGGCGATGGCGCCGGTGGCGGTGCAGTCGATGTGGTCGTTCCGCGTCGCCCAAGCTCGCGACACCGGTGACGGCGCCGGTGCGTTCGGCTCACCCGAGGCGCGCCAGCGCGGCCTGATGATGAACCTCAACACCTGCCACATCTGGGCGGAAGACGGCGAGCAGGTCGCGGCGATCAGGAACAACGAGCCGATGGAGATCCCGGTCTGGATCGTCAACCGGTTCGAGAAGCTGGGACTCGACCCGGCCGCCTGGCGCAACAGCGATTGACCCGGGCGATCCCGCCGACAGGTACGGTCGGCCCGGCATGGCTCGGCGCATCATCATCGACACGGATCCCGGCATCGACGACGCGATGGCGATCTTCTTCGCGCTGGCATCGCCGGAGCTCGAGATCGTCGCCCTGACCACGGTGTTCGGCAACACCTACACGACCACGTGCACCGAGAACGCATTGCGGCTGCTCGAGATCGCGGGACGAACCGACATCCCGGTGGCCGAAGGCGCGCATGGGCCTCTGGCGATGTCGTTCCGTGGACCGGCCGACTTCGTGCACGGCGAGAACGGCCAGGGTGACGCGCCGCTCGACCCGCCGACCGCCACCGCTGTCGCCGAGAGCGCGGTCGAACTGATCATCGAGACGGTGATGAGATCACCTGGCGAGATCACGCTGGTGCCGATCGGCCCGCTCACCAACATCGCTCGTGCCCTCCAGGCCGAACCCGACCTCGCCCTGAATCTGGCAGGCATCGTCCTGATGGGCGGCAATGCGTTCTGCGCAGGCAACGCCTCGCCGGCCGCCGAGGCCAACATCATCAACGACCCCGAAGCCGCGGATGTCGTCTTCGGGGCGACGTGCCCGGTCGTCATGGCGGGCCTCGACGTGACCGAGCAGATCGTGATGAGCGGGGCACACCTCGATCTGATCGGGTCGGTGCACACGCCCCGAGCGCAGCACCTCCATGCGATCCTGCCGCACTACCGACGGTTCGCCCTCGAGCAGTCGGGGCTCGACGGCATCCACGTGCACGACTCGACCACGATCAGCTACCTGCTGGCACCCGAGCGGTTCACATCGGTTCGCCATGCCATCCGCGTCGACACCGGGCGCGGAGTGGGCCGGGGCAAGACGTGGGCGCGAACGAAACCATCCCAACACGGGCCCGACCCGTGGGCCGGTCGGCCGATGGTGACGATCCTCACCGGCGCCGATGTCGACGCCGTGGTGCACCTCGAGCTCAGCCGTCTCGGCGTCGCGATCTGACGCCGGCACACGGAGTTCAGACTCGCAGCACCGAGTTCTCGGTGTTGAACTCGTTGATCTCGACGTCGGTGACCTGCGGGTCGCAGAACCACTCCCCCGCCTCGGTGCAGTACTTGAAGCGGTACTCGCCGTTGGGCAACTCGACGGTCACGCTGCGGGTGCCGTTGCTGCGCTTCTTCAGCGGGTGGGCGGACGCGTCCCATCCGTTGAAATCCCCGAGCACGGAGACGTTGCCCACCGCCTCGGCAGCGGGGAGTGCGAACGTGACCTTGGTGGTGGAATCACCGACTGATTGAATCTTGAGCACGAGTAGTCCTTTCTCTGTCCGGAGCCCACCCGGACAGCCGGGCCGGCCCACATGAGGCATCGCCCACAGCGTGACAGAGCACCGCGGCGCAAGCGCGGCATGTTGTGGTTCACACAGAGTGTTCAGGCTCCGTTCATGATCTGCCGATGAACCATCCGTGCGCATGTCCACCACCACGGCACGTTCCTCCGACATGGCGTCGGAACTCCACCCTGCGCCGGCCCGCCGAGCGCGCGGGCTGCTCACCGGCCGACGCAGCCGCGCCCTCCGATCCGACGTGGAACACCTGCTCAGAGGACTCGGGAGCGAACCGGTCTGCTACTGGAAGAACCCCGGCAATGCAGGTGACTCGCTGATCCACATGGGTGCGCTCCACGCGCTCGAGCGCTGCGGTGTCCGCTTCGAGCGGATCGAGGTCTGCGACGACGTCGCCGGGCGAAGCGTCCTGATGGGCGGCGGCGGCAACCTCGTACCGCTCTACGATCACACCGCTCGGGCCTTTGCCGCGTTCCGCAGCGGCGACGCCCGTCGGATCGTGATGCTGCCCCACGGCATCCGCGAGAGCGGGGACACCCTTCGGCGTGCGACACCCGACGACGTCGTGGTGTGCCGCGACGCGATCGCCGCCGAGCACGTCGCGCGTTCTGGCACCGACGCGCGCGTCCTGCTGGGCCACGACATGGCGTTCCATCTCGATGCTCGCCGCCTCCTCGGCGATCGCCGACTCGCGGCGCGAGTCAGACCGCTGCTCGACGATCGCCTCGCCACCCACGGCTGGCGACTCGGCGAGTTCGGCGACCGCGCCGAGATGTGCTTCACCCGCATCGATTCCGAACGCACGGATCGGTCGCCGGCGACCGACATCGACATCTCGCACCAGCTGATCGTCGGCGAGACCGACGGCGACGCCGCTGCGAGCGCGTGGTGCCTCCTGTCGTGCATCGACGCGAGCCGCCGGGTCACGACGGATCGGTTGCACGTCGCCATCGGCGCAGCGCTCCTGCGCACGCCCGTGCGCCTTCTCCCCAACAGCTACGACAAGAACAGGTCCCTCTTCGACATGAGCCTCTGGATGTTCCCCCGGGTCGAGTTCGTCGCATGACCGTCACCTTCCTCCACGCACTCCGGAGCCGGAGGCGCGCCACCGGCACGGCTCGGCCGACGGTGTCGGTGGTCATCAACACGCTCAACCGTCGCGACCATCTCGAGCGGACCCTGCTCGCCCTTCGCGACCAGACCTACACCGCGTTCGAGGTGGTCGTCGTCGATGGCCCGTCGATCGACGGCACCGCAGAGATGCTCGAGCGGTTCGCCGGGACGGCGCGCCTCGATCGATGCGCCGAGGCGAACCTCGGCGTCTCGCGCAACCGTGGTGTGGCGCTCGCGGCAGGCGAGATCGTCGCGTTCATCGACGACGACGCGATCCCGCCCACCGATTGGCTCGAACGCCTCGTGGAGCCGTACGTGGACGACGCCGAACTCGCCGGGGTCGGCGGCCCCGTGTTCGACGTGCCGAACGGACGCATCGACTGGAGCCTGTGCACCTGCGACCGCCTGGGCAGCCCGGTGCTCGACACCGAGGGCCCGATCGACCGATACCTGGGCCGCGGTGCCGATCCGTTCGTCTACCTCGCCGGGTGCAACATGAGCTTCCGCCGCAGCGCCCTCGATGCCATCGGTGGCTTCAACTCGCTGCTCGCCTACGGCTACGACGACGTCGAGGTCTGTGGCCGGCTCGTCGACCGAGGCTTGCGCCTCGCCCTCGTGGACGACGCGGTGGTGCGCCACGAACGCGCTCCGAGTGCCGTGCGCGACGAGCACCACCAGGTGCGTGACCCCTACTCCCCCGTGTACTCCCGCGCCGTGTTCGCGCTGCAGACGGCTGTCACCCCGCACAGCCACGCGGATGTGCGCGCCATGCTCGACGCATGGGTGGAGGACTGGGCGAACCTCGCCGCCCACCATGTCGCCGAGGGCACGCTCGACACGACGCAGGCTGCGAGATTCCTCGAGCGGGCGCGGGCCGGTGCGGCCGACGGCTACGCGGCCGGCCTCGGCAGACGTCCCTGGCAGCAGACCCCCCAACGGCAGCCGCGATCGTTCCGCCCGTACCACCGAATGGCAGGATGACGGCGGGCGCGGCAACCGGGTCGACCCCACCGACGGGGAGACGACATGACAGCAGCGAACGCGGAGCTCGAAGGTGTGGTGGCGATCGTGACCGGATCGTCGAGCGGGATCGGTGAGCGCACCGCGCAGCGGCTCTCCGACCTCGGTGCCTCGGTCGTGGTGAACTCCTCGTCGAGCGTGGCCGCCGGAGAAGCGGTCGCCGCAGGCCTGCCAGGCGATTCGCTGTACGTGCAGGCCGACATCGCCGACCAGGACCAGTGCCGACACCTGCTCGATGCCACGGTCGAACGATTCGGCAAGCTCGACCTCCTGGTCAACAACGCCGGCTGGACCACGCTCGTCGACCATCGCGATCTCGATGCGCTCACCGAGGAGATCTTCCGCAAGACGTTCGAGGTGAACGTGTTCGGCACGTGGAACCTGACCAAGATGGCGATGCCGTTGCTGCGCGCTTCGGCTGCCCCAGGTGGCGGCCACGTCGTGAACATCACCTCCATCGCCGGCATCCGCCCGGTGGGATCGTCGATCGCCTACTCGATGTCCAAGGCGGCCCTGAACCAGATGACGCGGCTGCTGGCGAAGAGCCACGGGCCGGTTCGCATCAACGCAGTAGCGCCCGGCTTGGTGGCGACCCCGTGGACGTCGGATTGGGATGCCCAGCACGAGGGCGTGAAGAAGATGGCCCCGCTCAAGCGATCGGCCACCGCCGACGACTGCGCCGAAGCGGTGCTCGCGCTCGTGCGCAACCACTACGTGACCGGCGAGATCTTCGTCGTCGACGGCGGTCTCACCCAGCTGTCATAGGCACCGAGCGGTCGATCGAGCCTCGAGCCGTCGATGACGGGCTCCGAGGCGGGGTCGATCGGTGGATGCCCATTAGGTTCTGGCGATGGATCCCCGTCATCTCGCACTCCGTCGCCTGAACCTGATCGCGGGATGCCTGCACCTGGCGTCGTTCATCGCGATCTTGCTGCTCTCGAACGACGCCGCACTCCCCGTCACGGCCACCTACCTCACCGAGGCCCCCGGCACCGGCAACTTCTCCGATCCGGTCAACCTGTTGAACCTGAACATCGGCTACATGGTCGCCGCGTTCATGGCGCTGTCGGCGTTCTTCCACTTCTTCGTCAGCTCGCCGAAGGTGTTCCCGAAGTACAGCGCCGGCCTCACCAACCACATCAACGTCTACCGATGGGTCGAGTACTCGCTGTCGTCGTCGATCATGATCGTCGTCATCCTGCAGTTGAACGGCGCGGCCGACTTCATCGCCCTGCTCGGCATCTTCGGCGTGAACGTGTGCATGATCCTGTTCGGTTGGCTGCAGGAGCGCTACACCACGCCGGGCGATGGCGACATGCTGCCGTTCTGGTTCGGTTGCATCGCCGGAGCAGTGCCTTGGATCGCAGTTGCGATCAACGTCGCATCTCCGAAGGGTCCCGCCGACACGACAGTGCCGGGCTTCGTCTACGGCATCGTGATCTCATTGTTCGTCCTGTTCAACTGCTTCGCCATCGTGCAATGGAAGCAGTACCGGGCACATGGCAAATGGGCCGACTACCTCTACGGCGAGCGCCGGTACATCGTGCTCAGCTTCGTCGCCAAGTCGTTGCTCGCTTGGCAGGTCTTCTCCGGCGCCCTGGCGTCGTAGATCCCGACGCGCATCGCCCGTCAGCCCAGATCGGTAACCTCACCTCGATGGCTGACACGAGCGGAGATCGCGCCAGGTTCTTCCCGGCGATCGAGAACAAGCACGGCGAACCGATCTCGAAGTGGTTCGAGCGGTTGGCCGAACTGGGCGATGCGAAGTACCCGGAGCAGATCGCGTTTCTGCGGGAGAACCACGGCTTCAGCCAGGCCCATGCGAACGCCGTGGTGATGTCCCACCGGAACTCGCCGAGCTCGAAGCGGTTCACGAGCCCGGCCGACTTCTTCGCGAGCCTCGACCCGACCGCGGCGACGACCGCCACGACGATCTTCTCCACCATCACGGCGAGCTTCCCCGAACTGGAACTGGTCATCGCCTGGAACCAGCCGATGTTGCGGACGAACGGTCAGTACGTCCTCGGTCTGTCGGCGGCGAAGCACCACATCCTGCTCAATCCGTTCAGCGCCGATGTGCTCGACCAGCTCGCCCCCGAGCTGGATGCATACGAGGTGAACAAGCGAACGATCAGGGTGCCCGTCGACTGGTCGATCGACGACGCACTCCTGCGGAAGTTGGCCGAAGCACGCCTGGCCGAACTGCGCTGATGCGCTCAGCGCGAGGGAAGCTCCTCGACAACCACAGTCCGGTACGGGTCCGAGAGTCGTGCCATGTCATGCGGATCGCCGGTCACCACCACGCCTCCTCCACCCTCGACGGCGACGGCGTCGAGCGCCCGTTGCCCCACTCGCCTCCACCAACCAGTGTGGCTTCGATACCGAACACGTCGTGCAAGGTGCCTGCGGCCCACAGCACTGCAGTCAGTTCGACGGCGTCACCGACGGCGGGCATGGGCACATCTCATCGGCAACACCACACGTCGAGAGCAACGCCGCCAACGAGGGCGCCCAGCGTTTCTACGCCCGCCGCGGCTTCGAAGCTGTGAGTGTGTCGAGAACGGCACAGATCTCGACCGGGTCGAAGCTCATCGAACTCGCGGCGGGTCGAGAAGGCGGACCGTCGCGCGAACCTCCATCGGCTTGTTCGTCACGTCCACCATGTGTCGAACACGGTCCTCGACCGACATGCGCAGCTGACGTCGGATCTGGCTCACATCGACCCCTCGACTGTCCTCGATGGTCGGCAACTGATCCATGCCGCCAGCAGAGGACGGCCGTGTCACCCGCGCTTCAGGTCGACGACGAGGCCATCGCTGGCTTCCACCAGCTTGTGCGGTTCGATGCCGAACACGTCGTGCCAGGTGCCCGCCGCAGCCCACACCTCGTCGTACTGCAGCAGGTCGGGGTCGATGAACACGCGCAGCGGGTTCTTGTGTCCGAAAGGCGGGACACCGCCGATCGGGTAGCCCGTGGTGGAGCGGACCATGTCGGCGTCGACCCGCTCGCACCTGGTGCCACCCGCTGCGGTCGCCAGCTTCTTCTCGTCGAGTTGGTTCGAGCCACTGACGTACGCGAGAACGATCTCGCCATCGACGCCGAAGATCAGGCTCTTCACGATCTGGCCCACGTCGACTCCGATCGCTGCCGCCGCGTCGGTAGCCGTCTTGGCCCCGTCGGCATACCGTCGCGGCTGGATTTCGAGGCCGAGCAGCTTGGCGGCGTTGACGACACGGACCACGTTGGGGTGCAGATCACTCACCGGGTCGAAGCTATCCGCATCGGCCCGGAGCGATGCGACCCGCTGCAACGGGTCGGCACGACCACGTTGTGACACCGGAAATCCACCTCTAGAATCCGGACCCGAAGGGGAGTATCCCTCGGCATCGTGATCGTCACCACGGCCTCCTGCGTGCAGGATCAGCCCGGGCACGGTGGTTCGGTAGCGCATCATGCGTCACCGAGCGGGAGAGACCTTCGGTATCGCCAGTTACGACGACCCGAAGGACAACCCGCACGTGATCACCCTCTCCTCTTCTGGGGCTTCCCCCGCCTCCGACGTCCATCGCCAGACCGGCGACGCAGTCGCTGAACAGCTGGGCGTCCGACCCGACAACGGACTCGACGCCGGCGAGGTCGCCACCCGCACCGCGCGGTATGGCGCCAACGTCTTGGCCGAAGCTGCTCGTACCCCGGCGTGGAAGCGGCTGCTCGCACAGTTCACCGACCTGCTCATCCTGATCCTGATCGCAGCTGCGATCGTCGCCTTCGCCGTGTCCGGTGAGCTCAAGACGCCGTTGGTCGTCCTCGTCGTCGTCGTGTTCAACGCGATCATCGGGTTCATCCAGGAGAACCGGGCCGAGAAGTCGCTCGATGCCTTGAAGAAGATGCTGGTCATCCAGACTCGGGTCAGGCGCGACGGCCAGCTGGTGAACCTTCCTGCTGGCGACCTCCTGCCCGGCGACATCGTGATGATCGAAGCGGGCGATCGCGTGCCGGCGGACGGGCGGCTGTTGTTCGCCAACTCCCTCGAGGTCGAAGAGGCAGCACTCACCGGTGAGAGCCAACCCTCCACCAAGATGATCGACGTCATCGACCGGGACACCGTGCCGCTCGGCGATCGCAAGAACATGGTCTACATGAACACCACGGTGACGCGTGGTCGCGGCGAGTTCGTCGTCACCGCCACCGGCATGGAGACCGAGATCGGTCGTATCGCCGGGCTGTTGCGAGCCACCGAGACCGACAAGACCCCACTGCAGAAGCAACTCGACGGTCTCGCCCACAGCTTGGCCAAACTCGCAGCCGTCATCGTGATCGCGGTGTTCGTCATCGGTCTGATCCGAGGCGACAGCGCCAGCGAACTGCTGCTCACCGCGGTCGCGCTCGCCGTGGCGTCGATCCCCGAGGGCCTTCCCGCGGTCACCGCTGTGACGCTCGCCATCGGCGTGTCGAAGATGGCCAAGCAGAACGCGATCGTCAAGCGCCTCGCGTCGGTCGAGACACTCGGCTGCACCAGCGTCATCTGCAGCGACAAGACGGGAACGCTCACGCTCAACCAGATGACCGCAGTCGAGCTGATCACGCAGCTTCGGCCGCACCGAGTGACCGGCGACGGGTATGCCCCGGTGGGCACGATCGAACACGTCGTAGGCGACGAGCCGGTCTCCCTCGAGGCGGCGTTGATGCCGATGGCGCTGTGCACCGACGCCGCCGTCCGCCAGATCGACGACCGGTGGGAGTTGGTCGGGGACCCCACCGAGGGAGCCCTCGTGGTCCTCGCAGCAAAGGGTGGCATCCCGATCGACGAGGTTCGCGCCGCCCACCCCCGCCTCGAAGAGGTGCCTTTCGACTCGGCCAACAAGTTCATGGCGACCGTGCACGAGCTCGTCGACGGCAACGGCCACCGCATCGTCATGGTGTACGCGAAGGGCGCACCCGACGTGTTGTTCGATCGTTCGTCGCAGGTGATCGGTTCCGACGGCGCTGCCGAGCCCATCGAACAGCACCTCCACGCGCTCCACGAACACAACGATCGCCTCGCGTCACAGGGTCTTCGGGTGCTCGCCGTCGCGCAGCGGGAGCTGACACCCGCCGACTGGCACGAGTTCACGGCAGGCGGCGGCGAACCGATCGGGCTGGTGCGCGACCTCACCCTCGTTGCACTTGCCGGCATCGTCGACCCACCCCGGCCGGAAGCGCGGCTCGCTATCGCCGAGGCACACGCCGCCGGCATCGCCGTGAAGATGATCACCGGCGACCACGCGTCGACGGCTGCCGCGATCGGGCGCGAACTCGGCCTCAAGGGTCAGTCGGTCACCGGAAACGACCTCGACAAGATGGACGACCGCGAACTCGCAGACCGCATCGACGACATCACCGTCTTCGCCCGCGTGGCCCCCGAGCACAAGATCCGGCTCGTCGCTGCGCTGCAGCAGAAGGGCAACGTGGTCGCGATGACCGGCGACGGCGTGAACGATGCACCGGCGCTGAAGAAGGCCGACATGGGCATCGCCATGGGCATCACCGGCACCGAGGTCACGAAGGAAGCGGCGACCATGGTGCTCGCCGACGACAACTTCGCCACGATCGTGAAAGCCGTCGGGCGAGGCCGCACGATCTACGACAACATCGTCAAGTTCGTGCGCTTCCAGCTGAGCACCACGCTCGGGTTCGCGGCTCTGTTCCTCCTCGCCGCAATCTTCGACATCGCCAGCGGCAAGCCGTTCACCGCGATCGCCATCCTGTGGGTGAACATCATCATGGATGGACCGCCTGCGATGGCGCTCGGCCTCGACAAGGGCGGGTCCGACGTGATGGAGCGTCGCCCACGTCCGATCACCGAGAAGATCCTCACCCCGACCCGCTGGGTCGCCGTCGGCATCGCCTCGACCATGATGGCCGCCGGCACGCTCGCCGTGCTGTTGTTCGCCCCCGGGGCCGAGGCCGAGGCCGGCACCGCCACCATCGCCGGCACGATGGCGTTCAACACGTTCGTGATCTTCCAGTTCTTCAACATCCTCAACGCGCGCAGCGATCGGCAGTCGGTGTTCACGAGGTTCACCTTGACCAACTACCTGCTGTTGGTGTCGCTCGCGGTCGTTGCGCTGCTCCAGATCGGTGTCACCCACGTCGGATTCATGCAAGACCTGTTCGACACCACCTCGATCTCGCTCGGCCAGTGGCTCGTCTGCATCGCGATCGCATCGTCCGTCATGTGGATCGAAGAGATCCGCAAGTTCATCCAGCGACGCCAGCCGCTTGCGGCGACCATCGCCAGTCCTCAGGAGGTTTCCACATGAAGTGCCCCATCGACACCGCAGTCGACCTGGTGATGACCGATCGCCAGGGCATCGAGATCGACTACTGCCCCACCTGTCGCGGTGTCTGGTTGGATCGTGGCGAGCTCGACAAGCTGATCGAACGATCCGCCGCAGCGCTCCCCCAGCTGGCCCCGATGCCCGCCCCTGCCCCTGCCATGCCGATGCCGGCGACCGACTACCGGCCCGACCAGCGCCCGGACGTACGGCCAGAGGTACGGCCCGACGACCGGCGACCCCGTTGGGACGACGATGACGATGACGACAAGTACAAGTACCGCGACGGCTCTGGCTACAAGAAGAAGAAGCGTTCGTCGATCCTCGGCGAGATCTTCGACTTCTGAGCCCGGCCTCACAAGGCAACACAAGGCAACACAAGGTCACGAAAGGAATCAAGTCATGTTCAAGAACACCATGAAGACGGGCGTGCTGCTGGCATCCCTCGGTGGGCTCATCGTGGCCGTCGCCACCCTGTTGGGTGGCCGCACCGGCGCCACGATCGGGCTCGTTCTGGCATTCGTGATGGTCGGTGGTTCGTACTGGTTCAGCGACAAGCTGGCGCTGCGTTCGGCCAAGGCGCAGGTGATCACCGAGGCCGATCACCCCGAGTTCTACGGAATGGTTCGCGATCTCGCCGTGCGTGCCAACCTGCCGATGCCGACCGTTGCCATCGCCCCGAGTGATCAACCCAACGCGTTCGCCACCGGCCGGGGCCCGAAGAAGGCGGTGGTGTGCGCAACGAACGGTCTGCTCACCTCCATGCCGCGTGCCGAGGTGGAAGCGGTGATGGCTCACGAGCTGATGCACGTGAAGCATCGCGACATCCTCATCGGATCGGTGGCCGCCGCAATCGCGACGGCGATCAGCTACGTCGCCCAGATGGCGATGTTCGCCTCGATGTTCGGCGGCGGCAGCGACGACGAGGACCGGCCGAATCCGATCGCCGTGATGGCTATGGCCATGCTGGCGCCGATCGCCGCCAGCTTGATCCAGATGGCCGTCTCGCGGTCGCGCGAGTTCGAGGCTGATCGCGGTGCAGCCGAGCTCCTCGGCACCGGCCGTGACCTTGCGAGCGCGCTCGAGCGGATCGAGACGCTCGCCGTGCGGCGGCCGATGTCCGTCGCTCCCGCCCAGGCCCAGGCATACATCCACAACCCCCTCGCGGAGGCACACGGCGGACGAAACGGGGCCCGGATGGCCCGCTTGTTCTCGACCCACCCGCCCACCGAGGAGCGGATCCGCCGCCTGCGCAGCATGTAACCCTGCTTCGTCCCTCGTCGGGTCTCGCCCAGGTCAGTGAGCGAACAGATCGTCGAGCCCGCCCGTCGCCGCTCCCTCTGGTTCGTCGGCGACGGCGTAGGCCGCGTAGCCGTCGATCTCGAGTTGATCGGCCAGTTCAGGGCCACCGGTCGCGACGATTCGGCCCTTGACGAGGATGTGGATCACATCGGCACGCAGTGCTTCGAGCAAGCGGTTGTAGTGCGTGATGACGAGCGCTCCGAGGCGCTGCTCGATCGGGCCGTCGTTGGTGAGCGCTTCCACCCGTCGGGCACAGTCGCGCAACGCATCGATGTCGAGACCGGAGTCGAGCTCGTCGAGGATCGCGATGCGGGGTTGCAGCACGGCGAGCTGCAGCGTTTCATTGCGCTTCTTCTCGCCACCCGACAGATCGACGTTGAGCGCACGGTGCAACAGCTCTGGTGAGAACCCGATGCGCGAGGCCTCGGCGTCGAGCAGCGCATCGAGGCCGTCGGTGGATCGACCACGGGCGATGAGCGCTTGTTCCATCACGTGGTCGAGCGACACGCCGGGCACTTCGCTCGGATACTGCATGACGAGATGCAACCCGGCTTGAGCCCGCTGCCAAGCCGGCAAGGCCAGCATGTCGACACCGTCGAGCGTGACGCCGCCACTGATGACCTCGTAGCCGGGCTTGCCCATGACGACGGCCGACAGCGTGCTCTTTCCGGCGCCGTTGGGGCCCATCACCACGTGCACTTCACCGCTCGAGACGGTGAGGTTCACCCCGTGGAGGATCTGCTTGCCGGCGACCGATGCATGGAGATCGGTGATCTTCAGTGTGGTCATGTCAGGCTGCTCCGCTGTCGTTGGTGGATGTCGTCGAGGGCTCGATCGTGACCAGGACATCGCCCGCCCGCTCGCGCACCGCGAACACCGGCACCGGCTGCGTCGCAGGCAGGGTCTGGGGCACTCCGGTCTCGAGGCTGAACGCACTGCCGTGTTTCCAGCACTCGATCTCGAGCGAGTCACACAACACTTCGCCCTCGCTCAGGGACACATCGGCGTGGCTACAGGTATCGCCGAGCGCATACAGATCGTCGCCGATGCGGACGATCGCGATCGGTCGACCCGCCACGACGAACCGCTGTGCCGAGTTCGGCGCGAGATCGGCGAACCGGCAGACCACGATCCCCTCCGCTCCGTCGAGCCCCTGGTCGGCGGTCATGCCGACTTCCTCTGCAACTTTGCGCTGACGAGCTCTCGCAACTGGGCGGCCAGCGGGCCGACGGGAAGCTGCTCGAGCACTTCGTCGAAGAAGCCGAGCACCACGAGACGCTCTGCGATCTCCGGCGGGATGCCGCGACTCTCGAGATAGAACCGCTGCTCTTCGTCGATGGGGCCGACGGTGCTGGCATGGCTGCACTTCACATCGTTGGTCTCGATGTCGAGGTTCGGCACGCTCTCGGCCCACGCACCAGAGCTGAGGGTGAGGTTCCGGTTGGTCTGGAACGCCTTCGAACCCTTGGCATCGTGGCGGATCTTGATCAGACCCGTGTACACGCTCTTGGCGTGGTCCTGCACGGCGCCCTTGAACAACAGATCGCTGTGCGTCTTGGGGGCGGCGTGGTCTTGCAGCGTCCGGAAGTCGTGCATCTGGTGCTCGTCGGCGTAGTACAGGGCGATCTGTCGGGTGCTGGCGCCCTGGCCGGTGACCCGCGCCTCGGTCCGCACCCGGGCGTAGTCGCCCCCGAGCGCCACCGTTGCGAGCAGGGTGTTCGAATCGCGCGCACCCAGGGCGCGCTGGTGACCGAGATGCCAGGTCGACGAGCCGAGCATGTTCACACCCAGATACTTCAGGCGGGCGGCGGCAGCCACATCGACTTCGAGACGCGGCACGCACAGTGCCACGAGACCGTCGGGCGAGATGAACTGCTCGACGACGGTGATCTCGCTGTCTTCGGCCGCATCGATGATCAGCCGCGGGAACACGGCGACACCGGCCTGATCGAGGTGGTGGGTGATCATCACCGGCTCTTCGATCACCGTGCCACGCGACACGGAGATGACGATCGCGTCCATGAACGCACGGTTGAGTTCGTGGAACAGGTCGACCGCTTCTTCGGCGTCGGCGCGGTCGCCGAGCTCTGCGCCCTGCACCACCTGCACGCCGGCGGGCGCTGTGACCGTGGTGCGAGCACGGCCGGGCGAGAACGACTCGAGATCGAGCTCGCCGATCCGGCTGTAGCGCCACACCTCCTCCTCGGCGGAAGGGAAGGTGGCGACGGCGGCACGTTCGGCGGCAGCGACGCGACGATCGAGGTCGGGCAGTGCGGACGCGCGAACGGCGTCGGAGGAGAACGCAGGCACGGGGGGAATTCTACTGTCTGGATAGGAGAAATTACCCGGCCCGGCGAGGGCGTGGCCGGGCCTCAGCCACGGCGGCGGAAGAAGCGCTTCAGCCCTTTCCTCTGCGCGGCGAGGCGCTCGGCCTCCACCTCGGCGAGCACCTGTGCGCCGACAGCATTGAGCACGTCTTCGGCCTCGTCCAACACGGCCGCAGCACTACCGTCGCCGAGCCCCGGCGGATCGTCTGGGGTCTTGGGGGGCACCACGCTTCCGTAGGTCCAGCCAGCGTCCATCCGTCGCTCGTACTTCGGGCAGCTGTCGGGGCAGCGCCACGGAGCCTCGGGAGCGAGGTCGAGGTTGCACTTGCGCACGGTGTCGCCGTTGGCGTACGTACGGCTCTCGAAGTTCTTGCACTCCTGGCGCATCGGCATTCGCCCAGTCTGCCAAGCCGCAGCGCCCGACACCGGTCAGATCCGGTTCGAAGTTCCGCGAGACCCCACCCCTACACCGCGATGAGAGATGAGTGCCCCTGCCGCTCCGATCTCTCATCAGGCTGGAGGCGGGTCGAGGTGCGATGAGAGATGGTGGCGCCAGCGCCACTCATCTCTCATCGCGGTGTGGAGTGATGGGTGGCGGTCAGATGCCGAGTTCGGCGGCGCGGGTGAGCACCCGCTCGCGCTCGGCGCCGATCGTGGTCGAGTCGCCATGGCCCGTGTGCACGATCGTGTGATCGGGCAGTCGCAGCAAGGTGTCGCGGATGCTGCGCACGATGGTCGGCTCGTCGCTGTAGCTGCGACCCGTGGCCCCGGGACCACCACAGAACAGGGTGTCACCGCTGAAGAGCACACCTGCATCGAGGTCGTGGAAGCAACAGCAGCCGGGCGAGTGACCCGGTGTGTGCAACACGGCGAGCTCATGGCCACCGACGCCGAGCACGGCGCCGGGTTCGAGGTCGCGATCGGGCGATTCCCCTGGCCACACCACGTCCCACAGCATCCGGTCCGCCGGATGCAGCACGATCGGGGCATCCACCGCATCGCGCAGCGGCACGGCTGCGTCGATGTGATCGTTGTGTCCGTGGGTGAGCACGATCGAGCGCACCCGGCGGCCGTTGACCGCGGCCGTGATCGCCTGCGCGTCGTGGGCCGCGTCGAACACGATGACCTCGCGGTCGTCGCCGACCAGCCAGATGTTGTTCGTGACCGCCCATTCGCCCCCGTCGAGGGCGAAGATCCCGTCCGTCGTGACCAGTTCGATCGTCATGCGATCGAAGCTAGCCGCGTGACCGGCGAGGTCAGCCGACGCTGCCTTCCATCTGGAGCTCGATCAGACGGCTCCACTCCACGGCGTACTCCATGGGCAGCGTGCGCGTGATCGGCTCGATGAAGCCGTTGACGACCATGCTCATCGCCTGCTCCTGGAGTACGCCGTCGAGTGGAGCCGTCTGATCGAGCTCCAGATGGAAGGCAGCGTCGGCTGACCTCGCCGGTCACGCGGCTAGCTTCGATCGCATGACGATCGAAC
>JANNQK010000057.1:0-26141 GCA_031400715.1 Actinomycetes bacterium | reverse complement strand
CGGAGCGAACTCGCTGGCCGTGCCCGCCGTCGGCACCCTCATCGCGCTGCCGCCGACCACGACCACGACGACGAACGCACCGACGACGAACGCACCGACCCCCGCTGTCCCGACCCCGACTGTCCCGACCCCGACTGTCCCGACGAGTGCAGCCACCGGCCCTGTTCCGATCCAAGGCGGCCCGGCGATCGATGCCGCTCGAATCCCGATCGGGCGAGTCGGAGTCGAGACCGCCACGATCGTGTCGAGCGCGCGGACCCCCACCACGACCGACGGCGTCGGAGCATTCCGGACGTTCTGCGGGATGTCGCACATGGCGTTCGACGATCCCATCGTGGCTCCCGGCCGTCCGGGCGCGGCGCACCTGCACACGTTCTTCGGCAACACGTCGGTCGATGCATTCTCGACGGCGTCCTCGATCGCGACGTCCGGGGGCTCCACCTGCCGCGGCGGCACGGCGAACCGCAGCGCGTACTGGGTGCCATCGATCATCGACACGAACTCGGGCACACCGATCGAACCGGCGTTCCTCATCTCGTACTACAAATCGGGGTACCTCGGTGTCCAGCCGGCGGAGATCAACGCCTTCCCGCAGGGGCTGCGGATGATCTCCGGTCGAGCGAGTGCCACGGCGGCTGATTCGAACCCCAGCTGGCGTCGTGCGGTGAACTGGAACTGCGGATTCGACTCGACCGGTCGGGGCACCGAGTTCACGTCGGGGATGCAGCAGTGTGCGCCGGGCCAGTTCGTCCGCCTCACCCTTGCGTTCCCTCAGTGTTGGGACGGCCGGAACCTCGATTCCCCCGACCACCAGGGCCACATGGCGTGGCCCGACGGCACCGGCTGCCCCTCGAGCCACCCCGTCGCCGTACCTCAGATCACGATGAACGTCTACTGGCCGGTGCCGGCCGGCGGGAACAGCGGATGGCGTTTGGCGAGCGACATGTACTCAGGCGGCGACGCAGGGTGGTCCGCTCATGCCGACTGGTGGAACGGTTGGGATCCGGCGGTCGAACAGGTGTGGATCGATCGGTGTGTGAGCGCCGGTATCGACTGTTCGGTCGAGATGCTGGGTGATGGACGCGAGCTCGCCGGCGGAGCGTTCTGACGACTGCTGCCCGGTGACCGACATGCCGGCACCTGGACACGCACCCCGAGTCAATCGCGAACGAGGACCGTGGACCCGATGGGCATCGCGTTGGTGGCCCACAGCATGTCCATCGCCTGGTTCGTGACCCGTACGCAGCCGTGCGATGCGGGATAGTTCGGCACGCTGCTGTACCCGTGCACGGCAACGCCGCGGATGAAGAACCGGGGTCGGTAGAGCGTTCCGAGCGAGCCTTCGTAGCGCGCCTCATCACTCACGCGATAGACGCGGTGGGAGCCGCTCGGGGTGATCGCTTGGTCGGGGATGAGATTGCCGTTCTTGTCGCGCCAGGTGTAGGGGTAGTCGCCACCGGTCGACACATTGATCACCCATTCGGCACGCCCGCCGCGCACGATCATGCCCAGCTGCTTGCCCTTGTCGATGAGCATCAGGTCGCCGCTGACGCCGGTGGTGGGCCGGCACTGCACCGTGTTGAGGGCTGCTGCGGTGGTCTCGTCGAGGTTTCCCGAGGGCGACAGACCCGTCCACTTCTGGAACGCCATCACCGCCTGACGCGTGGTGAGCCCATACGAGCCGTCGGCGGCGCTCAGCCAGTAGCCGAGCTCCAGAAGTCGTTGCTGGCCGCGGATGACGGTCGCCGCGCCGGAGCCGGCGACGATGGCGGCGACGGCACTGGTGGGTTGGGCAAGGCACCCGGCAGCCACCGTGGGGCGTGTGTTGATCGGTGCTCCGAACGGCGCAGCGACCGGCGCTCCGAGGTAGAAGCCGGCGACATCGGCGATGAGGTGGGCGCCCGCCTGCGTGAACACGTCGAAGCCGCGGGCCGACACGGCGACGATCGCGTGGTTCGGGATCGTCTGGGCGGCACGGACGACGTTCAGGGTGGAGGTGCGACGGCTCTTGTCGGCGGGGTTGTTCGCCCCTGCGGGCGACACCGAGATGTAGCCGCCCCCGAACGATTCCGTCGCGGTGACGTTCAGGGCCAGAGCGGCGACGTCGGTGCGGCCGATCGCAGGGTTGGCAGCCACGGGCACCTCGACGTTCCACACGGGGAGGGCCATCTGTGCGGCGCCGAGCGGATTGAGCGCCGGGTTGCGAGTGTCGAGGAATCTCGTCGGTGTCGAGAGAGGCACGAACAGGCCATCGGTCGACACCGGCGCCGATGCCCCGGTGATCAGACCGACGAGGTCGACCACGAGGTGGCCGCCGCTCTGGGTGAACACGTCGAAGTCGCCCTCGCCATCGACGGGCACGATCACCTGGTTCGCGGAGACGTGGAACGCGGACAGCGAGTTCAGGTTTGCCGCGGTCGGCGGTGCAGGGGAGTCGGTGGGATACACCGTCCAGTAGCCGGCAGCGGAACCGATCGTGGTGACGTTGAGCACGACACCACTCGCACCCGCGGCTTCGGGGACGCGCACCTCGGTGATCGACTGCGGTGCGAGCACCAGGAACTCTCGGGTGTCGATGACTCGTCGCGGAATGGACAGCGGCTGGAAACGGCCGGCCGCGGTGGCGGCGCTCGCCTCGTAGACACCGAGCATGTCGACGACGAGATGCCCGCCGTTCTGGCTGAAGACGTCGACCAGTCCGTCGCTGCCGACAGGCACCGTCACGAGGTTCGGGAGTGCGAGGCCGTCACCGAGCAGTGCGGAACGTTCGTCGACGTTGACGTTCGACGCGGTGGGCATCGGCGAGCCATGGGGAAAGACGGTCCAGAACCCGATGCCTGCCGGTCCGACCACGGTGATGTTGAGGACCACGGCGCGAGCGGTCTCGACGGTTGGCAACGGCGCCGCGCCGGCCACGCGGACCGATACGGTGCTGCCCGGCGCGACGGGTGCTGCTGTCTCCCGAGTGTCGAGCAGCCGAGTGTCGATCAGCCGAGTGGGCGACGGCAACGCCACGTACCGCGTGGTATCGCCCGGTGCTGCGTGGGCGACGGGCGCGGCGAATGGACCGCCGGCGGCGTGGTCGACGATCGGGAAGACCGTGAGACCCACCACGATGGTGGCGTTCAGCGCTGCACCGAGCGCGGCTCGACAGATCGTCCTCTGAAGGGTCAACACCCCGCAGAGAATAGTGCTCACTGGCCGACATGCGGCCGCGACCGTCGATCTGTGGTCGAGGTCGAGGGTTCGGGAGCCCCGAGCGCCGAGCGCCGATGGCAGACTCAGCGTTGCGGAGGACGGAAGCCTCGGAACTCCCAATCGCCGCCGAGCGCGGTGGACAGGACCTCTTCACTCTCCGTCGGCTGATGACCGACGTCGTCGCGGATCGGCGTGGGCCCCGTGACGATGGTGTTCGTCAGGGCGCCGAGCCCCTCCACCTCGACCGTCACGACGTCGCCCGGCTGTACGGGCCGGCTGTAGGCCGGTGTGCCGGAGAAGATCATGTCGCCCGGTAGCAACGTGATCGTGCGGGCGAGGTCTGCCACCAGGTAGTGCATGTCCCAGGTCATCTCGGTGGTCGAGCCATCTTGACGCACCTCGCCGTTCACGAGGGTGCGGATGCGCTTGTCATGGAAGTCCCAATCGGTCACCAGCGTCGGACCGACCGGGCACAGGGTGTCGCTGCCCTTCACGCGCAGCATCGATCCCGCATCGGTGTCGCGGAAGTCGTGCAACCCGAAGTCGTTGCCGATCGAGTAGCCGGCGATGTACGCGCCCGCCTCCTCCCGACTCACGTTGCGGCACGGCGCACCGATCACGATCACCACTTCGCCTTCGTAGTTGAGCCACTTGCAACGTTCCGGACGCACGACCTGGCCGCGGTGGCCGTTCAGAGCCGTCGTCGGCTTCTGGAAGTACGTGGGCGTCTTCGTCAGCTCGATCTGGAACTCCTTCACGCGGCTGACGTGGTTGAGATGGACACACAGGATCTTCGACGGTTCGCTGGGCGGGAGATAGATGGCGTCGGCCTCGGGGATGCGTCGGCCGTCGCCGGCGACGAGATCGTCGCCATCGGCCGTCACGGTGGTGACGGAACCCTCGAGCAGGATGCGGCTGAAGCGTGCCATGTGATGACTCCCGAGGAGAAGTGTCGGTCGATCGGCGACGTGTGGCCGCCGATGGAATTTCGTTTGGATCCTAATGATTATGATCGGCAGCCATGACCGCTGGTTTCATGTTCCCCCGCACTGCGACGGGACGATCGTCGCTCGTGCCGTCGCCGCCGTGGCACTACAGCGGGCAGATGCTCACGATCGAGTACCGCACCGATCCTGCCGCAGTCGCAGAACTGCTGCCGGACCCGCTCGAGCTCGCCGATGACGACCCCGGTGCCGTGGCGGTCATCTGGGCGGACTGGCAGAGCTGTCGTGACGACATGCAGGAGCTGACCGACCCGGTGCGCAGCCAGTACATGGAGACCTTCGTGGTCGTGCGCTGCAAGTACCAAGGCACGCACTACAGCCGATGCGTGTACATCTGGGTCGACAAGGACTTCGCGATGGTTCGCGGCCATCATCAGGGATACCCCAAGAAGATGGGCGAGTTGTACCTCACCCGCGCGGTGCGTGTGGGCAAGGCCGGTCCACGGCTGGAGCCGGGTGGCCGGTTCGGCGCCACGTGTGCCGCATACGGGCGACGTCTGATCGATGCGACGTTCACCATCACCGGAACGTCCGACACCGCTGGCTTCGTCAACGCCCTACCCATGTTGCACAGCCGGCTGATGCCCGCGATCGAAGGCGACGGGACCGACAGCCTCGACGAGCTCGTGACGATGAGCGGATTCGATGCCGAGGTCGGCCCCTGCTACTCAGGCGATGCGACGCTCGAGTTCCACCGGTCGCCCGTCGAAGAACTGGAACGGATCGCGCCGATCGAGATGATCGGTGGCTTCTGGCGCGAGGTCGGCACGTCCTGGCGACAGGGCACCACCCTCGAGCGACGCAACCAACCCGACGTGGGGCCCGCATGAGTGCGCCGTTCGAATTCGTTCATGGCTCCGCCGATGCGGACATCACCGATCCCGACGCGTTCGTGCAGGGCGTGCCGTACGCCACTTTCGCTCGACTCCGTCGCGACGACCCGGTGAGCTGGTGGGACGAGCATGACGGCGGCCGAGGCTTCTGGGCGATCACCGGTTACGACGATCTGCTTGCGGTGAGCCGGCAGGTCGAGATCTTCTCGTCGGCGCAGGGGATCACGTTGGAGGAGATGGATCCCTCCGACTTCGCCGCCCGGCGGAACATGCTCGAGTTCGATCCGCCGGAACACACCCGCTATCGCCGATTGGTCTCGAAGCCCTTCTCGCGTCGCGAGGTGTACGCATACGAACACGGAATCCGGCTGCTCGCTCGCACGGTCGTCGACGAAGCGTTGGCCGGCCCACCCACGTTCGACTTCGTCGAGAAGGTCGCGAAGCAGTTGCCCATGCGGATGCTGGGCCGATTGCTCGGTGTGCCCGATGACGACGGTCCGTGGCTCGTCGAGCGCGGCGACGCTCTGCTCGGCAACTTCGATCCGGAGTTCACCGACACGCCCGTCGGTCTCACCGACACCGACGAGTTCAAGCACATCCCGTTCCGGTCGCCGGCGGCCCTCGACCTGTACCGGTATGCCGAGGCGGCTGCGGCGCAGCGTCGAGCGAACCCCACCGACGACGTGATCACTCGGTTGCTGGCACCGACCATCGACGGCGAGCAGCTCACCGAACTCGAGTTCAAGAACTTCTTCGTGTTGCTCGTGAGCGCCGGGAACGACACCACTCGATACACGATGGCCGCGGGGATGAAGGCGCTCATCGAGCATCCCGATCAGCTCGCCGAGCTTCGCAATTCGATCGGAACGGATCCGACCGTGATGGACCGAGCGGTGGAGGAGATCCTCCGGTGGGGCACCGTCACGATGCACTTCCGTCGCACGGCGACATGCGATGTCGAGATGCACGGCAAGAAGATCAAGGCGGGCGACAAGGTGGTGATCTGGTTCGTGTCGGCCGACTACGACGAAGCGAAGTTCGCCGACCCGTACCGATTCGACATCCATCGCACCCCGAACGAGCACGTCGCGTTCGGACGAATGAGCCCTCATCTGTGCCTCGGTGCGCAGCTGGCGAGGATGGAGCTGAAGGTGCTGTTCGAGGAGCTGCTGCCCAAGCTGTCCGACGCCCAGCTGGCCGGGCCCGTCGATCGGCTGCGGTCGAACTTCATCGCCGGCATGAAGCGAGTACCGGTCACGGTGTCGCTCGCATGAAGCCTTCGCGCGCAACGGGTCGACGGCTTTCCGCCGCCGACCCGTCATGTATGTTTGATCGAACATCAACAGGGGGAACACCATGAGGAGAACATCTGCTGTTGCTGCGTTCGCAGCGCTGGCCCTGGTCGCGGGCGCGTGCGGCGGTGACGACGAACCGGAGACCACCGACGCTCCGGCCGTGACCGAGGCGCCAGGAGCCACCGAGGCCCCAGGCGCCACGAGCGGAGGGGCGACGGGCGACTGCACCCTCGAGGAGCCACTCAAGATCGGCTATGCCGCCGATTACGACCTCGGCGGAATCGGTGACGTGCCCGGTGTGAAGGGTGCTGAGTACATCGTCGACCAGATCAACGCCGCCGGTGGCGTGGGTGGCAAGCCGGTCGAGTTCGAGGTGAAGCAGATCAGCCAGACACCGCCCGATCCGGCTGCGGCTCAGCGCGCTGTGCAGGAACTGCTCGATGGGGGTGCCGACGTCTTGCTCGGGCCGCCGTTCTCCGATTACGGCCTGCCGTTGCTCGAGGTGACGAAGGGCTCCGTGCCGGTGCTGTTCGTGACCAGCACCGAGGTCACCTTGTCGGATCCGGCGCAGGGATCGTTCCTCGTGTCGTTCGACGACCGCGTGCAGGCATCGGCGGCGGCAGAGTTCGCGACCAAGCAGGGCTTCACCTCGGCGGTCACCTTGTCGTCGTCGGACATCCCGTACCTGAACATCACGACGGCTGCGTTCACGGAAGTGTTCACCGGCGCCGGTGGCACGGTGGAGAAGGATCTGTCGTTCAATCTCGGCGACACCGACTTCTCGGCGCAGGTGAACGAGATCGCCGGCATGGACCCGCAGCCGGATGCCGTCTACTCGGCGTTCTTCCTGCCCGAGGCCGGCATCTTCCTGAAGCAGCTCCGCGAGGCGGGCGTCGAATCGACGGTCATCAGCGCCGATGGCTTCGACGCCAGCGAGGTGTGGACGGTGGGCGCCGACGCGGAAGGCGTCTTCTTCAGCAGTCACACCTTCCCGGCCGGTGACGCCAACGGCGTCGAGAAGTTCCTCGCCGACTACGAGGCAGCCAAGGGTGAACCTGTCGGTACGGTCGCCTTCGGCGCCCTCGGTGCAGACGCAGTGCAGATCGCCGTGGCGGCTGCCGAAGCGGCCTGCTCGACCGACGGCGCTGCCCTGATCGAGGCCCTGAAGACGCTCACCGTCGAGACCGTCACCGGTGAGACGAGCTACGTGGGCGTCGGTGGAACACCCAAGCGTGAGGTGTCGATCCTCACGGTCACCGACGGCAAGCCGGCACTCGCCGACTCGCTTTCCCCGTCGGTCGTCGCCGGCGGCTGACGCCGACCGGTTCGGGCCACCTTTCGATGATCCTCGAGGTCGATCAGCTCATCACCCGTTACGGCTCGCTCACGGCATTGCATGCCGTGTCGGTGCACGTGGCGGAGGGTGAGCTGGTCGCTCTGGTCGGTCCGAACGGCGCAGGGAAGACGACCTTGTTGTCGTCGGTGATGGGACTGCTGAAGCCATCCGGCGGCGTGGTTCGTTTCGAGGGCCGCGACATCACATGTGTCGACCCAGCCGCCAACGTGGCGAGTGGATTGGCGCTGGTGCCCGAGCGGCGGAGGATCTTCAAGGATCTCACGGTTGCCGAGAACCTCAGATTGGCGGGCAGCACCGTTGCGAAGTCGCTGCGTCAATCGCGCATGGACGAGATGGGTGATCGGTTCCCAGCGCTGCGGTCGAAGTGGGACGTGTCTGCCGGGTTCTTGTCGGGCGGTCAGGCACAGCAACTCGCGGTCGCGCGAGCGCTGATGTCGGCACCGAAGGTCTTGCTCCTCGACGAGCCGTGCCTCGGTCTCGCTCCCACCATGGTCGATGTGATCTTCGAACTGCTCGACCAGCTGCGGTCACAGGGTTGCACGATCCTGGTGGTCGAGCAGCAGGCCCAGCGGGTGCTCTCCGTGGCCGATCGCGGCTACGTCATGCGCACCGGTGAGATCGTGGCCGAGGGTTCTGGACCCGATCTCTCCGGCCGGCCCGATCTCTTCGACACCTACATCGGCGGTTCATGATGACGGAGTTCGTCCAGAACCTGATCGACGGTCTGGGCAATGGCAGCACGTATGCGCTCCTGGCGGTTGGCGTGTCGATGCTGTTCGGCGTGATGCACCTCGTCAACTTCGCTCATGGCGAACTGTTGACGATCGGTGCGTACGTGATCTACGGAATGCGCTCCAACGACATCTCCTGGTGGGCGACCATTCCTGTGGCGATCCTCTCTGCAGTGATGTTGTCGGTGCTGATCGAGCTCGTGGCATTTCGGCGGGTGCGCACGGCCAGCGCGTTCACCTTGTTGCTGACGTCGTTCGCGATCGAGATCCTCTCGCACGCTGCGTGGAGAATCGGTGTGTCGTCGACGCCGCGGCGCTTCGAGGCTCCGAACATCGCGTTCAAAGTGGTGGAGATCGGGCCGTTCAACATAGAGATCTGGGACGTGGTGAGCATCGCTGTCGCGGTCGCGTGTTTCGTCGCGACGGCGGTCATGCTTCGCACCACCATGTTCGGGCTGTCGATCCGCGCCGCGAGCGAAGACTTCGACGCCGCACGGTTGATGGGTGTGAAGGCCAACCGGGTGATCTCCGGTGCGTTCGCATTCGCGGGCCTGCTGGCCGGCATCGCCGGCGCGATCTGGCTCGTCCGTCGCGGTCAGGCCGACCCCCGCATGGGCGCCGAACCATTGTTGAAAGCGGTGATCGCAGCGATCATCGGCGGCCTCGGGAGCCTTCCCGGCGCAGTGGTCGGTGGACTGTCGCTCGGCATCGCCGAGGTGTACTTCCGATCATGGTTGCCGAGTGATCTGCAGGGCCTCACGGACAGCTTCGTGTTCGTGGTGATCGCCATCCTGTTCGTCGTCAGGCCGCAAGGTCTGTTCAACGTCGCGTCAGCGGAGCGTGTGTGATGACGTCGGCGTCGCCAGGCACGGGGAGGGGGACGGATGTAGCCGCTGGTCCGGATGCCGGACGGGCACGGGCCAGGAGCGTGTCCCGTTCGCAGCTCCGGTCCGACGCCCTGCCGTCGCTGCTGGCGAACTGGGCATTGCTCGGCGTGCTCTTCGCCCTCGGAGCGTTGTACGCGACGGGTGGTAGCTCGGCGCGCGATCTGCTGATCTCCGACCTCTTGATCAACCTCGTCCTGGTCATCGGTTTCCACATCTTCATCGGCAACACGGGCGTGCTGTCGTTCGGCCACCTGGGCATCGCCAGCGTCGCCGCGTACACGATGGCGCTGCTGGCCGTGCCGTCCGACCGCAAGCTGGTCCTGATCCCGAAGGCTCCATGGGGCATCCCCGAGATCGAGCTCAGCCCGCTCGTCGCCTCAGTGATCGGCATCGGCGTGGGTGTGGTGGTCGCGGTGTTGTTGGGTCTGGTGGCCGCTCGCACGTCCGGTCTGGCCGCGACGATGATCACACTCGCGTTCTTGGCGATCGTTCGCCAGGTGGCGGAGAACCGCAAGGACCTCACCGGAGGGGCCCAGAACCTGAGCAGCGTGCCACGTCTGGAGGGTTGGTCGTGGCCGGTGTTCGGCGCGCTGCTGGCGATCACCATCGCCGTGTTCTTCCGCTCGTCCAAGATCGGCCGGCTGGCGGTCGCCACTCGCGAAGACGAGCTCGCTGCGGGGGCGATGGGCATCGAGGTGTTCACTCCCCGGCTCGTCGCGTTCGTGGTGGGCGGTGGCGTCGTTGCCTTCGGCGGCATTCTCCGAGTGCAGTCGCTCGGCTCGATCGGTCCGTCGCAGTTCAGCTTCGAGTTCACCATCTTGATCCTGGCGATGCTGGTCGTTGGCGGGATGCGCACCGTCACCGGCGCGATCACCGGCACGGTGTTCATCACCGTCGGCAAGGAGATCACGCGGTTCCTCGGCGATGGTCCGGACTTCCTCGGTTTCACGTGGCCGAAGGTGGATGGCTTGCCGGATCTGTTCCTGGCCGGCTCGCTGCTCGCCGTGCTGCTCACGCGCCCGACCGGGCTCCTCGGCGAGTTCGATCTGGGCCGTTGGATCTCGACGCGAGTGCGAACCTCCGCGTCTGCCCCAGCGGTGGCCGAGCCCGACGATCACGCTCCGGTCGTCCCGGTGCCGAGCGCACCGCAGACCTCGCGTGATGAGCTGGTGACCAACGGTCTCGGTGTCGTGTTCGGTGGGTTCACCGCTGTCGACAACGTGTCGATCACCGTGGCACCGGGTCGGATCCACGGGCTCATCGGCCCGAACGGTGCCGGCAAGACCACGTTCGTCAACCTCCTCACGGGCCAGGTCGAGCCGACCGCCGGCACCGTCCACATCGGCGACAGGTTGCTCAGCGGCGCGCCGTACAAGCGAGCACGAGATGGCGTGGCCCGCACCTTCCAGAACCTCCGCGTCTTCCCGTCGTTGTCCGTGCGCGAGAACGTCGCCGTCGCCGATCTGATCGCGCACGACCACCGATCGCACCGAACCGGGGTGAGCGTCGACGAGCTCCTGGCGTTGTCGGGTCTGTCCCAGATGGCCGACCGCGTCGCCTCGACACTCGACTACGGCAACCAACGGCGACTCGAGATCGCTCGCGCCGCGGCGTTGCGACCCGATTTCCTGCTCCTCGACGAGCCGACCTCGGGCATGAGCTCGTCGGAGTCGCTCGAGATGGTCGACCACGTTCGCCGTGTGGCCACGGCGATCGGCGCCGGCGTGCTGGTGATCGACCACGACCTCGGGTTCATCACCAACATCTGCGAGCACATCACGGTGCTCGATCAAGGCACGGTGCTCGCCGAGGGCACAGCCGAGGAGGTTCAGCGCGACCAACGGGTCATCGATGCCTATCTCGGCTCTGGTCATGCCTGATCGGAGGTCGCACGGAGCCGTGGCACCGTCCGGCTGAGGAGCGTCCTCCGGTCCTCGGCAGCGATCCGCCGAGTTCACACGTCGTGGATCACACCCCGGCAGCGACCTTGGTCTCGCCGACGGGGTCGATGCGCTGGGCCAGGATCACACCGACGATCACGACGCCTGCACCGACAGCCTCCAGTGGACTGATCTCCTCGCCCAGGAACACCGCCGCCCAGACGATCGCCAGGGCGACCTCGAGCGTCATGATCATCGCCATCACCCCGGGTGCGAGGTGGCGCAGGGCGCGGAAGAAGAACGTCGTCGCAACGACGGTGGGGATGAGCGCGAACAGGCCCACCTCGATCACCAGCCGCGGACCCTTCGGCACGGACAGACCGTCGAACAGCACGAAAGGGGTGAAGAAGGTGGCCGCCCCGATCGTGGTCCAACCTGCGCTCACCACTCCGTCGACCCCTGGCGGGACGACCCGCTCGTTCAGGATCATGTACGCCGCGAAGAGCACCGCTTGACCCAGCGCGAGTGCGACGCCCGACACGCTGAGGGACTCGACACCGGTGAACAGCTCGGGCACCGTGAGCACCACACCCCCGGTGATGATGACGAGGGCGATCACGGTGATCATGTCGAGTGGCCGCCCGAGGGCCGCTGATCCGAGCACGACGAACGCCGGGTACAGGTACACGAGCACGATGTACATCGAGGCATCGAGTCGGTCGAGTGCGAAGAACCCGACGATCACGACCAGGCCCATCAGCACGCCCAGTCCGAACAGCCGGGGTACCGGCACATCGAACGGGTCGGGGCCGCCGCGGCGGTGCCAGATCATGAGCACGCACGACAGCACCACCGCAGCGAGTGCGAAGCGCCAGAACAGCAACGAGGCAATGCCGAGCGCACCGAGCAGGTCCTTGCCGACGACCGATGACAGCGAGAATGCACACGCGGCGGCGACCGCCCACGCCGCGCCGGTCGCGCTGTTGCGGCCGACGCCCGCACTCCCCCCTCGCACGCGAGCAGTCTGCCGCGCAGACGTGTCGACGTCGGTGATCATCCGAACACGCCGACCTGATCCACGGTCACGTTCGTGACCATGGTGCCCGTCTCCTTCGGGGCCGTACATGGCCGAGCAGCACGGGTCAGAAGAAGGGGAGGTACTCCAGCAGTTCCCAATCGGTGATCGCCTCGACCGACCACTCGTGCCCGGTTTCGTCCCAGCGGCGAACGTCGTCGCGTCGGATCGCGAGGTAGGCCCGCACCAGGTCGGCACCCATCGCTTCGCACAGCACGCTGTCGTTCTCGAACGCGGCCACAGCCTCGGCGAGGGTGTGCGGGGTGTGGCGGTCGGTGTTCGGTTCGGCGTCGCCATCGCCGCGTTGAGGTTCGCCGCAGTCGAGCCCGTCGACCACCCCGAGCAACGCCGCGTTCAGCATGGCCGCAGCGGCCAGGTACACATTGGCCGAGCCACAGGGCATGCGGTTCTCGATGCGGGTCGCCTCACCTCGCTCGCCCGGCACGCGCATCGTGCTCATGCGGTTGTCGAGCCCCCAGTTGGCCCAGTACCCGGCGATGATGCCCGGCATGAGCCGCTTGTAGCTGTTGATCGTGGGAGCCGACAGTGCTGCGAGCCCCTCGTAGTGGGCGAGCAGGCCGCCGATGCATTGGCGCATCAGCGACGACATGCCGTGCTCGTCCGATGGGTCATCGAACACGTTGCGCCCGCCGCCGGTGGGGATGAGTGAGAAGTTGACGTGCAGCCCGCTCCCGACGGCGTCTGCCATCGGGCGACCCATGAACGTTGCCCACGCACCATGGCGGTGTGCCACTTCCCGGATCATGTCCTTGGCCATGAACGCTCGATCCGCAGCATCGAGCGCAGGACCGTACTTCAGGTTCATCTCCATCTGCCCCGGAGAGAACTCGGCCATCACGCCTTCGACATCGAGCTCGCTCGCCTCTGCCGCATCGAAGAGCGCAAACGTGAGGTCGGGGTCGATGCCGCCGAGGCCGACGCCGTACACGCGGTGAGATGGATTGCGCAGCGGCCCGTACCCGCTGGCGGCCGTGGCCTCGGGACGCATCAGGTAGAACTCGAGCTCGTAGCCGATCATCGGTTCGTACCCGAGCGAGCGCCACGCGTCGACCGCCCGCCGGAGCGCGCTGCGGGGGGAGAGCGCCAGCGGAGCGCCCTCGAACTCGAGATCGGCGATCATGACATCGGTGTCGGTCTCCCAACCCGGGCGTCGGGTCTCGGCTAGCGGGACGGTCGACAGATCGGGGAACCCGACATCGGCGGCGTAGCCGTCGACGGGGAGGATGTCGCCGTTGGTGCACATCGTGAGGGTGGTGACAGCGTGGTGACCGTGCTCGTGAATGCGCCGCTCCGGCACATATCGACCGTGTGACAGACCGTTGAGATCACTCCACATGACCCGGATGCGTCGATTCGACATAGGTGCGCAACGTAGCAGAATCAACCGTCAGGTCGTTTGGGTCCGAACGACCGCGCCTGCTCCGTTTTCGCGTGTCGGATGCGAGCGGTCGACCGACCCGGGTTCACATGGCCCGGGTTCACATGGCCCGGGTTCAATCGGCCCGGTTCACCAGGACACGTCCATCGCGAGCGGTCCACGGAACTCGAATCCTCTGATGGCCACCTGATCTGCCGACGTCAGCGCGAGCTGGGGCAATCGGTGGAACAGGTGCTGGACCGCGACCCGCACCGTGCTCCTGCCGAGCCAGGCGCCGAGGCAGACGTGAGCGCCGGTGGAGAACGCGATGTGCGGCCCTTCCTTGCGATGCAGGTCGTAGCGATCGGGGTCGGACCATCGGCGCTCGTCGCGGTTCGCGCTGCTGATGACCGCAGCGACGAGCGCACCGGCCGGGATGGTCGCTCCGCCCACCTCGGTGTCGCAGGTGGTCTGCCTGGTCGAGGTGGCCACCGGCGAGATCCAGCGGAAGAGCTCCTCGCACGCCGGACGCCACAGGCCGTCGTCGGCGCGGCACTCGGCCAGAGATGCGGGATGGGTGAGCAGCGCCCACACGGCGAGTGCGATGCCGTCGCGGGGCTCGTTGATGCCGCCCGACATGCACAGTCTGACGTTGTTGACGATCTCGTCGTCGGTGAGTCCGGTGTGGGCGAGGTTGGGAACGACGCGTTCCCTGATCGACTCGCCCGACTCGACGTTGGCGCGTCTCGCGATGGCCGACAGCGCGGGGTCGTTGGCGAAGTTGGCGAGGCCGGTGCACACTCCCCGAGTCCACTCACCGATCTGCTGCCAGCCCGCGTTGTCCCAGCGCAACGAGTCCTGCAGGGCGCGTACCGCGATCGGCTCGGCATACGCGGTCATCAAGTCGACGCCCGCTGGGTCGAAGGCATCGATCAGCTCGTCGCAGATCTGCGGGAGCCGTTCGCTCACCCACTGGCCGGTCGCGGTCGGGGTGAAGTTGGGCTGCAGCGCGTCCTTCACCCGACGGTGATCGTCGCCATCGCTTCCCAGCATGTTGGTGCCCAGCACCGTGTTGAGCCAACTGGGCTCGGTGGCCGACCTGAACCGGTCGGGTCGATCGTGCACCAACTGCACGTCGTCCCAGCGGGTCACCAACCACATGTCCATCTCGGGCACGAACGACGCCGGTTCGTCGACGCGGAGCCGCGCCAGCGTCGGATACGGGTCGAGCTCGAGCTGGGCCAACGTGATGGTCTCGCCGATGGTCGTCATGGCCGGAGCGTAACGGTGCCCATCGGCACGGTCCGAGATCGTTCGACCCCGAACGAGCGGGGGTACGGTGCACACGATGCGAGCCCTGATCGTTCAGCACGAGCCCGATGGAGGAGGACCGGCGCTGGTGGGCGAACACCTCCGCTCACGCGGCTACGAGCTGGTGCTGCACCAGGTGAAGTCGGCGGGCTCGACCGAGAGCCACGAGCCGTTCCCCGATCCCACGGCCTTCGACGTGATCGTGCCGCTCGGATCGGTGCACGGCGTGTACGACCGCCACGTGATCGGCAGTTGGATCGACAGGGAGGTGGCCATGCTGCGCATGGCGCACGATGGCGGGGTGCCGGTGCTGGGCATCTGCTTCGGTGCTCAGGCGATGACCGCGGCGCTCGGAGGCACGGTGGAGAAGGCGCCGTCGTCGGAGGTGGGTTGGTTCGAGTACGACAGCGACCTGCCCGACGTGATCGACCCGGGCCCCTGGCTCACGTGGCACATCGATCGGTGTCTGCTGCCCGCGGGCGTGAACGAGTTGGCCCGAAACGAACTGTGCACACAGGCGTTCCGGTTGGGGCGCACGGTGGGTGTGCAGTTCCATCCAGAGTCGACCGAGGCGCTGATCCGGAAGTGGGTGGCGAACTGCCCGCCTGGCTACTTCGAGGATCATGGGACCACGGCGCAGGCGGTCGTCGATGGCTTTCGAGGACCTGGCCGCGGTGTCGAGGAGCGGGCGCGACGGCTGTTCGACTGGTTCCTCGACGAGGTCGCCGGTAGCTGACATCGGTCCGCGCACGACACCCGCAGCATGTGCGGGCGCGGCTCACGGGACCAAGGGTGGTGGTTCAGATCACCTCGAAGTACCGGTCGAGCTCCCAGTCGGTGACTGCGTCGAGGAATCGGCTCCACTCGTAGCGAGCGGTGAGTCCGTACTGCTCGACCACCGCGGCGCCGAAGGCCTCGGTGACGAACGGGTTGGCGAGGAACTCCTCGGCAGCGAGGCCGAGATGCTGCGGGAACGATGTCGTGGCCTGTTGGTACGCGTCGCCCGTGGCCGCGGGGCCGGGGTCGATCGCGCCCGACGTCCCCGCACGGAGACTGGCGATCAGGCCTGCCACCGCCAGGTACGGGTTCACGTCGGCTCCGGGCTCGCGCCACTCGAGTCGCATCGACGACGCTCCAGTGCCGAGGATGCGGCACGACACGGTGCGGTTGTCGAACGCCCACGTGGCCCCGTGGCCGGCGAAGTCGCTCGAGTTGGTGCGTCGGTAGGAGTTGATGGTCGGGGCGTACCAGGCCATGAGCGCTGGTGCATGTTCGAGCACTCCTCCGATCGCGTGGCGCATCGTGTTCGACATGTGATCCGGTGCGTCGGGGTCGAAAAAGGGGTAGCTCCCGGTACCCGCGGCCGCCGCAGCATCGTCGGCACGGAGGGACAGGTGCACGTGGCACGACGAGCCGACCTCGCCTGCGTTCGGCTTCGGCATGAACGTGGCGGACATGCCGGCCTGCGCGGCGACGTCTTTCACCGCGAGCTTGAAGATCGCGTGCCGGTCGCACATGTCGAGCGCGTCGGCATAGGTGAGGTTGATCTCCCACTGGCCCAGACCCCACTCGCCCTGGCTCATCTCGACATCGAGACCCGCTGCGTCGAGTGCGCCGCGGAGCCGCTGGAAGAACGGCTCCGAAGCGTTCACCTGCTGGACGGTGTAGTCGGCGTGGAAGATCGTGCTCGGGGTGCGATCGCGGTAACCGCGACGGCGCAGATCGTCGAGGCCGTCGCGGTAGAGGTGGAACTCGAGTTCGGTGCCGACGTCGGCGGCCAGGCCGTCGGCGGCGAGCGCTTCGATCTGGCGCCGCAGGATCTGGCGCGGTGCGATCTCGACCGGCGAACGGTCGTGCTCTTCGACGATGTCGGCGATCACGATCGCAGTGCGTTCCAGCCAGGCGGCCGGTCGCATCGTCGACAGGTCGGCCACGAGCAGAAAGTCGCGCCACCCCGTGTGCCACCCGGTGTACGGCACCTCGAGCCCGATGTCCTGGGCGATGTCCCAACCGAACGTGCACGAGCTGACGGCGATGCCGCGCTCGCGGAACTCGTCGAACTTCCGGGGTGTGAGCCGCTTGCCGATCAATCGTCCCGCCATGTCGGGTGCGCACACGATCACCGTGTCGTACCCGTGGGTGACGAGGTCGTGCTGACTGAGAGGTGTGAAACCGCTCATCGCGTCAACCATCCACCGTCGACGGGAAGCTGCACTCCGGAGATGAACGACGCTGCGTCGGACAGCAAGAACGACACGGCGTTCGCCACGTCCGCAGGTTCACCCACGCGGTCGACCAGCAGCCGCTGACGCATGAACGCCATCGCCTCGGGGCCGGTGATGTCGCCGCCGCTGAAGCGCGTGTTGATCGGCCCGGGAGCGACACAGTTCACACGGATGTTCTTGGCGGCCAGTTCAACGGCGAGCGCCTTGGTGAGCATCGGCACGCCACCCTTCGACGCGTTGTAGTGGGGCTGGCAGTGGCCCGACGAGCTGACGACCACGGCTGCTTCCACCGTCGACAGGTTCACGATCGCGCCCCCGTCGAGCATCGACCGCGACGCCACCTGGGCCACGATGAACTGGCCCTTCAGGTTCACGTCGACCACGAAGTCCCACTCGTCGTCGGTGAGCTGGTCGAGGTCGCTCATCGTCACCACGCCCGCGTTGTTGACCACGAGGTGCAAGCCGCCGAGCTGGTCGACGGTTGCAGCCACGGCATCTTGCACCTGAGCACGATCGCGAACGTCGAGCACCAGGGCGATCGCACGGCCTCCGTCCGCGGTGACGAGGCGAACGGTCTCGGTGGCACCGTCGAGGTTCACGTCGGTGCAGGCCACCGCCGCGCCGTCGGCGGCCAGGCGCAGCGCGATGCCGCGACCGATGCCCGATCCGGCACCGGTGACCAGCGCGACCTTGTGCTCATGGCTGATGATCATGTGGTTCCCTTCGTGGGCCGCACGGGTGTCCGCGTGGCACTGGTGTTCATGGCTGCGACGACTCGTTCGCACACCGACGGCACCTCGTCGATGTCATCGGTGAAGTGGTTGGGCTTGAAGCACACGGCCGTCCACCCTTCGCGACGCAGCTGGGGCACGTCGGCGAGGGCGAGGTCGAGATCGGCCACGTCGTCGGCGCCGTGAAACGTTCCCCGAATGCCGCCCACGAGCTCGAGCGGTTCGGTGCGGCCGGCATCGATCCACGCTGCGTCGAGTCGATCTCGTTCGTCGGGCGTCGGCCGTCCGAAGGGGTGGAAACCGTGGCCGTGGTGGACGAGGCGTCGCAGGTGGGCATCGGACAGCTGTTCGCCACCGAACCACATCGCCGGTGGTCGAGCCGGCCGGGGCTCGCACCAGACGGGTCCGAACGGGAACCGGGGGCCGTCGTGATGTGCCGGCGACTGCGTCCACGCCGCTCGCATGGCGTCGAGCTGCTCGTCGAGGATCGCGCCGCGTTCGTGGAACGGCACTCCCAGCGCCGCGTACTCCTCCTCGGCCCAGCTCACCGTCGGCTGCACCACCAGGCGGCCCTGCAGCAGCACGTCGAGCGTGCCGAGCTGCTTGGCCAGCTGGAGCGGGTGTCGCAGTGGAGTGATCACGGCGGCGAGCGCCACCCGCAGTCGCGTCGTGCGCGCGCCGATCGCCGCGGCGAGCACCACCGAGTCGGGCCAGGGCGTGGCCGGATCCTGGTTGCCGGGTGCCGCGTAGTCGCGAGCGTTGGTCATCCGTCCCCGGGCGCCGGCCGACGGTCCGAGCACGATGTGCTCGCTCAGCATGACGGTGTCGACCCCTGCCGACTCGGCGGCCACCGCCAGATCGACCACAGCGCCGAGGTCGTCCGGCCGGATGATCGTCCAGTTCTCGCTCAACACCATCACGGCTCGCACGTCGCGTCACACCTCCGAACACCTCAGGCCGCCGGGGCGGTGTACGCCGATCGTATGGGTGAAGGCCCGCGGGCGACGACCGGTGCGATGACCGGCGCGATGGCCGGCGCAAGGGTCGCGGGATCGGTGCGAATCGTCAGCGCGCGTGGGGTTACGTTGGCCGTGTGAGGAACCCATGACCGCCGGGCCCCGGGCCGAGTCGATTCCCGGGCTCGACATCGTTGCTCACGACGTGTACGAGCGGGGCATGCCCCTCGATGCCTACGACCGGTACCGCCGTGAGGCACCGGTCGCGTGGGTGGCCGAGGGGCCGCACAACGGCCACCACGGCGTCGGGTTCTGGTCGCTCACCCGCTGGCGGGACGTGGTCGACGTGCACAAGGACTGGCGCACGTTCTCGAGCGAGGCCGGTGGCACCGAGATCGAGGAGATGGAGCCCGACGCGAGGGCGGCGCGGCGCACCATGCTCGAAACCGACCCACCTCGCCACACGCGGCTTCGGCAGCTGGTGAACCCAGCCTTTGCCAAGCCGACGATGGAGCGGTACGCCGGCGGGGCTCGACGCCTCGTCGACGATCTGCTCGACCAGACGATCGGAGCCGGTCAGGTCGACGCGGTGGCCGAATTGGCGCGAGAGCTACCGATCCGCATGCTCGTCGACATCATGGGCGTGCCCCACGAAGATGCGCCACAGCTGTTCCACTGGGCCGACCAGATCGTCTACAGCGCCGATCCCGACTTCGTCGACGAACAGGTGGGTGGCGTGTCCGACCGCGTCGACACCGATCCCTATCGCCTGCTGCCGTTTCGCAGCCCGGTGTCGCTGAAGGTGTTCGAGCACTTCGAGCGGCTGACCGCGGCTCGCCGCGCCGATCCGGCGGCCGATGTCGTCACTGTTCTCGCCGACGCGGTCGTCGACGGCGTGCCACTCACCGAACGAGAGCGAGGCACGTTCCTGCTGTTGCTGTTGATCGCGGGCAACGAGACCACCCGCCATTCGCTCACCCAGGCGCTCATCGCACTGGCGCAGCACCCGGAGCAGTTCGCCCGATTGCGGGCCGAACCGGAACTGCTCGACACCGCCGTCGAGGAGGTGCTGCGCTGGGCGTGCCCACAAGTTCACTTCCGCCGCACCGTCACGGTCGACGTCGAGCTCGGTGGCGTGCGGATGGTTGCCGGCAACAAGGTGGTCACGTGGTACGCGGCTGCGAACTTCGATCCGGCGCAGTTTCCGGATCCGCGTCGATTCGACCTCGGACGCACGCCGAATCGCCATGTCACCTTCGGCGGAGGCGGACCACACCTGTGCCTCGGCCAGTGGATGGCCCGGCTCGAGGTCCGCATCTTCCTGGAGGCGTTGGCCCGCCGGGTCGACCGCGTCGAGCTCTCGGGCCCGGTGGAACGAGTGCGCAGCAACTTCATCAACGGCATCAAACGCTGTCCCGTCATCCTCCACCCGGCCTGAACACCAGCGATGTTGGGGCGCTGAGGCCGGTCGGGGTCGATGCCGAGCAGTACGTGGGGCTCGCCGATCAGCTGATGGCCGAGCTCGGCATCGAGGTGATGACGCGTCTCATGGCGTGATCGGCTGCGACGTCGTGGCGTGCGCTCGGTGCGGCACCGCCGTGCAAGCATTGCCTCATGACTCGCCAGGTGGTGCTCGCTCATTTCTCGATCCGCGACGCGACGTTCGTCGAGCGAGCCGCGGCCACCCACAACGCTGGCTTCGACGGCTTCGGCATGTACGTGGGCGACTGGTCGAAGCAGCGCGCCGCGGGACTGTCCGATGACGATCTGCTGGGCATCCTGGCCGACCACGACACGCGGGTGGTCGAGCTGGAGGCACTGCCGATCTTCGGTGATGCGCAACTCGACACGTTCGTGCACCTGGTGGCCACGTACCGGCCCGATCGCATCCAGACCATCCCTCGGTTCGACGGCGCGATCGATCGGGTGGCGGCCGGCGAGTGGCTCGCCAAGGTCGCCGACCGCGTCGCCCCGTTCGACTGCTCGCTCGCGATCGAGTTCCTCCCCTTCACCAGCATCGGCGATGCGGCAGCAGCCGCCGAGTTGGCCGACCGTGCGAATCGTCCGAACGTGGGGCTGTGCGTCGATTCGTGGCACGTGTTCCGAGGCTCCGGACTGCTGTCGCTCGCCGGACTCGATCCCGCGCTGGTGTTCAGCATCCAGCTCAACGACGGTCCACTCGACCCCGTGCTCGACGACTACGTGCAGGACTGTCTGCATCACCGCGAGCCGCCCGGAGACGGTGAGTTCGATCTGCGCGCGTTCATGGAGCTGCTGCCGTCCACGGCGCCGGTGAGCGTCGAGGTGCCCGATGACGACCTCGACCTGCGCAGTCCCGGCGAGGCTGCGGCGCTGCTGTTCGAAGAGACCAGCCGCTTCCTCTGACTCAGACGGCGGCGGCGATGTAGCGGTCGGGGCGGACGAGGACGGCACGGTGGCCCCAGGTCGCTCGTGGTTCGATCACCACCGGCACGTGCGGGCCGGGCTGGGGGTGATCGGGCTGGGGGTGATCGGAGGCGGTGAACGAGCGGTCGGAGGCCACCCAGACCCAGCCGTCGGGCAGGCTCTCGTCGAGCCGGTCGGGTTGCGGCAGCTGATGCCCCACGGGGAACGGCCCGTCAAGGTCGAGGCCGGGCAGGCGAGACCACCGGGCCGGATCGGGCCGATCGGGTTCGGGCGTCGCGGTCGGATCGACCGCGAGGCGACTGATCAGCTGTCCGGCCTCGATCGACAGGGCGGTCACCGCCGCCACATGGGGTCGCCGTTCGTTCTCGTAGCTGTCGAGCAACGTCTCGGGCGCACCATCGTGAACGACCTCGGCGAGCTTCCACGCGAGGTTCGCCGCGTCGCGCACACCGCTGCACATGCCCTGGCCCATGAACGGCGGCATCTGATGGGCCGCGTCACCTGCCAGGAACACCCCGTCGTCCCGCCAACGCTCGGCCATGAGCGCGTGGAACCGGTAGCTCGCGGCCCGAACCAGCTCCGCATTCGAAGGTGTGACCCCCCAGTGGGCGAGCAGCCGCCAGGTATCGGGGACCAGCTCGTCATCGGCCAGGCGGAACTCCCATCGCCGATGCCTTCCGTGAGATGGCACGAACGTGGCGAGCCGCCGCCGGTCGCACACCTGCTGGATGATCCCCGGCAACGGGGGCTCACCGACCGTGTGGAGCATGACATCGACGACGAACCACCGTTCGTCGTAGCCGAGGTCGGTGAGCGCGATGCCCATCTGCTCGCGCACGGGGCTCGTCGCGCCATCGCTGGCGACGACGAACCGCGCCGTCCCGCGGAGCTCGGCCAGCCCGGGGGCGGCGGTCCCGTGGTGCACGTCGACATGTGCGTACTGCTCGAGCCCCGAGCGCAACATGGTGTCGATCTCCGGTTGCACGAACACGTAGTCCTCGTGCCACCCGAGTATCGGGTCGCGCTCGAAGCCCTCGAAGCTGAACAGCGTGGTCCCGTTGGCATCGACGTACTCCATGCCTGCCGACACCGTCAGCAGGTCGCGCAGTTCGTCTTCGAAGCCGAGATGCTGGAAGACGCGGGCGATCTCGGCATCGAGGTGGCACGCACGGGGCTGTGGATACGGCGCAGTGGATCGCTCGAACACGACCGTGCGCAGGCCCCACATCCCGCACAGGTTGGCCATGGTCGCACCGGTGGGCCCGAGCCCGACGATGGCGACGTCGTACGGGACGTGTGCGGCGCTCACGTCACACGGGCGATCTGTCGGTCCACTGCGTGGTGCCCCAGGTGAGAGCGAGGAGCGTTGTGTCGCGACCGGGCATGGCCCCATGCCAGTGAGGCTCGTTCGCCGGGCAGACGACCAGGCTCCCCTCGGTGAGCGCCACCTCCCCGTCGGCCTCGGTGCCGACACGGGCGTCGCCGCTCACCACGAACAGTTGCTGACCGCCCGGATGGGAGTGCCAGAACGTGACCGCACCGTCGGCGAAGTGCACGAGTGCCGTGTCGGGCCCGTCGACTCCCGCATCGATGTCGGACGGCGTGGCGTTCATCATCTCGAGCGTCACCGTGCCGGTGAATCGCCCTCCGTACACCACGCTCTTGTCACCCTCGTCGATCACCTTCATGGAAGCGCTCCTCCTCGGATTCGAGTTCTGTTCGGATGCCTGTTCGTGCGCGGCGCGTCAGCGGACCACGACGCGGTTGCGCATCGTGCCCACGCCGGACACCGTGGTCTCGATCACGTCGCCGTCCACCAGGAAGCGCTGTGGTGAGCGCGCCTCGCCCACGCCACCGGGTGTCCCGGTCCACACGAGGTCGCCGGGCCCGAAGGTCATGAACCTGGTGAGCCACACCACGAGCGCGGGTATCGAGAAGATCAGATCGCTCGTGTTCGCCTGCTGCATGATCTCGCCGCTGACGACGCCCGTGAGGTCGAGCGCGTCCCGGTCCGGCAGCTCGTCAGGAGTGACCAGGAACGGACCGGTGGGGCCGAACGTGTCGTAGCTCTTCGCGATCGTGAACTGCTTGATCGGCGGCCGGAACTGCTCGCCCCGGTCGGAGATGTCCTGTCCTGCGGTGACGCCGGCGATGTAGCTCCAGGCATCGGCCTCCGTGGCGTTCTTGCAGATACGACCGAACGCGATGACGACCTCGGCCTCGTAGTCGATCTCGTGCCGACCCGCTGGCGCGATGACGTCGTCGAACGGGCCGGCCACACAGTTGTCCGTCTTGCCGAACAGATGTGGTTCGGTCGGGAGCTCGCGCCCCGATTCGATGGCATGGGTGCGGTAGTTGAGCCCAACGCCCAAGCCCTTCGGGGGTCGCGGCACCGGGGCGCCCAACTGCGAGGGGTCGATCGCCGGCCAGTCGGCGACGGAGGCCGCAGATGCGATGCTCGCGAGCAACGGGTGGTTGGTGAGATCGACGTAGACCGCCGGATCGCTGCCGAGGCGACCGTCGCTCGCCCGTTCGATGTCGACCGCCCGGTCGATCAGATCGGTATCGGCGATGACGATGACCGCACGGCCTTGGAGGTTGGCGAAGCGCATGGCGAGATGCTTAGCCCGCGAACGGACCGTCGAACCACACGTGCACCTGCCCGGTGCCGGCCGACGACTCGTAGTTCGAGAACAGCTCGCCGGTGGCGGTGCAGGCGCGCCCGCCGATCGCCCCCACCATCATGAGGTAGTGGGCGAAGAACGCCTCGGGGGAGTGCTGGCGGTACTCGGGCCAGAAATCGATGATCGCCGCATGGTCTCCGGCGTGCATCCACGCGAGCACCTGCTCGTCGGCAGCCCGGGCCTCGGGCGTGCGGATGTGCTCGAGGCCCGCCGCCTCGTGCTGGGAGAACTCGCGCATCGGCCAGAACCGGTGCGACAGACCGCCGGAGGCGAGCAGCACGACGCGTCGATCCAGTTCGCCGATCGCACGGGCCAGCAACTCGCCGGCCAACAGCCAGTCGATCGGCGTGCCGGTCTGACAGATGCTCATGCTCAACCACGCCTCGTCGGCGCCCTGGAGGAACGGCAGCAGGTTCGTCGTCGAGTAGTGCACCGGCAGGTACGGGTCGGCGCATGCCAGCGCACGCGTGTCGTCGCGGGCGTTGCTGATCGCTTCGTACCGTTCGGCGAGCTCGCGGTCACCAGGCATGTCGTAGTGGTGACCGTTCATCCCTCGGGGGAGTTCCGAGCTCGTGAACATCCCTTCGCGTCGATCATGGGCGGTGAGGATGTGCTCCACCGTGCTGAACCAGTGCGTGTCGAACACGACCACGCTGTCGACGTCGAGGAGGTCGAACTTGTCTCGTCGCAACCGGTGGAGCCCGTCGACGAGCGTGGTTCCAGCCGCGCCGTAGAGGGCGGCCCGCACGTCGTCGCCCATCACGATCGGTGGCACGTGCGACACGATGGCCGCTCCGACGATCTCACCCATGTGTGCTCCCATCCCATGACTCGTTTCCCAGGATCCACTCTCCCAAGATTCATTTGGTTCCAAACGAAATGTAGTCGCGCTCGGGCGGTCTGCGAACTCCGCGCGAGTCCGTCGGTCGCAGCCGTCGATGGACGTCTCGTGATGTTGAGCGAATCCTCAGCCGGTCGGAGGCGTGGGCGGCACCTCGGCATCGAGCGTCGCGAGGACGGTGCGCAGCAGGCGGGTCAGCTCTCGACGGTCGGCGGACGACAGACCAGCGGTCACGATCGCCTCATGATGGTTGAACACCGGCATGATCTCGTCGACCGTGCGCCGGCCCTTTGCCGTCGGGCGCACGATCACTCGACGGCCGTCGTTGGGGTGCACGGAACGCTGCGCGAATCCCCGTCGCTCGAGCGTCGTCAGCACGCCCGTCAACGTGCCGCCGGTGATCCCCGCCTCGCGTGCCAGTTCGTGCGACTCCTGTTTGCCCCACACGCGCAACACGAACAGCACGACGAAGGCGCTCCAGCTCAGCTCGTGCGAGCTCAGGACCTCGCGTTCCATGTGGTTGCGGACGGCGGTCGCGGCACGGAACACGTTGCTGACGGCCAACAGTGCAGCGAAGTCGAACGCCTGACCGACGAACGCCTGGGTGACGTCGCGTTCGGCCTGACGCATCTCGGCGTCGTCGTCGCTGGAGAAGGCACCCGGCACGATGAGCGACACTATCGTTTGGATCCGAACGAGTTCCGGGCGAGGGCTCCGATCCGTTCGTCGTCAGGAGGCACGTCATGTCCGCGAGCGTCAGCAGCGCCGATTCCGTGAACACCGTGGCCGGGGTCGAGGTGTCCGGCGATCACTGGATCGGTGGCCGCCGGGTGGCGTCGGCCGAACGGTTCGACGACGTGTCGCCGATCGACGAGCAGGTGATCGCGCGCATCTCCCGAGGGGGTCCAGCAGAGGCCGACGCCGCGGTCGCCGCGGCAAAGGCGGCCTTTGCGGGGTGGGCTGCCACACCGCCCGTCGAGCGGGCGCGCCTGTTGCATCGCATCGCCGACCTCGTCGAGGAGCGGCTGGAGCAGCTCGCGATCGTGGAGACCACCGACAACGGTGCACTGCTGCGCAGTCACCTGCGCGGGGTGATGCCCCGGGTGGCGCACAACTTCCGGTTCTTCGCGGACTATCTCGTCAACGACCTCCACCACCCCGAGTTCGAAACCCGAGGGCATCGCAATCAGGTCAGCTGGGACCCGAGCGGTGTCGCCGTGCTGATCACCCCGTGGAACGCGCCGCTCATGCTGGCCACCTGGAAGATCGCCCCGGCCTTGGCGGCGGGGTGCACGGTCGTGCTGAAGCCGGCCGAGTGGACGCCGCTCAGCGCGTCGCTGCTCGCCGAC
>JANNQK010000056.1:0-15513 GCA_031400715.1 Actinomycetes bacterium | reverse complement strand
TTGGCCGTTGCCGGGGCTTCGACCACGGCGATCACCTACCTGGTGAACCACGTCGTCACCAGCGGCCGCGCCGACGACGTCGCATGGGTGGCGGTGTGGTCGACTCGACCGTACGACCGTGGCCTGCTGTACACCGTCGGCGCGCTCGGGTCTGCCATCGCTGCGTTCGCGATCATCTCGAGCGTCGCCGAACGATGGCGATCGAGCATGCCGGTGCGGGTGCTGCAGGCTGCCGGCGAGATGACGCTGTCGATCTATGTCGCCCACGTCCTGGTCTTCCGGGCACTCGTCGACCGGGCGGGCATGGTCGGGGCCACCGGGCTCGATACGGCACTCGCGTTCGCAGTCGCCTTCTGGGTGATCGCGCTGGCAACGGCTGCGTGGTGGCGGCGCTTCATCGGGCTCGGTCCGCTCGAGCGCCTGTACCGACGCTTCGGCGGCTGATCCGACGCACGCCGATCAGACCGCGATCAGACCGCGATCAGATGATCTCGTCGAAGGTGTTGCACCGTCGCGGGTCTTTGGTGTTGTAGCCGCGCATGAACCAGTCCTGGCGCTGCTGGGCGGAGCCATGGGTCCAGGATTCCGGGTCGATCCGGCCCTGCGTCTTCTGCTGGATGCGATCGTCGCCGACGCCTTCTGCGGCGTTGAGGGCCTCGTTGATCTCGGTCGACGAGTCGAGCAGACCGCGGTCGGCCACGCTGCGCACCCATGCTCCCGCGTAGCAGTCGGCCTGCAGCTCCAACGCCACCGAGTACTGGTTGGCCAGGTCGGGTCGGCTCTGCGAGACACGCTGCACCTCGGCGTTGGTGCCGAGCAGGTTCTGGATGTGATGGCCGTACTCGTGGGCGACGATGTACTGCTGGGCGAGGTCGGTCGACTTGCCGATGAGCTGCTTTTCGAGAGCGACCAGAAAGTCGAGGTCGAAGTACACGAGCGAGTCGAGCGGGCAGTAGAACGGTCCGGTCTGGGCCGACGCCTGGCCGCACGCGGTGTCGGTGGAGCCCGAGAAGAAGACGGTCTTGGTCGCCTGGTACTCCGTGTTGAAGTACTTCGGGAGCGCGGTCTGCCAGTAGGTCTGCACGTCGATCGTGGCGCCGGCGAGCACCTGTTCGAGATCGCTGTCGAGGGCGCCACCGACGCTCTCGGTACCGGGTTCGTTCGCCGGTCCGCCGGCGAGACCGCTCGACGCCGGGCCGCCGGCCCCGAGCAACTGGGGTAGCACCATCGCCGCGATCACCATGATGATGCCGAGCAGACCTCCGCCCGCTTTCATCGGGAACGGGAAGCCACCGGCACCGCCGCCACCACCGAGTCCGGGAAAGCCGCCACCGCGGCCGCCAGAACGACCTCGCCGATCATCGATCATCGAGCCATCGGAGGAACGAACCTTCGTCATGTCTTCACCTTGCCAGAAACCGGGACGCTCCGAGAACCACGCCCGCGGTGTCGGACGTGTCGCGCCGGCGAATCGTCGCGAACGTCTCTGCGGTGGCGCAGCTCTCGGTCGTCTGGTCAGATCTTCCGACCGGCCGCATCCCAGTACGGCGTGCGGAGCTGCCGCTTGAGCAGTTTGCCGGCCTCGCTGCGCGGCATCGTCTCGACGACGTCGAAGCTGCGAGGCACCTTGTAGCCGGCCAGCTTGTCCCTGGCGAGCGCGACCAGCGACGCCTCGAGGTCGGCATCCCACGAAGTACCGTCCGAGAGCTGCACGGCCGCCTTCACCTGTTCACCGAACTCGTCGTCGGGCACCCCGAACACGGCGACGTCGACGACGGCCGGATGAGCCGCCAGGACGCCCTCGATCTCGGCCGGGTAGATGTTGACACCGCCGGAGATGATCATGTCGATCTTCCGATCGCTGAGGTAGAGGTAGCCGTCGTCGTCGAAGTAACCGATGTCGCCGAGGGTGAACATGCCGGGCTCGCGATGCGCCTCTGCCGTCTTGCCGGGCTCGTTGAGGTACTCGAAGTCGGCTCCCATCGCATTCCGCACGTGGATGACACCTTCCTCGAACGGGCCGGCAGGCGCCCCAGGTGTGCCCGAGTCGTCGCCGTCGGCCACGTCGGGCACGATCTTCACGACCATGTTGGCCATGGGCTTGCCCACCGAGCCAGGCTTGGCCAGCCATTCCTCTGCGCTGATGATCGACACGACGCCGCCCTCGGTGGCGCCGTAGTACTCCGTGACCGTCGGTCCCCACCAGTCGATCATCTGCCGCTTCACCGCCGGCGAACACGGGGCGGCCCCGTGCAACACGAGTTGCAGGGTCTCGCCGCTGAACGCGGCGCGTCGATCGGCATCGACGCGCAGCAGTCGGACGAACTGCGTGGGCACCAGGTGGACGTTGGTGATCGCGTGTCGGTCGATGAGTTCGAGCGTCTCTTCCGGCACGAACGAGCGTTGCAACACGATCGACGATCCCCCGATCAGCGGGAAGAACGTGAACGCCCATTGAGCCGAGTGGTAGTGGGGACCGCACAGCAGCGTGCGCCCGCGCGCCGGGAATCCGATGTTCACCATGCCGGCCGCCATCAACTGGTACACCTCCGGGGGGACACCGCCGGCGAACGCGGTGTTGCGCACCCCCTTCGGCCGCCCGGTGGTGCCCGACGTGTAGAACATCACGCCGCCCATGGTCTGGTCGTCCGGCTCTCCCTCGGCTGCGTCTGCGAGTGCGGCCTCATAGCCCTCTCCGAACCTCAACTCGGGCACGGCGACGCCGCCGGCGTTGGCCGCAAACGCCGGATCGGTGATGACGAGCTTCGACTCCGAGTCGGCAACGACGTACTCCACCTCATCGGCAGCGAAGTGCCAGTTGACGGGCACGACCTGGATCCCCATGTGAGCAGCGGCCATGAGCACTTCGAACGCCTCGCGGCGGTTGCCCGACAACAGAGCGATCCGATCGCCGGCCTGGATGCCGTGGACGTCACGGAGCGAGTGGATCAAGCGGTCGACGCGAGCGTCGAGCTGCGACCACGACGTCGTGCCGGCGTCGTCGATCAGCGCAGGATCGTGAGCCGTGTGCGGTGCAGACGCGAGCAGAGACCGGATGAGTGTCGCCATGTGGCGGACTCTACTGAACGCCCGCCCTGCTGCTCCGACGCACGCCGCGTAGGCCGACGGCACCGGCACCGACGAGCGGTCCGCGGTCGCCGAGTCGGGCAGGGGTGATGCGCGCGCCGCGCATGTACTCGAGTCGCGAGTGGCGATCGAGCGCTGCCTGCGCCGAGTTGAAGAAGGTGGCGCCGAAGCCGAGGGCCACCGATCCACCGATGACCACCAGGTCGATGTCGAGCAGGCTGCACGCCGACGCGACCGCACGTCCGACCAGTTCCCCGGTTCGTTGCATGATCTCGTAGCTCGGTTCCGTGAGCGGACGGCCGGTGATCGACTCGATGGCACGGCCTGACGCCTCGGCTTCGAGACACCCCCGCGAGCCGCATGCACACCGCCGCCCGTTCGGCTCGACGACGATGTGGCCCACGTGCCCGGCATTGCCGGCGGCACCGTCGAGGAGCTGGCCGTTGAGCACCACCCCACCACCGATCCCGGACGACACCACCATCGTCAGGAAGCTCGACCTGCCCTGGGCTGCGCCGAGCCAGCCTTCCGCCATCGCCAGCGACTTCGCATCGAGGTCGCCGTACACCGGCAGCGAGATGGCCTCCATCAGCCGCGAGCGCAGCGGGAACCCTCGCCACGCCTCGATGTGCACCGGCGAAACCGTTTCCACGTTGGGTTCCACCGGGCCGGAGCACCCGACACCGACGGCGATCGGCGCCAGTTGGTGATGCTCCTCGGCTCGGACGAGCATCTCGTCGACGATGCCGGCGAGGGATTCGAACAGCTCGTCGGCGGTGAGCGCAGTGTCGACCGGTGCCTCCGTGCGATCCACGATCTCACCGCGCAACGTCATCAGGCCCACCGCCATCGTGCTGACACCGATGTCGATCGCGACGATCAGGTCCCGGTCGGGGTTCATGCCGGTCACCGTAGTGGCGTCAGAGCGCGACGGCGGGTTCCCGACGATGCCCGACGACACCCGACGATGCCCGACGACACCCGACGACGCCGGCCACGACCAGACGGAGTGGCGACCGACGCCCACGGTACGGTCGGATCACGGAGCAAACCTCGGGGACGTGTCGAACGTGTCTCCACCGGTGCTCTTCACCTTCACCATGCCCCACTCCTCGCACGACCCGATGGAACTCGCCTTCGATGCCGCCAGCGCGGCTGAGCTCGATGCCCTGTTCCGCCTTCACTACGGGCGGCTCGTGCGCGCCCTCACCGTCGTGAGCGGCGACCGCGAGCTGGCCGCCGATGCAGTGCAAGAGGCATTCGTGAAGGCACATCTGCGTTGGCGACGGCTGCAGCACTACGAAGATCCGGTCGGTTGGATCCGCCGGGTCGCCATCAACGGGATGCGTGACGGGCATCGCCGCACCAGACGCAAGCACGACGCGATGGATCGTCTGCGCAGCGATGCGGTCCACCAGTCGGCTGCGAATCCCGACGCCACCCACGACGAACTGAGCCATCGGAGCGGCGACACCGACGGCGTGATGGCGATGCTGCGCTCGCTTCCTCGACAGCAACGCATCTGCATCGCGTTGTTCCACGTCGATGGACTGCCGATCGCCGAGATCGCAACGACGCTCGGCATCAGCGACGGTGCTGTGAAGTTCCACCTCCACCAGGGTCGCGAGCGATTGCGCGGCACGATCAAGGGCCCCGCAGGGCCAGGACGACATCAGGGGAACGACGAATGAACGACGGGAACGCGAGATGAGCGACATGAGCGAGAGGAACGACATCGATGCCCTGGTGTGGGCGCGCCTGAGCGCCGTCGCAGGGGGCGAGCCCGACCTGAGCGGGGCCCATGCCCAGGTGCGTCGACGCGTCTCGCGGGCACGCCGTCGACGGGCGGCGGCGATCACCGGATCGGCCGGCGTGTCGGTGTTGCTCCTCGGCACCGTGTATGCGATGAACACGGGCGATACCCGAGGGCGGCTCACCAGCGCCGAGGCACCGACCACGATCGCACGACCCCAGGACGACGTGTCGATCGGGGTGTCGACGACATCGCCTGCGATCGACTCGTCCGTCGTGTCGACCACGCCCGACACCGGCATCGCCTCGACCGCCACATCGAGTCCAGACGGACCCTCCAGCAGCGCAACGAACACCGACGACCAAGCGGGGTCCACCCTCGCCCCCGGCGACGACGGTGACGACGGTGACCGCGACGAACTGTTCGATGTGGTCGTCGCGGCCACCGAGACCCGTACCTTGAGCGGCGTCGGTGGAGCGGTCGACGTGCGCGTCGAAGCGGGTGCGCTGTCGTTCGCCAGCTACCCGGTGGCCGCCGCCGGCTTCACGGCGGCCGTCACCAAGGGTGATCCTGACGAGCTGGAGGTGACGTTCACGTCATCGACCCATCGCACGCGCCTACGTGTCCGGATCGACGGCACCCGGCTCCGGGCCGACCGATCCGAGGAGTCCCGGCCGACCAGTTCCACGGCCACCACCACGGCCAACACCACCGCCAGCACCATCTCCGGCGGCGGGCCCGACACGACCGATGACGACACCGACGACGACGTCGACCACGACGGCGGCAGCGGCAGCGGCAGCGGGGGCGACGGCAGCGGCGGTGACGGCAGCGGCGGTAGCCGCGGCGGCAGCGGCTCTGGGGGTGGCGAGCGTTCCGACGACGGCGGGACCTCCGGGGGTTCCGGAAGCCCGGACGGCTCCGACGGCTGACCCGTCGGCACCGACCGTCCCTCCCACCGTCCTCCCACCGTCCTCCCACCGTCCCCCACCGTCGACGCGACCCGACGCGGTTCGGGTCGATCCGTCCTGCCAGACTCCCGAGGTGACCACGACCGATTGGAATCCGCTGCTTCGCGGCGAGTTCGACAAGCCGTACTGGCTCGGACTGCAGGACTACCTCGCCGCCGAGCGAGCGCGCACGACGGTCCATCCCCCGGCCGAAGATGTCTTCAACGCGCTCCACCTCACGTCGTACGCATCCACCCGGGTCGTACTGCTCGGTCAAGACCCGTACCACGGGCCCGGTCAGGCCCATGGCCTGTGCTTCTCGGTGAGACGTGGCGTGAAGCCACCACCGTCGCTTCACAACGTGTTCCTCGAGTTACGGGCCGACCTCGGCATCGAACCACCAGGCCACGGCAACCTCGAGGCGTGGGCTGCGCAGGGGGTGCTGATGCTGAACACCTGCCTCACCGTGCGCAGCGGTGCGGCAGGATCACATCACGGCAAGGGGTGGGAGACGTTCACCGACGAAGTGCTGAGGGTGGTGAACGACAAGGCCGAACGAGTGGTCTTCCTGCTGTGGGGCGCGCCGGCTCGTCGAAAGCAGTCGCTCGTCGACACGTCGCGCCACGTCGTGATCCAGTCGGCGCATCCCTCGCCACTCAGCGCCCACAGCGGATTCCTCGGCAGCGCGCCGTTCAGCCGCACCAACGACGCGCTGATCGAGGTCGGTCTGGCCCCGATCGACTGGCGACTGCCGGACTGACCGGCAGTCGGCAGTCGGCAGTCGGCAGTCGGCAGCTCAGCTCCCGCCCGCAGGACTCGCATACGTCGGCGGCGCTTCGCCGGGAGGTGGCGTGTCGTAGATGGCCACCGCGCCGTCTGGATCGAACAACCGCTCGTCGGTCGGCCAGGCGCCGGGGAGGTATCGCGTGCCACCGTCGACGAACTGGTACATGCCGGTGCCTTCGCGCCTGATCTCGTCGGGACCGGTCGCCGTCGGATCCCACCAGAAGGCCGTGGCGTCGTCGAGTCCCAGATAGTCGGGCTCGGGCCACAGCGAGTTGCCCCACGACAGGAACGGTTGGCTGATCGCAGCCTCGGTGCCATCGAATGCGAACAGGGTCGCTTTGAAGTTCTCGTGGGTCAGGTCGGGCCCGATGCCTTGAACGACGGCGAAGAAGAGCGCCGGCGACGGTTGCAGCAACCCGACGGTCCCATCGGCAGGCGGCGGCTCGCCGTTGAACCAGTTGTAGATGAAGTACGACCCGATCGACTCCGGGTTCACGCGCACGGCTCCCTGCGTGATGCCGAACGCGTGCTGCCACTGCTCTTGGTCGTAGGTGCGGGCGAAGGCGTTGGTGTCGACCAGGGCTGCCGCCGACACGAACCACTCGGGGAAGTACTCCTGCGCCGTGGCCTCCCGGGTGAAGTCGCGCGGCGCCACCGGATCACCGCTGAAGACCACGGTCGTGATACCGGACGACTTCAACTTGGAGATGACCTGAGATGCCGTCGCTTGAATCGTGGCAGGGTTCAACTCGTAGGCGATCACCTCACCGAAGGGCGAACCCGCCTCCTCCATCGCCGCGACGTACTGATCGGCGAGGTCCTTCGAGGCGCTGCTGCTCTCGAGGTACAGCAGGCCGAGCTTGCGCGCCTGATCGACGAACTGGTCGCCGGCATACTCGGCGTTCTTGTCGATGATCTGCTTGGTCAGGAACTCCACCGCATGGGCCTGCTTCTGCGCCTGGCTGCCATCGAGGCCCCACACGTAGGGATCGCGGTCGACGTAGAACTGCGTGGGCTGGCCGGGCGTGCAGCTGATGCACATGATCTCCCTGGCCGCCAGCTCGTCGGCAAAGGCGCTCGTGAGCGCCGGACCGCCGAAGACGACGAACGGCTGGTACTCCTCGGCGATCCTGGCGGCGTCGGCGCGTGCGGCGACGTCGTCGGTCGAACCCCCGGTGCCCTCGAAGGTGATCAGGTTGACCGTGCGGCCGTACATCTCGAAGTACGTCTCGTAGTACGCGATGATCTGCTCCATCGTCGCGAACTGCTCGGCATTGGTGTCGTCGACGGCCACCGCATCGCTGATGTAGGCGATGATCGGGTCACCTTCCTGGCCTTCGTAGGAGACGATCGTGATCTCGTCGGCCGTCACGCCGGTGTCGGTGGCGCCGCCGTTGTCGCCGGTGAACGGGGCCATGCACGGTTGCGCGAAGTAGTCGGGCACCGCGATCTGGCCCGACGAGGTGTCACAGCGTGGACCCCACTCGATCTGGTCGACGATGCCCTGTTCCTCTGCCTGCTGAAACGTGAGCGGGTAGGTGATCTGACCAGTCGCTCCGGTGGTCGTCGGCGCATCGCCTGTCGACTCGGTCGTCGTTGCGGGGGCTTGATCCGGGGTGCCGTCGACGGTGCCTTGCGTCGGCTCGCTCGCGGCCACGGTGGTCGGCGCAGACGCCTCCGGCTCGTCGTCACCACCGCTGGCAACGACCACGCCGATCACGATCGCGACGATCACCACGACACCGGCGATCGGCCCCCATCGCTTCAGGGCGCGAGCACCCCCGCTCGTGTTGGCGGTGTTCCCTTGTGACTGTGCGGGTTGCATGTCGTGGCGCTCCTTGTCGGTCGTGGTCGGTCGTCGGTCGTGGTCGGGTGGTGGTTCAGCTGGAGGAGGTGGGCGTGGACCGTGACAGCGCGGCGACGTCGGTGCCGAGGTAGCTCCGCACGACGTCGGGGTGGGACAGCACCTCTGCCGGCGGTCCGATGGTCACCACCCGACCCTGGTCGAGGGCGACCAGCCGATCCGAGATCGACGACACGAGGGGCATGTCGTGTTCGATGACCACCAGCGCAGCACCCATCTCGTCACGAAGTCGGCGCAGCAGCGGGGAGAGCGCCTCCACTTCGCGCTGTGCGATGCCGCTCGACGGCTCGTCGAGCAGGATCACCGTGGGTCGGTGCGCGACCTGGCATGCCAGGTCCACCACGCGCCGCGTGCCCGTCGAGAGCTCGCGCACGAACGAACGCCGGAACGCCCCCAGCTGCATCAGTTCGATCAGTTCCTCGACGCGCAGCGCGGTGCGTTCTTCATCGTCGAACACACTGGGCAGCCTCAGCGCCGCGGCGATCGCGCTGCGCTGTTCGATCCATCGTTCGAGGGACACGGCAAGCGTCTCGGTGACGGTCATGTCGGGAAACAGCCGGGCATCCTGGAAGCTGCGCCCCAGCCCGTGTGCGGCACGGCGAGCCGGGCCCATCGCGCTCACGTCGAGGCCTCCGAGCAGCACGCCACCGGCAACCATCGGCGTGAATCCACTGATCAGGTCGAACACCGTGGTCTTGCCCGCACCGTTGGGCCCGACCACACCCAGGATCTCGGCGGGAGCGAGCGAGAACGTCACGCCGTCGACGGCTCGAATGCCGCCGAACGAGCACGACAGCTCGCTGACCTCGAGTGCAGCGACATGGCTGCCCATCTGTGGCGTGAGGGAGGCGACACTCGGGTCGAGATCCGGGTCGACGGCTCGGTCGGTGGTCGTGGCCCGGGTCACCACGGATGCTGCCGACAAGAAGACCGACCGCAGCAGGTCGGGGCGCGCCAACAGCTCGGCCGTCGGGCCGCTGAAGCGGATGCGGCCCCGCTCCATGAAGTAGGCACGCTCGGCGACCGTGAGTGCCACGTTCACGCTCTGCTCCACCAACACCACGGCGACCCCCTCGGCTGCGAGGCGGCGCACGATGGGGAGCAGTTGCCCGACGATCACCGGTGCCAAGCCGAGCGACAGTTCGTCGATCAGCAAGACCCGAGGCTTGGCGATGAAGGCCATGCCGAGCGCGAGCATCTGCTGCTGACCACCCGACAGGTCGGCTGCGGCCACGCCGCCCCGCTCGGCGAGCACCGGGAACATCTCGAGCACGTCGCGACGCGCGTCGGCGACGCCGGATGGGTTCCGTCGGCGCGTCCAGCCGGCCAGCTGGAGGTTCTCATCCACGGTGAGCGAACCGAACACACCGTGCCCTCCGGGCATCTGACCGATGCCCAGCGCGGCGATCTCCTCAGGTGGCGCATGGGTGACGTCTCGTCCGTCGAGCACGACGGCGCCCCGATCGGCCTCCAGCACGCCACTGATCGCCTTCAGCAGCGTGCTCTTGCCTGCGCCATTGGTACCCAACAGGGCGACGATCTCGCCTTCGCGCACGTCGATGTCCACCTCGAACAACACCTGCCGCTGGTCGTATCCGGCATCCAACCCGCGCACGATCAACAGATCGGCACGACCCGAACGGCGATTGAACAGCGCCTCGCTCCGAGCGGCGGCCGCCTTCCACACCTGAGCGATGTCGGCGACGATCACGTCGCCCACCGCTCCCAGCATCACCGCACCCACCAGGAACAGCGGCACCAACACGAGCATCCCGGTACGGATGCCCAGATGATCGGAGATCCACCCGATGAGTGGCAGCACCAACAGACCGGGGATCACCCACAGCGACGCGACGGAGAACCCCGTGGCCCGAGCCCGTGCCGGGATGGCCAACGACAGCGAGACCAGGATGCTGGGGCCGATGACCGCAAGTGCAGCCGAGATGACGCAGTTGATCGCGACGGCGACCACGATGTTCGGCGAGAGCGCGAATGCAATCGACAGCAGCGACGTCCAGGCGGCGACCTTGGCGCCGAAGCGATTCACGGCGCGCATGTCACCGGCGAATCGCCGGGTGACGATCCGGGCACCCACCACCAAGCCGAGCAGCTGGAAGGGTTCGGCGACCGCGGCTGCGATGCCGCGGCCTCGCTCGTCCAGCCCGAACTCCTGCTCGTACATCAACGAAGCCAGGGTGACGAAGCCGATCAACGAGGTCGCCAGGAACGGCAAGCTCCACCACAGACGGCGCAGGCTCTCGATCTTGTGCACGGTGCGCCAGCTCTCGGCGAACGACGGCGCGGTCTCCTCGGTCGCGATCACCTCCTCCGACGAGCCCATCGCCCGCCGCTCCCACGAACCACGGACCGGCTCGGGCAGCCGGAAGGCCATCACGACGAACACCAGCGTGGGCACCACGAACACGAGGAACGGCACACGCCAGTCGAAGGCGTAGGCGAGGAACCCCGCCACCAACGGACCCACGAAGGCACCGACCGCGTTGGCAGCGCGGTGGGTGCTGTACACCTTGGTGCGAGCCTCGATCGGGTAGTAGTCGGCGAGCAGCGAGTTGTGCGTCGGGTCGATGACCGCCTTGCCCACCGAACTACCGCTGCGCGCGATGCCGAGGACGACGATGCCTGTGGCCAGCCCCGTCAGCCCGCTGAAGCACGCCCATCCGATCGCGCCTGCGATGGCGAGCGGCACCCTGCGTGAGCGGTCGGCGTACTGGGCGATCGGCACCTGGAGCGCGAGCGCCGCCAACGACACGAGCGCCACCAGGCCGAGCACCCCCGTGTTGTCGAGGTCGAACTCGTCGCGGATGTTCGGCAGGAGGATGCCGAACGCAGTCCGGTCGAGTTCGTCCACTGCATTGAGTCCGAACAACACCATCAGCGGAAAGGCCGATTCACCTCCGCAGACGTCGCGCAACCAGGTGCGCGGATGGCGGATGCTCTGCCACACCCCGTTCACCCCGCACCGACCAAGGTCGGACCATCGGGTTCGTTCCCGCTCCTCGACGACCCGTCGAGCTCTGCTGCCGATCGATCCTCGACCGATCGATCCTCGAGCGATCGTTCAGAAGAGGAGTGGACGTGCAGGGCGTCGTCGGTCGGGTCGGTCCTGACGAGCCGACGCACCACCACATCGCGCACCCTCACCCACAACCCACCGAGCCCACCAGGCAGTACGAGCAGCACGACGAGCACGCCCACGCCCGTGGACAGCACCTGCCACTCGGGCGCCGTGATGAACCAACGTGTCCCGCGCAGGTAGAGCGCACCGAGCAGGGCCCCACCGAGTGAGCCGAGACCGCCGATCACCGTGGAGATGAACACGGCGAAGCTCTCGCTCGTGTCGTAGCTCGCGATGACGAACGACTGGTTCAGGTGAGCGTAGAGCGCCCCACCGATGCCGGCCACCACGCCGGACAGCACGAACGCGGTCAGTTTCGCTCGAACCGCGGGCACCGCGAAGCTCTGCGCGGCGCGCTCGTTCTCGCGCAGCGCGACGATCACTCGGCCCGTGCGCGAGCGGCGGACGCCGCGCAGCCCGATGTACACGATCGCCAGCACGGCGACGGAGTAGGCGTAGTAGCGGGTGGGGGTCGACACGTCGATTCGCCCGAACAGCGGTGGTCGTTCGAATCGTTGATCCGTGCGCGGGAACCAACCGAAGAATCGATCGTTGAGCAGCCAGAACTGCACCGCGAGACCGAAGGCGAACGTGGTGACCGCGAGGTACAGACCGGTGAGGCGCAGCGCCGGCACACCGACGATGAACGCAGCCAGACCGCCCGCGACACCGCCGACCAGCAGCGCCAGCGACAGGTCGACGTTCCAACGCGAGGTGCACGTGGCGCTCACCGAGGCACCGATGCCGACGATCGCCATCTGGCCCAACGAGAGTTGACCTGCCCAACCGGTGAGCACCACCAAGGACATGCCGATGATCGCGAAGGCGACGATCGCAGACGCCTTGAGGACGTAGTCGACGCGCAGGATCACCGGGAGCAGGACGACGGCACCGAGGCCGGCGGCCACCATCGTCCATCGCAATGTGCGTACCCAGGCATTCGATGCCTGCGCCGGAGAGAGCGGGCGGATCTCGTCGGCGCCGCGCCAACTGGACGTCGCGTCGACCTCACGACGGCTGTTGCCGCGATGTTGCACCAACAAGGCGACGAACATGACCGCGGCCATGATCGGGTAGGCCGCGAAGGGTGTCTCGGAATTCCACTGCACGCCGGCTTCGAGCAACCCCAGTGCGACCGCCATGGCGATGATGGTCGGCAACCGTTCCAGCCGACCGATGACCAACGCCGCGAGCGCCTGGAGCAGGGTCGGCAGCCCGACGGCGGCGCCCAGCGGCACGCCCGTGATGCCGCTCTTCAGGAAGAGCGCGAGCGATGCCAGCGCAGCCGCGAGGGCCCACACCAACGTGTTCAGCCGTGTGACGGGGATGCCGAGCATCGCCGCCCGGTCGCTGCGCTCCGCGCTCGCACGAACGGCGAGGCCGGCCCGAGTACGTGTGAGGAACAACCCGACCGCCGCGATCGTGAGCGGCGCGAGCGCGAGCGCGATGAGATCGTTGGCGTTGAGGATGAACGAGCCGACGGTGAACTTCCAGTCGAGCGGCGGCGGGATGCGCTCGCTCGCGAGGTTTCGCCCCCACCAACGCGGCACGAGGATGCCCAGGTAGACGAGGAGCTGAACGATGCCGAGCGTGGCAACAGTGAGAACCAGGCGTGGCGAGTGCCTGAAGCGGCGCACGATCGCCATCTCGACCACCAACCCGAGCACGAGGCCGAGCACCACCGACGCGGCAAGACCGACCAGGTAGGGCCAACCCCAGAAGAGCACGAACGACGCCGCGAACGCCGTCGGCACCGACCCGAGCTCGGCCTGGGCGAAGTTGACCACCCGGTTCGCGCGATACACGAGGACCATGCCCATCGCGAGCATCGCCCCGAGCAGCCCCAGGATGGCCCCCCGGATCCAGTTGCCCAGCGGCATCGGATACGCCACCAGCTGGATCGTCAGCACGGCCAGTACCGAAGCGAGCGCAACGATGCGACCGCGGTCGAACCCGAACCTGTCGCTCGACACCCCCATGCGTCGCACCAGCCGGACCGTATCGCATGCTGCGCATCGTTGCCCTCCCGTGGCTACGCTCGCTCGACTATGGCTGTCCGACCTCCGTGGACACAGCGCCCGCGCGTCATCACCTTGCGCCAGAAGTCCCGCGTCGTCGACACCGTCGTGGGCTCCCTCGATGGGTTCCGGTCACATCAGACGGGCAGAAGCGCGGCGCTCGTGTCGCACTTCGGGTTCATCTCCGTGTTCCCGCTCTTCCTGGTGTTCACCACGGTCTTGGGTTTCGTGCTGCAGGACGACGTCGAACTGCAGCAGAAGATCGTCGATTCCGCACTCGCCAAACTGCCGCTCATCGGACCCACGCTCGCCAACAGCCCGGATGCGCTCGAGGGCAGCGTGATGGTGTTGGTGTTCGGTCTGGCGCTCGCTCTCTGGAGTGGCCTCAAGGCCTTCGTCGCGCTCCAAGCCGCGCTCGACAACACCAATGAGGTGCCGATCGACGACCGCCACAGCTTCATTCAGGCCCGCGTGCGCGCACTGCTCGGCATCGGCGTGGTCGGTCTCGCCCAGGGGGCCAGCGCGTTCTTGACCAGCGTCGTGACCTCAGCCGGACTCCCCGCGATCAGCAACGTGCTGCTCGTGGCTGCCGCTGCGCTGGTGAACGCCGTCGTCCTCGGTTGCTCCTATCGATGGCTCACGAGCGCACCCACCACATGGCGATCCGTGTGGCCGGGCGCGATCTTCGCCGGTGTGCTCTTTTCGTTGTTGCAGGTGGTGGGCACCACGGTGATCGCTCGGTCACAGGCGAACGCCGAGAACGTGTACGGCGACTTCGCCTTAGTGATCGCCCTGCTCGCCTGGCTCAGCCTCCACGCCACGGTCGCACTCCTGGGCGCAGAGCTGAACCGGGCTCGCGTCACCAGGTCTTGACGACTCCTCGTTCCGCACAAGGTCCCGTCGATGTGGGACTTCCGTCCCTGACCCGCGTGCATGCACGACCTCCATTCTGGGTATCAGCAGCTTGTGAACCACTTCACGGGTGCAGCAGAGGTTCGAAAGAGGTAGCCATGTTCAAGAAGCCACTGGGACTCCTGGGCTTGTTCCTGATCGTCGTCGGTATCGGGTACTTCGTCGGTGCCGGCGTCGCATACAGCAAGACGCAGGGCGGGTACGGCTCGCTGGAGGCATTCAGCGCCGCCCAGAACGTCACACTCAGCTACAACGACGAAGGCACGTTGATCGACCGTGGCACGACCGAAGGTGCCGATGCGATCATGTCGCTGCTCGAGGACGACTGGAACTTCCCGGTCACGATGGGCAAGGGCGGCATCGATCCCAAGGATCCGGTCGTCAACAACCAGAGCGAGTACATGTTCCAGATGGCGACGATCGTCTTCCACACCCTCAACGGTGAGCAGAACGTCGTCTTGACCGATGCCGACATCGCCCGCTTGATCGACAGCGAAGCGCTCGCACCCGATGGCACCTACAACGGCAACGTCGAGGCCTACAAGGGTCAGGTGCTCGAGGCCGGCGTGCCCTACGCGGTGCCGGTCAACGGCCGCTACTGGACCGGGTTCGACCGCTCCGACGCCCTGGACGGCAAGGCCCGTGAGTTGGCATGGAGCGGCACGGCCCACGCACTCGTCGCCGAACTCGGTGTCGGCGCCGCCACCCACAGCGCACTGATGCTGGCGCTCGGCATCGCTGGCCTGCTCGCCGGGCTCGGCGTGGTCTGCATGGTCATGGGCGCCGCCTTCATCTGGCACACCGCCAAGAGCGTGAAGGAGTTCAAGGTTCCCGACACGGTGCCCGCCGAGTTGGTGAAGGAGCCGGTGACGGTCTGATCCGACCCTTTCGAACCGGTCCGAGTGACACGGTTCCAACAACCCGAGGTGGGCCCCCGCAGGCGGGGGCCCCGCGGGGCGGGTGGGGGCGGGGGGGGGGGGGGGGGGGGTCGCACGGCGGGGGGAGGG
>JANNQK010000055.1:0-34468 GCA_031400715.1 Actinomycetes bacterium | reverse complement strand
AGCTACCAGACACGACTCGATCGCCTCGCCCAGACCGTCGAGACACTCGAGGCCATGCCTCCGGTTGACCGCGCTGTGCACCGCATCCTCGCCGGCACCGAACATCCCGGCGACACGGGCCTCGTGCTCGGAGACGACAGGTACCGAACACCGCTCCGGTATTGCCTCATCGATCGCACGGACCGAGTCGTTGCCCAGCCGCAGTGGGACTATGTCGCCCGAAGCGCTGATGGGTTCGAGTTTGCCGCCTACGCGTTGGTGAACCCGAGGGGCTCTGTCGACCGGGCGGTCGCGCTTGAATACCTCGACTGGTTGGCCGATCCGCTGCGCTTTACCGCTCCGAGCGGCATGGAGGACCGTGAGGTGTCGGCATACGAACGATTTGTCGCGGTCGTCGCGCTCGCCACGCTCGCCGCTGATGAGGAGCTCTTGCTCGGATGGCTCGAACGAACGACTGGAAAATGGGGACATCTGCGGACATAAGCGGACACGCGTTCCGGAACAGAACAGAAGCGTTCCGGCCACCGCGCTATCAAGCTCGCTGACCAGCGGCCTCGCGGTTCTCTACCAGTCCCAAAGGGGCAAAGGGGCGGCATCGTGCCGGAGCGCGGCGATTGAGCGTATCGGGTCGGCTCGCGCTCGTCCGGTGCTGACGTCGGCGGTCCAGCGGGGCTCGAGCCCGAGTGGGGCGGCACAGCATCGGCATAGCAACAGGTGGCCTTGTCGGCCGGCCGATCCGTGCGACCCCGAAACCCGGCCGTGCCGCGTGACTTGACTACGCTCGAGTCTCTCGGCGGAGGTGGAACGATGAGACGGGTGCGGGCGGCAACCCTTGTATTGGTCATCACGACTGCGACGATCGTGACGGGTGCGGCCATGCCCTCATCGGTGTCGGCGGCACCGGTCGTGCCATCAGGCTTCACCGATGCCGTGGTGGCCTCGGGGTTCAACCTGCCGACAGCGATGTCGTTCCTGCCCGATGGTCGTGTGCTGGTCGCGGAGAAGTCCGGTCTGATCCACGTGGTGCAGACGAACGGGACGGCGAGCGTCGTCGTCGACCTGACGGCTCGTGTGGCCGACTACTGGGATCGTGGCCTGCTGGGCATGTCGCCCGATCCCGACTTCGCAACCAACGGCTACGTCTACCTCCTCTACCCGTTCGACGACGGTGCACTCGACCAGACGGCGCCGAAGACGCTGCGACTCACCCGCATCACGATGGTGGGCAACACGGCGTCGCAGGCATCGGAGGTCGTCCTCATCGGTTCGCTGTCCAGCCCCGGGTGCGCCGCGACGCCGGGCAACGGCGCCTGCATCCCGAACGACTGGTACGGGCACGCAGCGGGCGACATCGTGTTCGCGGCCGACAAGACGATGTACCTCTCGATCGGTGACAACGCGTCGTGGGACGCGGTGACCGATCTTGCGTTGCGGGCGCAGGACGTGAACCAGTATCCCGGCAAGATCCTGCATGTCGACCGTCTCGGCAAGGGGCTGCCCACGAACCCGTTCTGGGACGGCAACCCCGATTCGGTGCGATCACGTGTGTTCGCCTACGGCCTCCGCAACCCGTTCCGGTTCAGCCTCCGAGCGGGCTCGAACAACGTCCTCACGGTCGGCGATGTCGGATGGTTGACCCACGAAGAGATCAACGTGGTCACCTCCGGCAAGAACCACGGGTGGCCGTGCTACGAGGGACCTGCCCAGCAGCCCGGCTATGCATCGAAGCCGGTGTGTCAGGCGCTGTACGCGCAGGGGGTCGCGGCCGTGACAGCACCGTCGATCACCTGGAGCACGACCGGCGGCGCAGCCTCCGTCGGCGGGCCCTCTGCATCGAGCACCAGGTTCCCCAGCCCGTGGAACCGGGGCATCTTCTACGCCGACTACGCCAACGGCTGGATCCGCTACGCGGCCGCCGACGCGACCGGCGCCCTCACGGGTGCCATCACCAGTTTCGCGACCTCGGTCGACTCACCCGTCGAACTCGAAGCCGGACCGAGCGGCGACCTCTACTACGTGTCGATCGGGGCAGGCCAACTGCGTCGGATCAGCCTGGGGAGCACACCGCCACCACCCCCCGCCCCTCCCGGCACCTCACTGCTCGCCGACCTCACGCCCGTCGGCACGCCGGTCAACGGCTGGGGTCCATACGAGAGGAACCGATCGAACGGCGAGCAAGGGGCCGCCGATGGCACCACGCTGACGATCAACGGCACGACCTACGCGTCCGGGCTCGGCGTGCACGCCGCCAGCGCGATCCAGTTCGCGGTCTCAGGGTGCACGTCGTTCAGCGCTCAGGTGGGCGTCGACGACGAGGTCGGCAGTCTCGGTTCGGTCGTGTTCCAAGTGTGGAACGGCACCACCACCAAGCTCTACGACTCCGGCACCAAGACCGGGCTCGACGCCGCATCGTCGGTGAACGTGAGCATCGCGGGTGTCACCGATCTCCGACTGGTGGTCACCGATGCCGGCAACGGCGCCGCCTACGACCATGCCGACTGGGCCAACGCCTCCATCACCTGCGGTGCAGTGGGCGCACCGACTGCCTCGATCCTCACACCCACCGCAGGCACCCGCTTCACCGTCGGCTCCACGGTGTCGTTCACCGGCCAGGCGACGGATCTGAAGGATGGCTTCGTCGCATCGACCGGGCTCTCCTGGACGGTGACGGTGCACCACTGCCCGGCCGGCAACTGCCACAACCACTTCCTCACGTCACTCACGGGCAGTTCGGGTTCGTTCGTGGTGCCCGATCATGGTGACGACACGTACCTCACGCTCGACTTCGTGGCCGTCGACGGTGACGGCCTCACGAGCAGCGCGTCACGCCGCATCGACTTCGCCACCAGCACGCTCACCGTCACCTCGTCGCCCGCAGGCCGAACCCTGCTCTACAACGGGAACCCGGTCGCCACGCCCTACGTCGCGAACGTGCCGGTCGGCTCGGTGCGCAGCATCGGCGCGCCCACCCCGCAGGACGGGTACACGTTCAACTCGTGGTCCGACGGCGGCGCGGCGACGCACTCGATCACCGTGGGGGCGTCGAACGCCACGTACACGGCCAGCTACACCGCGCCGCCCACACCGCCCCCGCCGCCACCGCCGGCCACGTCGACGGTGTACGTGTCGACGTTGACACCGTCGGCTGCTGCCGTGAACGGCTGGGGACCGATCGAGCGCGACCGGTCCAACGGAGAATCGGCCGGCGGCGACGGTCTCACCTTGCGCGTGGGCGGCGTCGCCTTCACCCGCGGGCTCGGCGTGCACGCCGCGAGCGACGTCCGCTACGCGGTGCCGGCCGGATGCACCACGTTCACGACACAGGTCGGCGTCGACGACGAAGTCGGCAACCTCGGCTCGGCCGTGTTCCAAGTATGGAACGGCACCACCACCAAGCTCTACGACTCCGGCATCCGCACCGGCGTCGACGCCGCGATACCGGCCACGGTGGCCCTGACAGGCGTGTCCACACTGCGCCTCGTCGTCACCGACGCCGGCAACGGCAACGCCTACGACCACGCCGACTGGCTCGACGCCAGATTCACCTGCTCGACGGTGTAGGCGAGCACGCTCGCCCCGCCCTGCCGTGCTGGTTGAGCACGGCGCAGCCCCGTTCTCCGGTGAGTCGTGCCATTCGGCCCTAGGTCGGCGACCCCCTGGCTGGGCACAGTGCACACGGCCGACATCGCAGGCGGACACCCCGGCAGCGGCGCAGTCGCACCGTGAGCTCGCGGCCGAGGAGCCGAAGAGTTCGCGATGTTGTCCACAGAGCTGGCCGCTGTGCGTGCCGGAAGGGGGGCTTGCTGTGAACGAACCGGACGAACGCTCCATGAGCGGTGCCGAGGAACTCATGTGGCACATCGAGCGTGATCCTTGGATGGCGCCGAGCGGAGGGTCGATCACGATCTTCGACCGACCGCTCGATGTCCCCCGTTTCCGCCGGCTCATCGCCCATGCCGTGGCAGACGTGCCTCGACTCCGACAGCGCGTGATCGAACCGAGCACCCCGTTCGGAGCACCACATTGGGAGACCGACCCCGAGTTCGATCTCGACTGGCACGTCCGCCACATCGGAGCGCCCGGCGAGGGCACGTTGCGCGACCTCCTCGACTGGTCGCGCCCGTGGCTCCAGGACCCGTACGATCGCACCCGCCCGCTGTGGCAGTACGTCGCGATCGACAAACTGGCCGATGGCCGGGGTGCGCTCGCGATGAAGCTCCACCATGTCGTCACCGACGGTCATGGCGCGGTCCGACTGGGGGGCGCCTACACCGCCAAAGAACCCGACGCCGAGGATCCGCCCGAGGTGGATCTGGCCGCTGTGCTGGCGAGTGAGACCAAGTCGCGTACGGGACTGGCCGAGCAGGTGCGGGGAGCGCTCTCCGACGTGCTCCGCGTCCCGGCCGGCCTCACGCGGGCGGCGGCGGACACGCTCGCCCATCCGGAACGTCTGGCAGGTGCGCGCAAGCAGGTCGACGAGTTGGCCCGCACGGCATCGGACACGATGCACCAGGCGGGCTCGCCGCTGTGGGCCACCAGATCGCGAGGCCGTCACCTCGAGGCGCTGAGCATGCCCTTCGACGCCAGCCACGCCGCTGCCAAGGGTCTCGGCGGCAGTCTGAACGACCTGTTCGTCGCCGGGGCCATCGAGGGGGCGGTGCGCTATCACGACGGCTTGGGCGTCGCGCTCGACCACCTGCACATCTCGTTCGTAGTGAGCACACGCGGCAGCGCGACCGGCCCGGCGAACGCGTTCACCCCCGTCCCGGTCGACGTGCCCGCGGGCTCCATGTCGCTCGCCGAGCGCTTCGCCACGGTGCGCCACCTCGTTCACCGTCGCCGCGAGGCGGTCCACGGCGGCGGACCGATGGCAAACGTGGCGACGGTGGCAAACCTCTTACCCACGTCGGTGGTGACGGGGATCGCCCGCAGCCAGGCCGCCCACATCGACTTCGCGACGAGCAACCTCCCTGGGTACCTCGGCGACTCCTATGTGGCGGGCGCCCGCACCGAGCACACGTACATCTTCGGTCCGGTGGCCGGCACCGCGTTCAATCTCACGGCGTACTCCACGGCGGGCAGCCTCGATCTCGGCATCCAGATCGACCCCGCAGCGGTGACCGACCCGGCCCGACTGCGCCAGTGCCTGGAGTCGGCCTACACCGACCTCATCGCCCATGGCACGCCGAAACCCGGCCGAGCGACCACGTCGAGGCGAAAGCGGGCGCCGTGAGCGACGCGGATCCTGCTGGTTGATTCGGTCGCCGAGCCGTCGGCCACCTGAGGACCACGACGTCTGACCGCCTTCACACCACGCTCAAGGAACAGTCGCTCCAGCCTCGGACGTGATCGGCTCGTCGGTGAGGGTGTGCAGACCGGTGACGGTGCGATTCCTTCCGGCTGCCTTCGCCTGCAGCAATCGTGAGTCGGAGAGCGTCACCAGCTCCGCGAGGTCGGCCGTTTCATCGCTGTCGGCGATGCCCGACGAGAAGGTGAACGGCGGCGTGCGACCATCACCGACGGCTGTCATCAGCTCGAGGTGCACACGGTCCATCACCGCCGCAGCATTCTCGCGGCGAGTGCCCGGCAGCACCACCAAGAACTCCTCACCTCCGTATCTGCACACGAGGTCGACGTCACGGAAGGTGCGCTTCAACACCTGGGCGAACAGGCGCAGCGCTCGATCGCCGACGTCGTGGCCGTGGGTGTCGTTCAACACCTTGAAGTGGTCGAGGTCTGCGAGCACGACCGAGAACGAGACGCCGTCGTGCCCCAGACGTCGCGCCTGGTTCTCGAGGCTGCGTCGGTTGAGGAGGCCGGTGAGCGGGTCGGTGTTGGCCTGAACCTCGCTCTGGGTCATGGCGCGAACAAGACCGAGCCGTGATCCCAGCTGCTGAGCGACCGATGCCAGGGCGGTTCGATCCTCGGCGACGAAGCCCCGGGAGGCAGGTCGAACCGCATGAACGACACCCACCGACGACCCCATCACACTCACCGGGATGCAGATGGCGCTGACCGGCGACGCTCCTCGGTCGCGAAGGTGCGGACAGGTGTCGAACGCGTCGCTGTCTTCGAAGCTGAGCGCGTGGCCCGACCGGACCGCTGGGCATCCACGTGGAGTCGTGACACTGCACCGGCACTCGCCACCACAGGCAGCCGAGGTCGTGCCTGCGACCCTGGACAGGTGGGCCCGGCTGGAGTCAGCGAGCAGCACCTCGGCACACGCCGAGACCGTGCGAGTCTGGATCGCCCGAACAGCGATCTCCAGCACCGACGTCTCGTCGGAGGCCATGTCGAGCGCCCGCACGAGACGCGAATCGAATTCTCGCCGGGCACTCTCGGCACCGAGGAGTGCTTCGCGTGTCTCGGCCTCACGGCGCTGTTGCATCAAGAAGTAACGCAGCGGCAGAGCGATCAGGACGAACAGCGCGGCAGATGCCAGCGCAAGGTAGATCGGGAGTGTCCAAGGATCGTCCGACAGTGCGTCGGCAGCGAACGAGCAACCGGTCATCACCAACAGCACGGACACGACATTGAGGCCGATCATCGGCCAGCTCCCACTCATCGGATCGAAGGCGGGACGCGACCGCAGACCTCGCGCCGTCGGGTCGACCGATGCCCTGCCGCCCGAGGATGACGTCACGCCGTCCACGACCTCCACATCGGCACGCTCGGCGCGCTTCTTGAGGGCTTCCACGCAGCGCCTCGTCGAGGTGTCGGCACCTCGTGCTGTTGCTGCAGTGCAACACGAGCCACGTGACCGCAACTCGACGGTGCGGGCATCTCTGCACCGGGTCAGAGCGCCCGGTTGCCCACCACATTCCAGCCGGCCGTCACCGGGGTGCCGGCGCTGCCATCGGCTGTCTGCGGCCACACCGTGAACACGATCGTGTCGTAGCTCAGCACCAGTTCGTCACTGGGGAACTGGGCGTCCTGTTGGCTCTCGTCGCTGAACTGGCCGAAGGTGACGTTGGTCAGCACGATCTGGGCGAGGCGGGTGCCCCCTTCATCGAGGCGCTCCACGGTGAGGGTCACGTCGTCGATCACCCTCCCGGTCGCCACGGCCAGCATCAACGCTGGGCTGGCGATGTCGAGCAGCTTCGACGCAATCAACGGGCTGAACGTCGCCTTGCCCGCGCCGCTGCCGCCACCGCTGGAGGTGCCACCGGAGTTCTCGACCTCGAACCGGTACCCGGTGAGTTCGATCTCGTCGGGGTGCCGTTCAGAGACCGACGGTCCGGCGATGCCGGCAACCTTCATGAAGATCGCGACCTCTGGCGACGCAGCACACGACGATGCGCAGCCAGCGCCCGGGGCACCAGCCGGGCCCGCCGGTCCGGCCGGTCCCGCCGGTCCTTGAGCGCCCGCCGGGCCGACACCACCATCGATGCCATCGGCACCATCGATACCGTCGGCACCATCGGCACCCGCTGGGCCAGGAGTACCGCCAGGCCCAGGGGCGCCGATCGGACCCGCGGGACCGACCACGTTCCAGACCACCCGTTCTTCTCCACGGCGGCAACCCCGCCCATCATCGGGGATGCGCAGGAACCCGCTGGCGCTGCGGCACGCGACCACTTGGTCGCTGCTCGAACTCGACGATGCCACCGCCATCGTCGTGACGGTGAGCAGCGGCAACGCCGCAAGACCACCGATGAGCCAACGTGCTGACTGCTTCATGACCCCGACCTCCTCGCGACCGGATCGGCCCGAATCGCGCTTCGTCGATGTCATCGGCGCCACGGCGCACCGACTGAGACAAGAGATGATCAGAGGTTGTCGTTCGGATCGTCAAACGACGTCGTACGGCGTCAAAGCGAGAGTCTCCACATCTGACGGCCGCCCAGGAGGGCGGATCCGCCCGAACCCCGGCTTCGACCCCTCGAGTCAGGGCCGAGTCAGGGCCGAGTCAGGATCGGGTCAGGAGGCGATCAGGCAGTGTCGGGGCGACGCGTCGCCACGATCAACAAGATGCCGAACCCGAACAGCAGCAGCGACACGCCGACGGCTCCCATGTTCGACTGACCGGTGACCGGCAGGCTGCCCGAACTGGCCGAGACCGCAGGCACCGTCGGCGGCTCTTGGGCAACCTTGGCCGAGACGACCGGGGACACCGTCGGCTCCTTCGATGGAGGCGTCGCTGCGGTGGGATACGTCGTGACCGGGGCGGCGGCGGCGACAACCGTCGTCGCAGCGGCGGCCGGCGACGTGGTGGCCGGTTCCGTGCTGGCCGGTGCCGTGGTGGCCGGTTCCGTGCTGGCCGGTGCCGTGCTGGCCGGTGCCGGTGCCGAAGTGGCCGCCGAAGCGCACACCGGGATCGAGTTGGTGCCGGTGTCGAAACTCCATCCGTTCGCGCCGGTCGGGTCGTCGAATGCCGACACGCTCACCCGCCACGTGTGCGTCACAGTTGGATCGCCGAAGGAGAACGACGCGCTCGTCGATGCTCCGAAGGCGGTGTTCGCCCGTTCGGCGCCGTCGATCCACACTCTCACCGTGTTCACGCCGTCGACGCTGTAGTCGGTGAGCGACACCGACAGACCTGCCTCGCAGCTGGCGGAGATGGGTGCGGTGTGTGCCGACGCAGTGGTCGACAAGCCGATCACCATCAGCGAAGCAGCGGCCACCCCCCACGCTGCAATCCCCACCGTTCTCACCGTTGTTGAAATCGTTCGTCTGCTCATCAAGCCACCCCGTTCCGTGCCGGCTGGTTCGCGATGTCGGCCGATGCTCGTTCGCCGTCGGCAATATCTTGACCAACTCTTGAAGGTTAGCGGGGGATAGTGGGGAGTGCCGAAGGATTCGCCCCGACCTCGGGCGCCGACCGACCCGCCAACCAGGACCGATCAGGTCGACTCGACCAGCTCAGCCAGAGCAGCGATCCCGTCGTAGACGTCGACGAAGCGGGTCGTGAGGGGAGACATGCCGAGGCGCACGAGGTCGGGTTCGCGGAAGTCGGGGATCACCCCGCGCTCGATGAGGGCAGCGGTGAGCTCCCTGGCCAGAGGGTGAACCACCGACACGTGGCCTCCTCGACGTTCGGCCGCTCGAGGCGTGCACACCTCGAGGCCGAAGTGATCGCACAGTTCGATCGCGTAGCCGGTGATCGAGCGGGCCTTGTGGGCGATCTCCTCGATCCCGGCTTCCGCCGACACCGAGATCCCGCACTCAGCCCCGGTCAGCGCCAGGATCGATGGGGTACCGATGAGCATCCGGGCGATGTCGGCGCGCGGTTCGTAGCGGGGACCCATCGCGAACTGGTCGCGCTGGCTGAACCAACCCCAGATCGGCTGGCCGATCGCGCCCTGCAGGTCGTGCGCCACATAGGTGAACGCCGGCGAACCCGGCCCGCCGTTCAGGAACTTGTAGGTGCATCCGACCGCGAGTTGGGCACCGGCACCATGGAGATCGATCGCGAGCACACCGGCGGCATGGGAGAGATCCCACACCACGAGCGCGCCGGCGGCGTGTGCTCGGGCCGTCTCGGCCGCGACATCGACGACCTCGGCAGTTCGGTAGTCGACCACCGAGCGCACGATCACGGCGACATCGTCGAGCACCTCGAACCCGTTGCGCACGGTGCGCCCCGTGGCCAGCGCCACGCCGTCCACCACGTATCGATCGCTCGGGAAGTCGTGTTGGTCGACGGCCAGGGTCGGGCGATCGGGGCGAAGCGCCGCAGCCCCATGCAGCAGCTGGTAGAGGTTCACCGTCGTCGAGTCGTGGACCACCACTTCACCCGGGCGAGCACCGATGAGCGGCGCAAGCAGATCCCCCACCCGTTGTGGCTGATCGATCCAGTGTGACCATGAGCGGATCAGATCGCCGGCCCACTCGTGCTCGATCACTTCCTGCATGCGCGCCAGGGTGCGCTTCGGCGTTCGTCCGAGGGAGTTCCCGTCGAGGTAGACGAGCTCGGGATCGCCGATCACGAACTCGTCACGCCAGCGGGCCAGCGGATCGGCTGCGTCGAGCGCCAGCGCTGCCGAGCGAAGGGCATCGTTGGCGGAGTCGGTGTCGGTCATGACTCGAAGAATGCCAGACGACACGTCCGGCCACACACGAGTGACCACATGAGAGAGCGAGATCAGCAGAACCAGACCGGCGGAACGCGTCGGGCGTGCGCTCGCGCCGACGACGACCGAGCGTGACGGATCTTGAACAATCCCTGACGAAGCCCCATTGCGGATGTGTTTCGTTCGACGCCAGACTGTCACCTTGCATGTCGCGGGGCGGAGCCGGCGACCACCGAGGGGTGGATGAATGAACACGGTCGCAGCACGAACGTTGATGATGCGGGCAAAGGTGAACCTGGTGGGAACGCCGATGGGCCATGCATACGAACGCATGCGATGGGCCTCGTACGTCGTGAAGCGGTACCGACACCCCGAGCTGTGGGACTTCTATCTCGAGCCGTATCGATTCGATCTTGCGCTCACCCACCTCATCCGCGACGACTCGCACTGCTTCGATGGTGGCTGCCACGTCGGGTCGGTGCTCGCCCAGATGGTGAACCTCGCACCCAACGGCTCGCACACCGCCGTCGAACCGGTGCCGAAGAAGGTGAAGGCGCTGTCGCGGCGCTTCCCACAGGTGAACCTGGTGGCCGGCGCGCTCGGCGAGGAGAAGGGCGCGATGACCTTCTTCGACGACCACTCCGGCTTCGCCTCGTTCCATCCCGATCCGTTGAACACGGCCGCCGACTCCGGGCGCGAAGTCGAGGTGCACACGATCGACGACATCGTGGGCGACGGGCGACTCGATCTGCTGAAACTCGACATCGAGGGTGCCGAGCTGTGGGCGCTGAAGGGTGCCCGCAAGACCGTCGAGTACAGCGAACCGGTGGTCGTGATCGAGTGCGGACGCGACGGCGTGCTGGCCCCGTTCGGCTACACCCGAGCCGACATGCACGAGTTCGTCACCGACGAGCTCGGCTACTCGATCTACTCGATCGTCGACTTCCTCTACGGCCGAGATCCGCTGAGTCGCGCCGAGTTCGACCGCGCCGGGGTGTACCCGTTCCGCGGGTTCAACTACGTCTGCGTTCCCTCGTCGCGTGCCGTTCCGCGGCTCATCGCAGAAGGTGCACGGGAACGACTGTTCTGACTCGCAGCGCCCTTGCTCGGCAGCACCTCGCTCAGCTTTGGCGGCGTCATCCCACCAGGTCGACGAAGCTGGCGTGGCGGACGTAGCCGTCGTTGGTGAGCTCCGCGATCTCGAGCCGCGCTGTCAGCCGCGGCTGCACCCAGCTCGCATGTCGTGAGTACTCACGGGGAGGAACGGGATCGAACGGACACTCCTCGCTCACCAACGGCGTCAAGAGGCCGACCAGTTCCTCCAATCGCTGTTGGGTGAACCCGGTGCCGACTCCTCCTGCGAACCGCAGCGAGTTGCCGTCCCGCCGTCCGACGAGGAGCGCCCCGAGCGTCGAGCTTCGACTGCCGCTTCCCGTGGTGAATCCTCCGATCGTCAGGTCGATCGACAGTCGGTTCTTCACCTTGCGCCAGTTGGGGCTGCGCTTGCCCGGCACGTACGCGCTGCCCAGCCGTTTGGCCATGATCCCTTCGAGACCCTGCGCTGCAGTGGCGGCCAACAGCTCCGCTCCCCCGCCGATGCGATGTCCCGGCACGGTCCAGTTGGCCCCAGGGTCGAGCAGTTGGGTGAGCAGTTCGCGGCGCTGCTCGTACGGCAGGCCGGTGGTGTCGGTGCCGTCGATCTCCAGGACGTCGAAGGCCTGGAACACCACTTGCGTCTCGTGACGTTGGAGGCCTTCGAAGCTGGGCCGGCCATCGTCGCCGAACACCACGATCTCGCCGTCGAGCACGGCCCGCGTTGCGTTGACGGCGCGCCAGATGTCGGCCAGCTCGCCGTAGGTGCGTGTGACGTCGAGGCCGCTGCTGCTCTGCACCCGCACACGTTCGGCACCACCACGGGCGCTGTCTCCGCCGGCACCCGCAGCCGAGTCGACGAACACGATGGTGCGATATCCGTCCCACTTGATCTCGTACGCCCAACGATCGTCATCGGCCGGCAGCTGTCCGAGCGCCGCCTTCATCGGGGCGACGGGGAACTTCACGACCTGCCGGGCACCCGGCTCGAGAGCACACCTTCGGCATCGAGCTGACGAAGCCGTTCGGCGTCGATTCCCAGCAGCTCACCCAGAACCGCGTGGTTGTCCTCGCCGCGGTACCGCGGCTCGCCGCGCACACCGACGTCGCTGCCGGCGAAACGCCATGGGGCGTTCGGGATCCGCATCGTGCCACCGCCGCGATCGCTCACGGCCACGGTGACCTGCCGAGCTGCCGCCCAATCGGTGTCGCACACGTCGCGCACCGAGCGCAACGTGCCGGAAGCCAGTCCCTGCGCGTCCATCGCTCGCTCGATCGAGTCGGTGTCGGGCATCGTGGCGGCCCACGCTCTCAACTCATCCATCAGCTCATCGAAGTTCGCGAGGCGCGACGACACATCCGCGAACCGCTGGTCCTGGAACAACTCCGACCTGCCCGTCGCGTTGACGAACCGATCGAAGGTGCCCTTCTCGGCCGGATGCCCGGCCATGATCGCCGAGCGGCCGTCGGCGGCGGTGAGCACCGGATAGTCACCGGGCTGGTAGCTGCGGATCCAGTCGGGTTGTACCGGTCCGTCCCACAACAGGTCGTGCACGTGCTCGTTGACGTACAACATCGTCTGCGCCATCGACACGTCGATGCGCTCACCTCGACCGGTGCGCTCTCGTTGGAACAGCGATGCCAGCACGGCCGAGGCGCACTCCATCCCGGTGTAGACGTCGGCGTGGCTCATCGGGTCGTTGGCGTACTGACCGCCCCGAGCGTCGCCCTGTAGCTGCGTGCTGCCGGCCTCCGCGCCGACCACCGGCGCGTACGCCCGGCGGTGCACCCACGGTCCTGTCTGGCCATAGCCACTGATCGATGCGTAGATGATCGTCGGGTTGCGCGCCGCGACAGCGTCGTAGCCGATGCCCATGCGATCGGTCACGCCCGGTCGGAAGTTCTCGACCAGCACATCGCAGTGCTCGGCGAGCGACAAGAGGAGCTCCTTGCCCTCCGCCGTGCCCATGTCGAGACTGATGTTCCGCTTGCCTGCGTTCTGTTGTACGAAGTAGCTGGAGAGGCTGTTCACACGAGGGTTCGCGAAACGCGTGGAGTCACCGTCGGGTGGCTCCACCTTGATCACCTCGGCCCCCAGGTCGCACAGCATGCGCGTGCAGTGCGGGCCGCTCAGGACGCGGGTCAGGTCGAGCACTCGGATCCCGTCGAGCGGGCGCGACCTGTCGATCCGTCGCTCGGCTTCCGATGCTTCATCTGTCATGTGCGGAACCGTAGTGGTGGCTCGGTGGTCGCCTGCGAGTGAGCAGACCGTTCAGGCGCTGAGCAGTTGGCGACGCAGGGACAGCAACTTCGGCGATGGCTCGCCATCGCTCCACGGATCGGCCGTGATCGCCCGTTCGTAGCCTTCCCACTCCTGGCGCACACCCGCGAGATCACCACAGTGTGCATGAGCTCGCATCCGCAGGCCGATCAGCTCCTCATGGCCCGGAAGTGCTCGCAGGCCGTGCCCCGTCGCCCAGAAGACCCCCTCGATGTCGCCGAGGCCGAGGTGGTGCCGTGCCAGTTCGGTCGCGGCCGACGTCGCGAGCAGCGTGAGCGACGACGTGATGCCCTCGGCATCGGGCCACAGGAAGTCGGTGCCCGAGAACGGAAGATCGCGGATCATGGCCACCCCCGGACGGAGCGTCTCGATCGCCTCCGGATGTCCGAGCCGGCGGCTGTGGTCGAGGCGGCAGCGCAACAGGTCGGCGTCGGTCACCACCCGAGGATGCAACGGGAGTTGATCGGTGAGCGTGCGCGCGATCCACTCGTCACCTTCGGCCGGGGCAACGGCTCGACCCAGCGAACGCCGCGCGTCGCTGACCACGTTGGCGAACGTTGCGTCACGCACGTCGAGGTCCCACAGGGCGGCGCGAGCGCCGCCACGGGTCGCTTGGTCGCGGTGCTGGCTGAGCCACGCCACGAGTTCGAGCGACTTCCCGCGTTCGAACGCGACGGCCGCCCCGTCGCGGTCGACCACGTCGACACCACCCAACACCCGCACCAGCAATGCCCATGCCGGCTCGGTGAACGGGTCGGCGAGCGGCTCGGGGTGTGCGAGGTCGGGTGCGAGGTCGGGTGCGGCGGGCACCGTGGTGCGGCGAGCGGTGAGTGCCACGTCCTCCACGGGCTGCGCGGCAGCGGAGAGCAGATCGTGGAGGTCGATCACGTGCTTCTCATCGAGGCCGACCGGCACCACCGTGAGCCCCAGGCGCTCCATCTGCCAGCCCTGGGTGGTCGCCCGAACCGTGAGCGACGCACCATCGACTGCGTGACGCAACACCACGGCGAGACCACGGCCGCCGCCGCGGGTGACGTCGAGCAGTTCCCGGAGCGCAGCCGGCTCATGATCGTCTGCAGCCGACACCACGACGACGGGCTCCCAGGCCTCACCTCCGATGCCACGCGCGCGGAGCTCCGAGGTACGTCGGTGCCCGATCGCCGTGGGCGTCGAGCCGAGTGCCGACGCGGCCATGTCGATGGCCTCGTCGAAATCGCGAGCGCACTCGGCATTGCCGTTTCCGAGATGCACTGCAGGGTCGAGATCATGAGTGATCAACCGGAGCGTCTCCCCCACCGGTGAGGCGGCCAGCGAAGCAGCGATCGCACGGAGGATCGCATCGGCACCGCGGTGTGAACCGTCGGTGTCAGCGTCGATGCACACCAGGCCGAAGGCCTCGAGATCGAGGAACAGCTCGCCGCCGCCGCCGGGGGACGGCTCGCAGGTGTCGACGGCGACACGGCCGAGGTGCACCAGAGCAGGGCAGGGTTGGCCCGCCAGCCGCGACAGCGGCGCCAGCTCCTCGTTCGGCGTCCTGGCCGACAACTCCCAACGATCGGCGGCCGCGCCGAGGCTCCACGGGCCCGACGGGCTCCGGCCCGGCCGGTCGAGCAGCAACGTCACGCCACCATCGTGGGCAACGATCGCACCCAACACGAACCCGCCCGTGCCCACCAGGAGATGCCCGGCAACCCGAAGCGCGAGATCGAGGCGGACCGCCCGCTGTGCGGCATCGAGTGACCGGACGAGACGCTCGATCTCCACCTCACGTGGTGTCGGTTGCGGCGCGCGCGAGTTCGTTCCGGCGCGGCGCAGCTGTTGACGACGACGCGACTCGACCAGGCCGAGCGCGCCGGCGCACAACAGCACCGCCGCAGCCAGGCTCGTCGTCACGGGCGATCGCCCCTCGGCACCGGCATCGGCACCGGTATCGGTATCGGTATCGGCACCGGCATCGGCATCGGGAGCGACCTGTGTGGCGACGTCGACCGACGGGCGATCGGTGGGGGAGGTGGACACCGGAGGCAACATGTCGCGCCCGACGGAAGCGATCGGTTGGGGAGGGAGCTCGAGCACCGGTGGAGTCCGTGCCGGCTCGGTGTCGCCCGGCAGGCCCGGATCGTTCGCGGCCACGCCGGCGGGCGCTGTCGTCATGTCCGCCGACGGGTCGCCCACCGACTCGTCGTTCGCAGGGGCAGCGATGGGGAGCGGCGCCATCGCCGGCGCAACGTCCGGGGACGGCTCGGGAAGCTCCACCGGATCGCCGGGATGCAGCATCGCCGTGTGGCTGTACCCGAGCAGCGGCGCGTTGTGGGCTTGCAGGTCGCGAGCCAGGTGCGCCACGTCGCCGGCATCGGCCGGCGGATCGACGTGCTGTTCGGCGATGCTCCAGTACGACTCGCCCGGGCGCACGACATGCGTCTGGTCCCACAAGGGTGCGGGAACGCCGGGGGTGACCTCGGACGGTCCGGGTTCGGACGCGGCCGGAACATCGAGTAGCCACCCGATGCGAATCAACGATGGGTCATCGAACACGCGGCCGTCCACCATCACCCGGCCGAGGTTGCGGTCGATGATCGCGTCGGCGAGATCGCGGACTCGGCTGTTGTCGCCGTTGGCGAGGTGTGCGGCGATGCGGTACACCGAGTCGCCTTCCTCGACCGCGTACGGCACCCATGTCGTCGGCCGCGGCCCACCCACACCCTCGGGCACCTCGACGACCATGCCCGCCGGGAACACACCGCCGGTCCAGGACGAACCATCCGGGGCCGTCGCTCCGCGGTTCAGCGCGATGATCTGGTCGCGCAACTGCGGATCGCCGAGACGAACCGCCACCGAGTAGGGGGTGTCCCGCCCAGAGGAGCGCACCGTGCCGGGGGTCCATGCGCCGGCGCCGTGACCATCGGTGAACGACGCCGGCGATGCGAGCGTCATCGCGGGTGGAGACACCGCGGCGACCGGGTTCATCGCAGCCGCTCGTGCGCCCGACACCCCGGTGAGACTCACCAGACCGGCGCCCATCACCGCGGACGTCGACACCAGCGCAGCGCGCACGAGTCGCCGAATCGCACCACTCGGCGACGGCGGCACGGGCGGCAGCGTGGCGGTCGGGTGCCGATGCCAGGCAACGACGCGCGCGATCTCGCCGACTGCGGTGAGAGCGAACCAGACCCACAGCGCGGAGAACACGATCAACCCGAGTGCCACCACCGTGTCGGCATCGATCCGTCCCGATCCGAGCGAGCTCCGCCAGTAGATGCCTCCCGATTCGCCGCCGACGCCGCGCCACACCACCAGCGGGAGCACGACGAGCACGCCGAGGATCGTGACGGCGGCAAGGAGTCGGGAGACGCCGGACAACAGTCCGGCCGAGGAACGGCGCATCGGGGATCGATCCTTTCGGCGAGAGTGATTCGTGGGAGTGATTCGGGCAGGCATGGGTTCGGACGGGAGTGATTCGGGCAGGAGTGCAACGTTGCGGGCGGAGATGTGGTGGCGGGTCAGGTGGCGTAGACGACCGTGGCTGCGCCCGAGGCGCGCACGCTGAACTCGTCGGCGCCGCCGAGGGCGAGGAAGACAGCCCGGCGGCGCTCGGTGATGGTCACCACCACCTCGGCCTCGCCTGTCGGGCCCGTGCGGATGGCGACGACCACGTCACCGGCGTCCACCCCCGATCGCACCGCATGGTCCAGCGCGACCGAGCGCGCCACGTCGGGATCGAACCCCCGGGTCAGCGATTGCTCGGCGACGGCGCGTCGCGCCGCTGCCTCGGCGGTGTTGGCCGCGTGCCGACGGGCAGCCATGGCTCGGCCTCCGTCGACGACGAGGGCGCCTCCCCCCAGGGTGACGGTGACGAACACGACGAGCATGATCGACAATGAGCCACGATCGCGACGGTGGCTGCTCGTGCCGCTCGATGTCGTTGCGGCAGTCATCGCTGATACCTGTCGATGGGTTGTGTGTCGCTCGCACGAAGGGTGCGCGCGCCGGGTGTCCAGATGCCGGAGAGCTCGCCGTTGCCCACGACGCACGTCACCGTCACCGTGACCGAACCGCCCTGCCAACTGCCCACCGTCGACGGCCGCCACGTGAGCTCGGCGATCGGCGTCGTCGCGCACCGGCTCGACAGGGTCGAGGCAACGACCGTTTCCTGCGCGAGCCGGCGCCCCTCGTCGGGGTCGCCCGCCAAGGACGCTGCGCGGGCCGCCGACTGCGAGGTGTTCGTCACCTGCACTCCCGCCGCGTGAAGCCGACCGAGGAAGCCCAGGAACGCGACCGACAGCAGCAGGAACACCAAGACGAACATCATCTCCACCGGTGTCACCACGCCGCGGTCGCGATCGGTCGTCGATGCCACTCATCGCTCCCTCGGTGCAGATTCGGCGACGGTCGCGCTCATGCCGAGCGCATCGCCGACCACGCCGGGGGTGCGACCGGTCACGGTCACCACCACCAACGGTGCATCCACGCACGAGACCTCCACGTCACGGGCCCACGATCCGGCATGTCGGGCGATGGCGTTCAGGGTGACCTCCACCCCGTCGGCACAGCTGCCGTCATACGCAGCGGCGATGCGGGCACCGTCGGAGGCCGCGTCGTCGAAGACGTTGCGCGCATGCCAGAACGCGGCGGTCTCGAACACCAGCAGCAGTGCCATCAGCACGGCCACGGTGCCGAACAGCATCTCGATCGACACATCGACCGAACCGCGGTCGCGTGAGACGAGAGCATCCGCCGGCCGGGTGGGCATCACGGTGTCGGCGCCACCGGATCGGGCACGTTCGCCTGGGCGGTGTCGAACACCGTGATGAAGAACGCCGTCGCCGCGACGGCCACACCGATGCCGACGGCGAGCCAGATCATCTTGGTCACCGCTTCGTCGAGGCCGGTTTCATCGGCGCGTTCGTCCCACGTGCGTCGGAACTTGGTGCCGAGCCTGTGTTGGAGCTCGGAGATGGCCCGATGGGTTCGGGCGGAGATCGGGATCAGGAGTTGGTTCATGTGCCGCCGTTGCTTTCTGTCGTTGCACCGGCACTGCCGGTGGTTGTTGGTCGCCGGGCATCGAGGGCCCGAGCGAGATGGGCCGGTGCGACGGGATCAGCCACCGAAGGCCTCCCCGATTCGCACCGCGAGCGGAAAAGCAAGGAAGACCATCGTCGCGACCACGAACCCGATCGTGGGTCCGGAGAGGTTGGCGTTGGCCCGGTCGGCATCGCGTTCGAGCTCGTCGAGCGCCTTCGCCCGCATCGCCGTGGCGAGGGTGTTCACGGTGTCGGTGATCGACACCCCTTGCGTGCCCTGACGTTCGATCGATCCGGCGAACTCGCACAGCTCGCGCTGCCGGAACGTCTGGCCCAGTTGATCGAGCGCCTCCCACAGGGGCACGCCGCGCATCGGGGCCGTCGCCAACTCGTCTCGCAGGAGATCGAACAGGTCGCTCTCGCCCACCCCGAGGGCGAACTGCACGGCCTCTTCCACGCTCTGGTCGGTCGTGAGGCCCACGGCCACCATCTGGATGAAGTCGGCGGTGGTGCGGCGGAACTCGCGCGTGCGGCGGGCGACCGCCGACCGGGTGTCACCCCACATCACCGTCCCACCGGCCACCGCTGCGGCGATGACGAGCAGCATCCACCACGGGCTCGGCGGGAGCACCCGGATCGCCATCAGAGACGCGACCATGCAGAGCGTGGCGAAGCCGAGGGCCACCGAGGCAACCACGATGCGCGTGGCCACGTCGTCGGCGGTGCGGCGGATCAGCTGGAGACCGCCACCGATCGACGTCTCGATCGCGCGGCTGATCGTTTCCACGACCGGCCGAACGACCGGCCGAACGATCGGCCGAACGATCGATTTGGGCGAAGGCTGCATCAACCGTGAGATCGGCCTCGAGTGCGCTCGTGACGGAGCAGACATCGAGCCACCGACAGATCGACCGCTACCGGCGGCCTGTCGGTGACTCGTGTCGCGTGCACGGTCGACGAAGAGGTTCGACGGCTGCAAGATCGAACGGACCTCGGCGATCGTGCGCCGCCGCGGGCGCACCCCCAGGACGAGGGCACCCACGGCGGAGGCCATGAGGATCGAGACGACCACGGCAGTGGGGATCGGCGTCATGTCGCGCTCCCTGCGATGCGATAGCGACCTGGCACCTCATAGCGGCACAGGCTGCGCAGCCAGAAGAGGCAACCGCCCCACATCGCGAGCGGCACGAGCAGGACCAGCTGCCCGGTCGGCGAGCTGTACGGCTGCAAGAGGTCGCCCGCGGCCAGGCGCAGGTAGCCGACGATCAGCCCAGCGATCACGACGAGCCGGGTCATCGACGAGCGGTAGACGGCACGGGTGCGGTCGACGCGTTCGCGGGCGCGCACCTCGTCGCGTGCCGCCGCAGCGAGGGAGTCGACCGTGCGGAACAGCCGACCGGGGCCTGCGGTGCCGGTGACCACCAACCTGATCGCCGCGATCGCGGCGTCGCTGGTGGGGTGGGCGAGTGCATCGGCGAGATCGGTGAGCGCGTCTTCGGTGCGAAAGCCCTGGCGACGCCGGAGCGCGAAGGTCGCCAACGGTTCGCGCACCGCCTCCGGAGCGCGCAGGGCGACGTTCTCGAGGGCTTCCTCGGTGCCCACCGATGAGCCGCGCAGCGTGTCGCGCAGATCTTCGAGCCACTTGGCGATTCCCTCGACGTGCGCTCGCTCCGCCTCGGCGCGCTCGTCGCGGAGCAGCCGCCTCCAGGCGATCGACAGCACACCGGCGACGATCGACAGCACCAACCAGTGGGTCACAACGGCCACCACGGCCGCGATCGCCGAGGCGATCACGATCCGGGTGGCATCGACGCCGTCGAGCGCTCCACGCGCCGCGGTTCGATGGGTCGAGGGCCGAGCGGGCGAAGGCCGCGTTGCGAGGTACGCACAGCTGATCGCCGCGGCGACGAGCAGCATCGCCATCAGGGCGACCGCTGTGGTGGGAATGGCTGCGGTCACGACGCCTCCCGGAGGAGCGAGGCGTGCAGCGGTCGATGCGTCTCGCGACGGTGATGCCACCAATCGGCACCGAAGGACGGATCGGCAGCGAGCAAGCGATCGAGCATCGGACGCTGCGGCTCGTTGAGCACTCGGGCCCGCCCGTCGGTGGCGTCGGGTTGCGCGCCCATCACGCGGTGGAGCACGAACCGGCCGCCGTCTTCTTCGACCGAGGGCGCCACGATCTCGGTGACCCACCGGCCACGTTCGTTGTCGCCGTGGGTGTGCACCACCAGGTCGACGCTGCGATGAACCTGCCATCGAGCGGTGCGCAGTTCGACTCCGTTGTTGGCGGCGATCAGCTCGGCGAGACGTTCGAGGCCGTCCTTCGCCGAACCGCCGTGCACCGTGGCCATCGCCCCCTGGCCGATGCTCATCGCACCCACCATCGCGCCGCCCTCTGCCCCGCGCACCTCGCCCACCACGATCCAGTCGGCCCTGGTGCGCACGGCGGGCACCATCATGTCGGCGCACGAGATGCCCGTGCCGTCGCTCGTCGAGGGGATGCGAGCCTGATAGGCGTGGACGAACGGGTGGGTTCCCATCTGGCGGATGTTCAGCTCGAAGTCGGTTTCGATCGTCACGAGCACATCGGTCGGATCGATCGCTCCGATGAGGGCGCGCAACATGGTGGTTTTTCCTGAACCCATGCGTCCGGCGACAAGGATCGACATGTCGGCGGCGACCGCGGCGCGCAGCAGCGCGATCGCAGCGTCGTCGATCATGCCGCGCGCTCCGAGCGAGTGCAGATCGGCACCGAAGACCGACGCTCGACGAATGGTCACCAACGGTCGGTCGACGACATCGAAGCCCTCCCCGTGGAAGCGCACCCCCGACTCGAGCTCGAGGTCGACGAAGGGGTGCTCGCGGTTGAAGGGTCGGCGGCGCGCCGCTGCCGGGTCGGAGAAGATACGCACGAGATAGCGAACACGGCGGACGAGGGGTGCGAGCAGTTGGCGCGATCCGTCGGCTCGTTCCACACGAACCGGATCGGCTCCGAACACGAGCACGTCGGTCACCAAGGGGTCGCGTAACACCGAGAGCAGCTTCGGGAGACCGAACATCTCCGACAGCACGAGGTCGACCAGCGCCTGTTGCTCGGCATCGCTCAGCGGCGCGAGCCTGCCGGCGAGCCGCTGCCGTTCCACGTCTGCCAGCACGGCGTTCTCCAACAGGTCGCGGGTCATCTCCTCGCGGAGCTCGCGGTCGGCTGCGGACTCGTCCCGCCGTGGCAGTGGGAACCGGTCACCGTACGTGCGGCGTACGTCGGCGGCGAGCAGTTCCAACTCGTCGTCGTTCGGTTGGCCCGAGGCCTGGCTGCCGGTCTCGACGGTCATGCGGCCACCCCGTCTCGCACCCACTCGCCGATGCGGTCGGCGAGGTGGTGGGCCGCCTGCACGAAACTGGAACGTCGCAGGCGTCGATCGTCGAAGCTCGTGCCGCTCATCAGCGCGCGCACGGCCGCGGGTTCCCAGGGGATCCATCCGGCGAAGCGGTCACCGAGTTCGGCGACGGCGTCGGTACGACCGATGCGGTCGAAGCTGGTGGGTGCATCGACGATCGCGAGACGGGTGATGTCGACCGGGAGCGGCGCGTCAGTCGGAGCCACACGGCCGGACGCGGCCGACCACTCCATCGTCGCCACCACCGACACGACGTCTGCGTCAGCGGTGAGCAGCAGCACATCGAGTTGACCGAGCACCGCCTGCAGCGGTGTGCCGCCCCGCAGCCGACCCAGATCGACCACGACGGGACCGTCGAGATCGCGGAGCGACGGCGCCCAGGGCAGCCGCGGCGCATGGCACGCCCAGGCACGGAACGGGTCGCCCGCTGCGGTGACGATCCGCATGCCGGCGACCTCGACGGCGACGTGTGCAAAGCGCTCGGCCACCGACTCGCGGCCTTCGGGGAAGGCGACCAGTTCGAGTCCACCCACCGCAAGCGCGCCGCGCCGGAACCGTGCCGCCAGCACCCCGCCTGCGGGGTCGGCTTCGATCAGCCACGGTCGCTGTGCCCGAGTCGCCAAGGACGCCGCGAGCGCGACCGCCGTGGTCGTGGCGCCCGAGCCCCTCCACGAGCTGACGCCGACGATCATGGAGCAACCGGTTCTTCAGCGCCGATCTCACCAGTGGCTGTCGGGTCGCCGCTGTTCAACGCGGAGGGGTTCGAGGCGGAGAGGTTCGAGGCGGAGGGGTTCGAGGCAGAGGGGTTCGAGGCGTCGTCGGTGGTGACGATCGCCGGGACGCCGATCAGCACCAGTCCATCGGCCGCGGCGAGCATGGCAACACCAGTCGCGTGGGCCTCGGGCACGGCAAGCGTGACCCGCAGCGCACCACGCTCGTCGGCATCGACGTCGAGCACGCGCACCTCCACGTCGTCGCCTTCGCCCGCCCCGGACCCGGCACCAGAACCCGTGTCGGATCGCAGTGTCGCGATCGCCATTGCGGTCGATCCCTGGGCGATGCCGCTCGGGTATCTCCCGGCGGGCAGCAACGCTCCAACGGTTCGTTCCCCCGCCGACAGCCCGGTGCCGTCGGCCCACATGCCAGCCGTCAGCAGCACCCCGGGTTGCAGGTCGACCGTCGCCACGCGCCCGACGAGCGCGGACATCGACGACGCCGGTGCCAAACCGGTCACGGGCGAGTCGAAGGCGATCGCGGTGGTGGTGAGGTCGTCGGCCTGGATCACGGTGCCCGCTGCCACCGGTCGAGCGATGCTCACGACGTCGACGCGGTCGGCCGCCCGATCGATCGCCCACGCGACGAGGACACCGGCGAGCACGGTGAGGGCGGCGGCGAGCACCAACCACTGTGCCCGCAACTGGGTGCGCACCCGCTGTGTGTCGGCGACCCGAACCGCTGGAGTGGCGATGGCCCCCCGACGGGAGCTGGTCAGGGTCGGGCTGGCCATGCGTGACCGCCCTTCTCGAGCACCTGGACGAAGACGATGGCCACCGCCCCAGCGGTGACGTAACCGGCCCACAACCACGGGCCGAGGACGAGCCGGTTGCGGCGGGTCTTCAGCGCGAAGACGCCGCTGGCGAGGGCGGCACACCACACCAGGAACAACCCGGCGAAGGGGTGCACCAGGCCGACGGCGGCGCCCAGCACGGCAGCGAGCTTCACGTCGCCGAGGGCAAGGCCTTTGCCGTAGCGGACGGCCCACAACGGGAACGCGGCCATCGCCAGGCTCACGAACACGTCAACCACCGTCCAACCGTCGCCGAGCATCGCTGCGGCCACCGCGGCGCCGATCACCGTCGTCAGCGCAAGCGTGAGGATCGTGTTGGGGATCCGCTGTTCGTGCTGGTCGACCACCGCAGCCGCCGCTGCGAGCAGCCCGACGACCACGATCACCGCAGCGATCGGTGCGCTGATCACACGGGTGGCCACAGCACCGACGCCCAGCACGGCCGCGGCTCCGACGACCACGAGTGTGCGCCGCCTGCTGCTGAGTGCTGTCCATGCCCGTTCGACACGCTCGAGCGTGGAACGGGCTGCCGAGTCGGGCACCGGGTCGGGCGCTGGGTTCGGTGCCGGGAAGGGTGTGGAGAGGTGCCCCGAGGTGCCGGGGGCGAAGGAGATGTCCGCCATCTGGTGATCCGCCTGGAGTGTGTGCGCCTGGTGTGCCTGGTGTCCGCCGACACCGCACGCCAGCGACCCTAGGTGCGCTTCACCACGCTCCGCCCAACACTTGACCGACTCTTGAGGCAGCATCGACACCACAGAGAGACACCGCACTGGCATCGTCGGAAATCGTCGACAACCCGAGTCGTCTCCCTCCACCGACCCACCGACCCACCGACCTACCGGGGCAAGCAACCGGTTCGGTTACCGGCGGCGTTTCGGGCGCGGCGAACGGACGACACGGGGCGTGCGCGGATCGAGAGCAGCCCGGATGCCCTGCGCCGCCCGACCGAGGACCATCGACCAGGCGATCTCCATGAACTCGGCGTGTGCCGCGCTGTCGACCAACTGATGCACATCGACGCGCGCCCGACGCTCCGAGACAGCAACGAATCGCATGTACGCGACCATCTCACCACCCGGAACCGGAACGTTGTCGTCCTCGAAGTCCCAACGCAACGCGATCAGTTGGTTCGTCACGACGACGTCGTAATGGCCGCGAATCCTCGTCCCCCATTCCATCGTTGCGTCGAACGCGCCGTCGATGATCGACACCGGGACACCGAGCCACTTGCCATAGATCTCGGGATCCACAAAGGCGCGAAACGCATGCTCGACCGCCACGGGGAGTTCGCTGCGCGCAACCACGACGCGGCCGGTGAACGCTGACGCGAGCTGCCGCTCGGGCAGATCGTCGGCAGGGATCCACTTCGGCGAATCGCCGAACAGAACGGTGTGAAGACCAGCCATCACGTTCTGGCGCGCGCGATACCGACGAAAGTTCCTGTCCCGCGTCTCGGTGACGAGTCCTGCCTGCCGCAAGATCTTCAGGTGGCCGGAGACCGTTCCCGGCGTGAGCGCCAGGTCGGCGGCCAGATCCCCAGAGGCGACCGCGTGGTCCCAGACCCGCGTCAGAATCTCGCGACGCGCCGGCGCCGCGAGTGCCTCCAAGATCGCTTCGAGGTCCCGTTCGGGATCAGGTGCCGCAACCATCGCCTTGCTTTCGACAGAGATTCGATCTATTTTGGCCTTCACCAAAGTAGGTTCACCAATCTAGCCCACCGGAGGATCCCATGCCCAAGTACGTGTTCGCCTACCGAGGCGGCGAGGTTGAAGCATCTCCAGAAGCCCAAGAGGCAGTGATGCAGAAGTGGATGACCTGGTTCGGCGAACTCGGTGCTTCGGTCATCGACGGCGGCAACCCGTTCGGCGCCTCGCGCTCGGTCGGCGGCGGCGGCGCGTCGCAGCCCCTCGGCGGCTACTCGATCATCGATGCCACCGATCTCGACGACGCCGAGGCCAAGGCTCAGGGCTGCCCGGTTCTGGGCGACGGCGGCTCGGTGGACGTCTACGAAGCCATCGAGATGGGCTGAGTCCGATGACCGACCTCATGCCGATGGTGCACGCCGAACGCCGTGCCCTCGCCAACTACCTCGAAGGACTCTCACCAGAGCAGTGGGCCGCGCAATCGTGGTGCGAGAAGTGGACCGTTCAGGACGTGACGGGCCACATCATCGCGGCCGCGAACATCACCGCGCCGCACTTCTTCGGCGGCTTCATCAAAAGTGGGTTCAGCTTCGACAAGTTCATCGAAGGTGACCTCCGTCAGTACGCCGCAGGTTCACCCGCCGACGTCTTGGCCCGCTTCACGCCGATCATCACCAGCAACCGCAAGCCTCCGGGCCCGGCCTACGTCGCGCTTGGCGAGGTCATGGCCCACGGCGAGGACATCCGCCGCGCTCTGGGCGATCGCGGTGAGCACCCGAAGGAGCACCTCCGCGCCGTCGCAGACGCGTACGTGAAAACCGGTCGTCCGCTGTCCGGGAAGCGGCGCGCCGAGGGCCTACGCCTGCGAGCCACCGACATCGACTGGTCACACGGCTCGGGCCCTGAGGTTTCGGGGCCGGCGATGTCGCTCATCCTCGGCTTGACCGGGCGTTCGAAAGCCCTCGTCGATTGCGAGGGCGAAGGCCTGTCCGTCCTCGCAGGTCGCGCGTAGCGCCGGAGCTGTTCCCCCGAAGAACAGCGCAGCGTCGGGCGCATCCGGTGCGTGGCGGTGCGAACGATCCCGCCACCGACCTTCCGGTCCGGCGGACATCGACGCAGACCGACATCGACGCAGACCGACATCGACGCGGACCGACATCGACGAAGACGGGCAACGGAGGCAGAAAACGACGAAGGCCCGCACCGTGAGGTGCGGGCCTTCGTGCGAAGAAACGCTGGCGTCAGCGTGAGCGGACGTTGGCTGTACGGCGACGCATCGAGGCGACAGCGATCATGCCGAGGCCAGCGACGAAGGCAGCGAGTGCGATCTGCAGCGTCTGGCTCGACTCGGAGCCGGTGACCGGAAGGGTGCCTGCCGGAACGCTGCCGACCACTGCTGCGCTGGCGACCTTCGCCGGCGTGGTTGCTGCAGCTGCGGCCGGAGCCGTGAGCCCGGTGGACAGCACCTGAGGTGTGACTCCCGAGGTTGTGGCGGCGGCGGGCACGATGGCCTGCGAAGCGACCGCAGGCGCAGCGGCGGCTGCTGCGGCCGGGGGCGTGCTGCCAGCATTCTCGGACTTCGCGTTCGACTCTTCGTCGACTTCGTCGACTTCGTCTTCTTCGTCGACTTCGTCTTCTTCGTCCTTCACGACGGTGACGATCGTGGTGGTCACGATGTTGCACTGCGGCTGCTTGGCGTACACCGTGTAGGTGCCCGCCCCGCCGGGGAGGACCTTGTCGTCGAAGGTGTAGCTGGCGGTGCCATCGGCGTTGACGGTGACCGGCGGCGAGAAGAACCGCTTGGTCCAGTCGGTCGTGGACTGGACCGCGAAGATCACGGTGCCTTGGCACAGGTTCTTGGCCGTTGCCGTGAAGTCATCGCCGAGTTCGACCGTGCCCGGTGTCACCGAGACCGACGGCGACTTCACCGGTGGAGCAGTGTCTTTCACGATCGTGACGATGGTTGAAGCGGTGAGGTTGCACTTGTCGCGCTGCTTGACGAAGACCGTGATCGGGCCGACGAAGCCGGCGAGGTCGGCCGGGGTGAAGGTGTAGGTGACCGTGCCGTCAGGATTGACGGGGATCTCCTTGGTGAAGAAGACCTTGGTGGGATCGTCGATGGACTGGATCGCGAAGTAGGCCTTGCCCCCGACGCACAGACCCTTGCCCTTGGCCCAGAAGCCCTGGCCATACGGCACCGTCGGATTCTGCACGACGATGACGACTGGATTGGGTGGGTATACGCCGCCGCCGCCGTTGTTGGCTGATGCGACCCCGCCAAGAGTCGTCATCACTGCCATCACCGCGGCGAGGATGATTGCGATTTTCCGCATCAGATTCCGCCTCCGATTCAAGATGTCGGCAACCATACCACGCTGGGCGCCAAGAGGGCGAGATCGAATCTCGGCGCTCCACGTCGATCTCGCTCGGCCCCTGGCCCGGGTCCCGGGATGACGAGGGAGTTCGAAAGATCAGGCGACGAGGCCGTTGTTCGCCCGGCGGCGCTGGACGCGATTGGCGACGATCCCGGCGATCGGAGCACCCGAGTCGGCGAGCTCGGTGATCGAGCGATCGACATCCCGAGCAGACGTGTCACCCATTCCGGTGACAACGACGACGGCATCGACCGTCCGGGCCACCAATGCAGCATCGCCCGCGACGTCGAGCGGGGATGAATCGATCACCACGTACATGAACCGTGCTCGCAGCTGGGCGACGAACTCCTCGAACGTCGGCGCCGCCAGCAGGGCGGCCGGATCGGGCGGCACCGGCCCGGAGGCGATCACGGTGAGGCGCTCGTCGAGGGGGAGCGACGTCATGTCGATCGACTCGTCGGCCAGGTTGTCGACCAGGCCGAGGCTGCCCGAGACGCCGAACACACGATGGATCTGCGGGTGACGGAGGTCGGCGTCGACCACGACGACGGACTCACCGTGTTCTGCGAACGCCACCCCGAGATTGGCCGCCGTCGTGGTCGCGCCGTTGCCCGCACGCACGCTCGTGACCTGGAACACCCGGCGCGAGCGGTCCATTGCGACCAGCTGGTTGCGGAGCACCCGGTAGGCCGTCGCCGCCGGATCGCTCGACCGGGTGAGGGCGAGCGGTGGCGCGGTGGCCGAGGGATCGAGCGGCACGGCGGCGAGCACCGGACCGGCGGAGGTGAGGCGATGGATGTCGGCGACGGTTCGCAACGTGTCGTCGAACTCGTCGATCACGAAGGCGGCGATCAACCCGATCGCCAGACCGGCGGCCAGCGCCGCGAGCAAGGTTCGCCACAGGTCGGGGGCGAATGAGCCGTCGGGGGCGACCGCGACATCGACGACTTCGGCCGGGGCCAGACCCAGCGCAATGTCGACACGGAGCTGTTGCAGGTTGTCGATCAGTTGGGTCTGCTCGTCGCCGAGTTTCGTGCGCTCGACGATCAACGCGGTGGTGTTCGCCGATGTGGCGATCTTGTCGTCGACGGCGTCGATCTGCACCTGGAGCTCGGCGATCCACTCCTGCAGGCGACCGACGGCCGTGTTGGCGAGTTGACTGTTCTGGGCCGACTTGACGTCGATGTAGGCATCCACGTAGGCGTTGGCGAGCGCGGCGGCCAGTTCGGGGGTGCTCGAGTCGACGCGGACCGTGATCAGGTCGCTGCTCGCGTCGCCGAAGGCGTGGGCCCGGGGAGCGCTCTCGAGGCCGAGCGACGTGAGCACCTGGCTGCGCACGATCACACCTTCGACGATGCCGATCTCGTTGTTGATGCGCCGCGCCGCGGTGTCGTTCTGGGCGCTGTCGAGTTCGACGAGCTCGTCGATCGAGCTGCGGGTGAGGAGCATCGTCGACTCGGCGCGGTAGATGTCGTCGTGCAGCAACGTGAGCAGCAGGGCCGGGAGCAACGTGGCGGCCACCCCGGCGATCACGAACCACCGACGCCTGGCGAGCCGCGACCACAGCGCCTGCAGTGGGGTGGCGCGCGGCCGCACCACCGTGCCGAGGCGCCGGAGCGCACGAGGGGTCGCGACGACCGCCATCACCGCACCGCGTCGGGGCCGAGCACGACGATGATGTCGCCGAGCTCGTCGTTGATCGTGACCGGCAGACCGGGCAGCGGCTCGATGAGGGCGCCCGGCACCAGCAGATCGGCGGCGAGGCGGACGGCTTCGTCGTCGAACCCCGGGCGGATGTACAGCACGGTGCGCGCCACGTCGCGGGGAGCGTCGGTCTGGTCGATCGTGGTGTAGCCGAGCGGTGTGAGTCGATCGACGTTGCGGCCGACGAGGTTGTAACGCCCGTCGCCGTTGGCGATCACGAGCCGCACCAGCGCCCGGTCGAGCAGCACATTCGCTGCCGCCGCCGTCGTGGTCGGGGCGGTGGTGGGAGTGGTCGCCGGCGCAGTGGTGGCCGGCGTGGTCGTGGCCGGAGGAGTCGTGGGCGCCGTGGTGGTCGCCGGAGGGGTGGTGACCGGAGGGGTGGTGGCCGGCGTCGTGCTCGGTGGAACGGGGTTGCGGGTGGGCTCGGTCGCGGGCGTGACGGTGGTGGGCGTGACGGTGATCGGCGGGAACGACGACGTGGGAAGCAGCGCGACCGTGTTCTCTCCGCCGGCACCGCCCGGACCACCGGGGGACACCCCGTCGGCGATCGTGATGCCGGTGCTCGATTGCGGGATTCCGGCGATCCACGTGCCCACCCCCACACCCACCGCGACGACCGCCGCGAGGTATGGCCAGGTCGATCGCATACCTGCAAAGTACCAGCGCAGACCACTGCTGAAACCGCGGAGCGTCGCCGAGTTGCCACTCCCACGCGTCGCGCAGCCGTTGCCGTGACCCGACCCGCACGTGGTGCGGGTGGCGTGTGGTGCGGGTCAGGCCAGTGACAGCACGGGTTGGGGTGGCGTGGGGCCCATGTAGCGGGCGCTGGGTCGGATGATCTTGTTGTCGGCGGCCTGTTCGAGGATGTTGGCGCACCAGCCGATCACCCGGCTGGAGGCGAAGGTGGGCGTGAACATCTCGCGTGGAACGCCACACAGCTCCATCACCACCCCGGCGTAGAACTCGACGTTCGTGCGCAGGCCGCGCCCGGGCTTCAGTTCGTCGAGCAACTCGATCACGCGTGCCTCGGTCGCCTCGGCGAAGGCGACCAGCGGTCCCCCGAGTCCGCGGGCCACGTCGCGCAACATCAGCGAGCGAGGGTCGTCGGTCTTGTAGACGGCATGACCGAAGCCCATGATCTTGTCGCCGCGCTCGATCAAGGGCCGCACGACCATGTCGATGCGACCAGGGTCGCCGATCTCGTCCAGAAGGGCCAACGCCCGGCTGGGAGCACCGCCGTGCAACGGCCCGCTGAGCGCGCCGACGCCGGCGACGACCGCGGCACCGACGTCGGCGCCGGTGGAGGTGACCACGCGCGCCGTGAAGGTGGATGCGTTGAAGCCGTGGTCGACGGTGGAGACGAGATAGGTGCCCACCGCCTGGGCGTGCTGCGGCGTGGGCTCGCGGCCGGTGAGCATCCACAGGTAGTTCGCCTCGTCGTCGAGGTCGTCGCGGGGCTCGACGACGTCGAGGCCATGGGCGAGACGATGGAGCGCGCACAGGATGGTCGGGGTGAGTGCGCTCACGAACAGGCAATCGGCCCTGCGCTCGCCGGCGTCGATGTCGATCACCGGCCGGCATCCGCGCGTTGCCGCGGCGAGCGACAGCGCGGTGCGCAACCCGTCGAGTGGCGCGCCCGCTGTGGCGATGGCCGGCAGGACCGATCGGAGTGCATCGGGCAGCCGGCGCAACGGCCGCACCTCGTCGCCGAACGCGCGACGCTCGGCCTCGGTCACGGGCAGCGCACCATCGATCATGAGGCGCATCACATCGGCGAGCGGACGTGTCGTGGCCAGCTCGACGGCCGAGTACTGGCGGTAGTGGTAGAAGCCCTCGTTGCCGCGCACGTCACCGACCTCGGTGTCGGCGACCACGACGCCCTTCAAGCCGCGCGGTACGTCGGCCGGTCCCAGATCGGTGACGCGCATGAGGTCGCGCAACGACACCACACCGGCCAGCTCACCGGCGCGAACCACCGGCATGTGTCGATAGCCGCGCTCGCGCATGATTCGCAGCGCCGCCGTCGCGTGAAGGCTCACGTCGATCACGTCTGCGGGAGACGTCATCGTCTGTTCGACAGAGCCGAGCTCGACGTGGAGCGCTGCGGCACGGCGAAGCACGTCACGTTCGGTCACGACGCCGATGGTGCGTGTGCAGCCGGAATCGACATCGGGTGAACCATCGACCACGACGACCGACCCGACACGACCGTCGTGCATGCGTTGGATCACCGCCGCCAACGTCTCGCCCGCGGTCGCGGTCACCACAGGAGTGCTCATGATCTGTTCGATCGTCGTCATTCGTCCATCGTGCGGTCGACGACCGAGATGATCAACGTTGATTATGATCAACTCCCGATCGCCGCGTGTGTTCACGAATCAACCCTGTGGGTGCGTCCGTGAACAAACGCAGCGGAAGACGTTGCGCGTGTGTTCACGAATCAACCCTGTGGGTGCGTCCGTGAACAAACGCGGCGGGGCCGGAGTGGTGAAGAGAGGGCGAGAGGGAGGGAGAAGGTGATGGAGCAGGTGACGGTGGCGCAGGCGGCGCGACGGCTGGGCGTGAAGGCTCCGACGTTGTACGCGTACGTGAGCCGAGGCGTGTTGCAAAGCCACCGCGCGGCCGACGGTCGGTCGAGCCTGTTCGACCCGAGCGACATCGAGGCGCTCGCCCGCCGTGGCCGTCCTCGGCGGTCGAGCCGCACGGCAGCGCTCGACATCGTGATCGAGACGTCGCTCACGACGATCGAGCGCGAACGGGTGCGCTATCGCGGCCACGAGAGTGGCCGCCTTGCCCGCACACGCCCGTTCGAGGAAGTTGCCTGGCTGCTGTGGACGGGCGAGCTCGCACGGCTGGACGTACCGTGGGCGGAGGCACCGGTCGGCGACGTGCCGGAGCCGGTGGCGCAGGGCCGCATGTTCGACCGGCTGATGTGGGCCGTACAGGCCGCTGCGATGACCGACCCCGACCGTCGGGTCGGCGACGCTTCCGCGGCGGGTCGGCGGATCGTGAGCGCGATGGTGGGGGCGCTGCCGATCGCGAGCGACGGGCGGACGCCGCGACTGCACCTCCCCGACCGTGCGCCGCTGCGCGCCTCGGTGGCCGGTCGGCTGTGGGCGCGTCTTGCGCCGGGTCGCCCGCCGGCCGGTGGCGTCACGGTGGTGAACGCAGCGCTGGTGCTGCTGGCCGACCACGAGCTCGCGGCGAGCACCCTGGCGGTGAGGGTGGCCGCGAGCACCCGCGCCGACCCCTACGCGGCGGTGACGGCGGGGCTCGCCACCATCAGCGGTCCGTACCACGGCGCGGCGAGCCGACTGGTGCGCCGGATGCTCGATCGCGCCGAGGCGAGCAGCAGCGACGTGGCGCTGGCGGAGGCGTTCGAGCGCAACGGGCTGTACCCGGGGTTCGGTCACCCGCTGTACGAGCGTGGCGATCCGAGGGCGCGAGTGCTGCTCGAACTGCTGCACGAGGCATGGCCGGGCAACCGCCGGTTGGTCCAGGTGGACGCGCTCGTGGCGGCCGCTCGTCGGCGTGGTGAGCTGCCCACCGTCGATCTCGCGCTGGCGGCGCTCGGGCACGTGGCCGGGATGGCGTCCGACGCCGGCGAGGCCGTGTTCACCATCGCCCGCACGGCCGGTTGGCTGGCGCATGCGTTCGAGGAGTACGACGAGCCGGTGCTGCGCTTCCGCCCTCGCGCCCAGTACCGGGAGCCCTGATCCGTCGGACGACACTGCGGCCGGACGCGACGAGGGGGCGCCGGGTCACGTCCCCGGCACCCCCTCGTCTTCCTGGTCGTACGGAACGATCAGCCGGCGAGGGCTGAGCCGACCGGTCCGAGACCGAGGAACAGCGTCTGGCCGATCGCGCTGTCGAGGCCGTCGTTGTCGGTGACCATGTACACCTCACCATCGGCGGCGACGGCGAGACCCTCGAGCTTGTCGGGGGTGTAGATGGTGTTGGCCCGCAGCTCGTCGAGCACGTCGGCGAGCAGCACCTTGGGCACCGTGGTGAGCGGCGAGCCGAACGGCTGGAAGTCGGCGGTCGCCAGATCGACGCCGAAGATCTTCTTCTGCACGGCCTGCGTGCCGGCCACACCGTCACGCTCGATGATCGCGAACGTGCCGTTCGGCAGCGGGGTGATCTCCGACAGACCGATCACCGCACCGGCCGGGAGCGTCATCAGGTCGAGTGCGTACTGCACGAACGTCCACGCACCGGTGGCGACCTCGTACCGACCGATCTTCACGGTGTTGGCGGGATCGCTCGCCCACGGGCGCTGGATCGCGACGTACACGTACTGCGTGGTGCCGACGCCGGTGACGGCGACGCCTTCGAGTCCATTGCTCGTGGCGCCGGCCACGAGCGCGGCGGGCAGCGGTACCTCGCTCTGGACGACGCCGTTCGCGTCGACCTTCACGATCACGTTCGGCCGCCCCGTTGTCGGCAAGGCGGGCGGGACGACGATGCGACCCTCGGAGGCGAGCCAGAAGCCGCCCTCGGGTGCCGCGGCGATGCCCTCGAGGTCGAGGTCGTTGCGCACCGCACCGGCGGTGTCGGTGACGAGCACGCGGCGGGTGATCACCGCCGGCACCGACGACACGTCGATGGTGTGGATGCCGGCCTCGGCGAGGACCGAGTCGCTCACGCCGTAGAGCGTGTTCGCATCGGTGAGGTCGGCCGTGAGGCCGCTCATCGCGTTCCACGGCAGCGGGAGGCCGTTCGCGTCGTTGGCGCTGACGAGCGTCATCGACGGTGCGGCGTCGACGGCGCGCTCGTAGATGGTGATCATCGACGGGAAGATGCCGGCGGCGGTCTCGGCTGCGACGACGAGGAGATCGCGCTTGGGGATCGCCTTCATTCCCTCGGGGCCGATACCCGTGGGCAACAGCTGGAGGAACTTCGGCGCGCCCTTGCTGACGTCATAGACGCCGACCACGTTGCTGCGCTCGCCACCGACGAACAGCAGGTTCTGGTCATCGAACTTCTCGACGGTCAGCGCCTCGGGCTCGATGCCCTTGTTCGCGGCGCGGGTCTCGTTGAAGTGACCGGCGCGGATGGACTCGTACTCGAACGACGCACCGGCCTCGAAGACGACGGCTCCGCTGGTGTCGAACACCGTGAAGCCGCGGCTGCCACCTTCCTTGCCTGCCTCGTCGGTGTAGTCGCCCTCGTTGGCGGTGACGAAGGTCTTGTTGTCGATCCAGGCGACGGTGTCGGGCTCACGGCGACGGGCGAGCACGGAGTCGTCGAGGATGATGCGGCCCCTGCGCTGGGGGCCGAGGCGCTCCTCGACGGCGTCGACGTTCACGAGGTCGACGGTGCCCGCACTGAAGCTGGCCGTCACCTTGGCGGTGCGCAGGTCGATGATCGC
>JANNQK010000054.1:0-24418 GCA_031400715.1 Actinomycetes bacterium | reverse complement strand
CTGGATGGACCCGGCCGAGATGAAGGGTGTTCTCGGCGGCCTGTTCAGGGGCTCGATGAGGGGTCGAACGATGTACTTGACCGTCGGGTTGCACGGCCACGTGACGTCGACCTGGCCGGGCTCGAGCGGGGCGCCCACCGTGTGCATGCACGGCACGAACGCGCCGTCGCTGCCCAGCACGTCGAGCACTGCCGAACCCATCCGGGTCATGATCTTCATGTTCACTGCGACATAGGCGGAGTCGCTGATCTCGACGCCGATCTGAGCGATCGGTGAACCGAGGGGACCCATGCTGAACGGGATCACGTACATCGTTCGACCCCTCATCGAGCCCCTGAACAGGCCGCCGAGAACACCCTTCATCTCGGCCGGGTCCATCCAGTTGTTCGTCGGCCCGGCATCTTGAGCGGTGCGGCTGCAGATGTAGGTGCGGTCCTCCACCCGGGCGACGTCACTGGGGTCCGAGCGTGCCAAGAAGCTCGCCGGACGCAACTCGTCGTTCAACCTGATGAACGTACCCGCGTCGACCAACTGCTGCGTCAGGCGGTCGTACTCCGCATTCGAGCCGTCGCAGACATGGACAGCGGCGGGCTCACACAGCTCGACCATCTCCTCCACCCAGGTCCTCAGTCGATCATGGCGCAGCATTTCCAGATTCTCCATGACGCCCATGATGCCCGAATGCGCCGGATGCCGCCACCGGCCAAGGTCCCACGTACCCGTGCCAAAGGTCCATGTGGGCCACAGAACATCGCCTGCATCACACCCTCCATCAGGGCCTCGGCGCTCCCTCGCCTTGGTTGCGAGACGTATCACGTTCCGTCATACTGACGGAATGGCGAAGGCGATCTCGGTGCGGTTGGACGACGAGGCGGAGCGAGCGTTGCGGCTCCTCGTGTCGACTGGTCTGAGCCGGTCCGAAGCGATCCGGTCGTCGTTGCTCGCTTCGGCGGACCGGATGCGTCGACGCAGCCAGCTCGCAGCCGAGGTCGCGGCGCTCGAGGCCGACGACGACGATCGAAACGAGATGTTGGCCCTGGCGTCGCTGATGGAGTCGGTGCGTGCAGCGGGGTGACGTCTATCGGTTCAAGGTTCCCAAGGGTGTCGGTCACGAGCAGCAGGGTGAGCGGTACGGCGTCGTGGTCCAGTCCGATGTGATGCTGCCGCGCTCGGTCGTGGTCGTCGCGCCGACGTCTCGGAGCGCGAAGCCTGCGTCGTTTCGGCCGGAGGTCGAGGTTGCTGGAGGGTTGACGCGGGTGTTGGTTGAGCAGTTGGGCGCGGTGGATGTGCAGCGGCTCGGACGGCGCGTCGGCAGGCTCACGGCGGAGGAGATGTGGTCGGTCGACGATGCCCTCGTCGTCGTCCTGGGGCTCGACTGACCCGAATCGATCTGCCGATGGGCGCTACGTCCACGCTCCGGCTGAAAGCGCAGAACGACGGCGACGGGAGCAGGCGGAAGGTGGTGGGGCGGCCTCGGATCTCCCGCGGGCAACGGCCGAGCTGGAATCCTGGGAGGGTTGTCGATCCGTGGTCGTTCGCTAGTGTCGGCCCTCGTGGAACCCAGGGTGAGCACCGGGGCGATCCTCTTCACCGACATGGTCGAATCGACCGCGTTGCGGACGAGGCTCGGTGACGATCGCGCTGATCTCCTGCGCTCGCACCACGACGCCCTGCTGAGCACAGCGATCGAGGCCAACCACGGCGCAGTGACCCGTTGGACGGGCGACGGGGTCAAGGCCGCCTTCTCGACGGCGTCGGACGCGGTCGGAGCGGCCGTTGCGATCCAGCGGGCGGTGCGCGACTACGGAACCAGCGACGCTGCGATCGCAGCGTTCCAGGTGCGCATCGGCCTGTCCGTCGGCGAGGTGACCATCGATGACGCCGGTGACCGAGCCGGGCTCGCCGTCGTCGAGGCGGCTCGGCTCGAGGCCTTGGCGCGGCCCGGCGAGATCCTCGCGACCGAGATGGTGCGAATGCTCGGGCAACGCCGATCGAGCGTCTCGTTCGAAGAGGTGGGGGAGCGCACCCTCAAGGGCCTCGACGGCGCGGTGGTCGTCTACCGGGTGGTCGACCTCGTGAACGACACGGCTCCGCCGATGCCGCGCCTGCTGGTCGCCGATCAACGATTCCCGCTCGTCGGCCGCGAACGCGAAGTCGAGTCGTTCCGGTCCAGGTGGGGCGACGCCCGCACCGGCGGTGGCGGGCTCATGCTCGCGAGCGGTCAGCCCGGGATCGGCAAGACTCGGTTCGTCTCGCACTGTGCCGACATCGCTCATCAGAGCGGTGCGATCGTGCTGGCCGGCGAGTGCAGCAGCGATGTCGATGTGCCGTACCAACCGCTGGCCATGGCGTTCCGGGCCGTCGCCGCGCTCGACTCGTCGCTCGGCCATGCGATGTCCACCGGAGCTGGTTCGCTGGGGAGGTTGTTCCCAGGCAGCACCTCGAGTCGCAGCGACGCACAGCCCGAGCTCACCCGCCTCGAGCTGTTCGACGCGGTGACGGCGCTCGTCGAACGCCTGTCGAAGGTTCACCCGGTGCTGATCGTGGTCGAGGACCTCCACTGGGCGACAGCGCCCACGGTGCTGCTGCTCCGGCACCTCATGCGCGAGCAGGGGGCCCAGCGGCTGCTCGTCATGGGCACCTACCGTCCGGCCGATCTCGGTTCGTCGCATCCGTTGCGCGAACTGCTCACCGACACCAGGTCGACGGAGCGATCGACGATCATCGATCTCGAGATCCTCAGCGAGGCGCACGTCGCTCAGTTGGTGACGTCGCTCGTGCCGGCGGCGCCGATCATGCGGGTTGCCGCTGTGGCCCAGACGGTGCACCGCGAGAGCGCCGGGAATCCGTTCTTCGCGTCGGAGTTGGTGCACCACCTGTCGACGACGGGCCAGCTCGAACGAGCGCTCGATGGCACCGACCATCAGATGTCGACCCCGACGTCGGTGCACGACGTCGTGTCGCAACGTCTGTCGCGCCTTGGACCGGGCGCGTACGAGATCCTCACGCTCGCTGCCGTCGTCGGGCCCACCTTCGACGTCGAGCTGCTCGCATCGGTCGTCGACAGGCGAGCCGACGACGTGCTCGACGTGCTCGAAGACGTCGCTCGCGCCGGCATCGTGGTCGAGATCGGGGTCGACCGGTTCTCCTTCGTCCACGCGATCGTGCGCACCTCGATGCTCGACGAGCTGAGCGCCAGCCGCACAGCGAGGGCGCATCGTCGCATCGCCGAGGCGTTGGAGGCCCGAGGCGCCGAGCAGTTCGACGAGCTCGCGCGTCACTGGCAGCTCGCAGGCGAAGCGTCGAAGTCGACGCATCACCTGGTGACCGCAGCGCGACGCGACATGGTCGCTCTGGCGTTCGAGTCGGCCCGGCTGCGGTACCAACAAGTCATCGACATCCACGCTCGCAGCCCCCACACGGAGGTCGCCGAGCGGGCCGAGGCATGGCTCGGTCTGGCAGCAGCCTTCCGGGCGTTGGGCGACTCAGGATTCAGGGATGCGGTCGTTCGCGCCGGGCGTCTGGCTCGCAGTGCTCGCGACACCAACCTGATGGCCGAGGCAGCCTCGATGAGCACCTGGTTCGGTACGTCGCTCTTCTACGCCGCAGCCGAGCCCGATGTCGAGCTGATCGAGCTCTGCGAGGACAGCCTCAGCATGCTGTCCGACACCGACCCGATGCGCGTGCGCATCCTGGCGACGCTGGCGTCGCACCTCACGTTCGACCCGACGCGCGACCGGCGCGTCAAGCTGATCAACGAAGCCAACGATCTCGCGGTTCAACACGACGACCCGCTGCTCACCGCCGACGTGTTGCATGCCGAGTTCGTGTGCTTGTGGGATCCCTCGACGCTCGTGCGACGTCAGCAGATCGCTCGCGACCTCGGCCGCCTCGGCAGGGCTACCGGTGATCTCCGCACCGATTTCCTCGGTGGGTTCTTCTCGGCCTACTGCCTCGTCGAGCTCGGTGAGTTGAAAGCGAGCCTGACTCGCCTGCACGAACTCAGCTCGATGGTCGATGCAACGAAGAACGAGTCCAACACGTTCCACACGGAACGGCTCATCGTGACCATCGACATCGCCTGTTGCGGGTTGGGTGTCCAAGAACGCATCGACGAGTTGTTCCGCCGCTTCGGGCCGGTGCAGTCGTCGACTCCGGCGGTCGGCCCGACCCACGGTGACGCAGAAGGTACGTGGATGGTGCAGACGGCGGTCGTGGCGTATCAGGCCGGAGTGCTCGGGCACCTGGTCGCCGCACTTCAGTCGATGACGGCAGGGCCTCAGACGAGGATGTGGTCGGCCGGTCTCGCAGTTGCCCTGCTGTGGGCGGGTGATCCCGCGGGTGCAGAGGAGGTGCTGGACCGGCCGGAGGACCTCTCGATGAACTACTTCTGGCTGCCGGCGACCCAGGCCCGGGCCGAGGTCGCAGCCGAGCTGGGACGGCTCGACCACTGCCGACAGATCTTCGACCAGGTGCTCCCGTACCGAGGCCTGATGAGCGTGACTGGCGGTGGCTCGTCGTGCTTCGGCCTGGTGTCGCGCACGCTCGGCGTGTTGGCGCTCGTGCTCGACGACGTGCCCGCCGCGATCGAACTGCTGAGCGAGGCGGTCGACCACGCCGACCGGATCGGTGCTGTCTTCGAGGCGGTGTCGGGCCGGCGCAGCTTGGCCTCGGCCCTGGCGGCGGCCGGGCGCTTCGACGAGGCTGCAGCCATGGCAGATCACGCTCTCGCCGTCGCCGACGAGCGAGGATTCGCCCGCGAAGCCCAACTGATCCGCCAGGTCCGAGCGAGCTGGAACGAGGCAAGGGGTGTGGGATGACTGGGTTTGCCGAGTACGAGGACGACGACGCGCTGGGTCTGGCGCAGCTGATTCGCGAGAACGGCGAGGCCGTCAGAGCGGCTGGCACGTCGGGCAGAAGTAGCACGGCCGGCCCGCCAGCTCGACGGACGAGATCGGCGTCGAGCACCGAAGGCATCGGTCGCGCTTGTACGCGTACGTGGCTTCGCCGCGTCGGATGCGGCGGCCCTTCGGGAGGTCGAGTTCGTTTCGGTCGACGGTGACGATCCGGTTGTCCTTCACGCCTTGGGTGAGCATCGCCACGGTCGTCGCCCACAACGCCTGCAGCTCGGCCCGATCGAGGTCGCGCCCGGCGCGTGATGGATGGATGCCGTTCACGAACAGCGCTTCTGCGCGGTACACGTTGCCGACACCGCAGATGACCGACTGATCGAGCAGGAGGGCGCCGATGGGCTGCTTGCTCTTCATGATCCGATCGAACGCGACCTGTGGCTTGGCGTGTCGGCGCAAGGGATCGGGACCGAGGCGACGAAGGATCGCGTCGCGGTCGCTCTCGTCGCCGATGCTGCAGTCGGTCGGTCCTGCAAGGTCGATCGTCACGTCCTCCGCCGACAGCCTCATCCGAACCATGCCGATCGGATCGGGCGATGCGCCGGGTTCATGACGCGACACGCGGAACTTGCCGAACAGCCCGAGATGAACATGCCCGAGCATGCCGTTCGACCATTCGTACCAGAGATGCTTTCCGTGAGCACTCACGGCGTCGAGGCGCTGACCGTCGACGAGCAGAGCATCAGCGAAGCGACCCTGCGGCGACGACACCTCGATGTGCTTGCCCTTCAGCAGCTTCGAGTGGTCGAGCGCAATGCGGTGGATCGTGTGGCCTTCGGGCATCGGCGGCGAGGGTACGGGAGCGAGGCGCTGTGTGCGTGATCAGCGGGCGGAGGTCACGCCGGCCTTCGGGCGTTGCGATGTCAGGGGAACGAGCCGGACACGTCGACGATCAGGTTGGTCTCGGACGAGGTGAACACGCACACCCGGCCACCCGTGCCCACGGGCGAGATCGTCGCATTGGAGATCGTCGTGCCGGCGGCGTAGTTCAACGTCGAGGCAGCGGGCCGGGCGCCACCACAGGGAAAAACCGAGATGAAGCCCCCGATCGGAGCATCGGTCACCGTCAGGTTCAGGGCGACGGCCGCCGCGGTCGCTGGAACACCAGCCCTGCCGGCGACGACCAGTTCCGTGATCGAGCCTGCTGATCGGCGCCCGCCTCCGGCGAAGTCACCGTCGATCGTCGGTTCGCCGGATCGCGTGTCGAGCAACCGGGCCGGCTGCACGCCCACGTAGCTGCTCGATGCCGGGAAGAACCCCCACAGGTCGGACAGCATGTGCGTGCGAGTCGATGTGTAGAAGCACACGTCGCCGGAGGGATCCACTCTGGTCAGCACGGTGTTCGTGATCGTCTGGCCGGCGGCGAAGTTCACGCTCGAGGCCGATGGGCGTGGAGCGTCGCACGGGTAGACGGTCACGAATCCAGCGGACGTTGGCTCGGTGACCGTGACGTTGATCGCGACGGCATCGGTGCTGACGGGGACGCCGAGCCTCCCGGCGACGGCGATCCTGGTGACGGTGCCCGCCTCGCGCCCGCCGATGGCGGCGGACTGCCCGTCGGCCGTCGACGTCGCCGCTCGGGTGTCGAACAGACGTCCCGGGCTGACGGACACGTAGTCGGTCCCGTCGGACATGAAGCCGTTCACGTCGACCACCAGATGTGCCGCGGCCGACGAGTACAGACAGACCGTCGAGCCCACTCCGACCTTGGCGAGCACCGACCCGGCGATCGTCTGGTGCGCTGCATGGTTCAGGTTCGACGCGTTCGGCGGTGGCATGCCACAGGGGAAGGCAGTGACGAATCCCGATGTCGCCGGTTCGGTGACGGTGACGTTCAACACCACGGTCGTCGGAGCGGCCGAGACACCCCCGCGACCTCCGACGGTCAACTCCGTGATCGATCCCGCGCGTCTCACTCCGGCGCCCGCGAACGATCCGTCCGCCGTCAGCGCTCCGGCGCGGGTGTCCATCAATCGGGCCGGCACGAGCGACGTGTACGAGCGGGCGGGGTTCGGAGTTGGGGTGGGAGTCGGGGCGACGATGTCGACGATGGCATCGGCGTACGAGTGGCACACCAGCGTCGTCGTGCCAGAACACGTCTCGGAGAGGTCGAGCACGAGCCGGTACCTGCCGGGTTCGGGGAACGTCAGCGAGATCGTGTCGCCGTTCCCGACGATCATCCCGCCGAATCGGGCAAGTCCGAGGTCGGGGCGACGCCAGGTCAGCGCACAGGCGACCGTGCACGGGCTGGTCGAGGTGAAGGTGACGGGCTCGTCGACCAGAGCGACCGAGGGGGTGGCGGACGCTGCAGCGACGTCGACGGTCGCTGCGTGCGACGGAGCCGACAACACGACGATGGACATCGGGATCGCAGCCAGAGCGACGAGTCGTTTCATGGTGTGCCCCAAGCGGTTCTCGGCGGTTCTCGCCAGTGCTGGTCGAACCATCGATCCACCATGGCAGATCTGCCCGTCAGACGACAGTGGACATGGGTACTATGACCTCCCACTCCGCGCCCGACGTCCGGTCAGGCGGCGGTGAGGACCCAGCGCTGATGGGTGCGCCGCGCCAGAAACGCCGAGACCGCGGCGATGCCCAGCAACGAGCCGGCGATCAGCAGTTCGAGCGAGCCGCTGCCGCCGTCGGGATCGATGCCGGTGAGCAACTCGAACCATTCCCGGGTGACGAGCGTGAGCGCGAACAGCAGCATGCCGACAACGGCGATCGTGACTTCGAGCCAGAACCGGCGCGGAATGGTGGTGCGCATCGTCGGAGCCTTTCGTCGGGCGAACGTGGAAGATCAGCAACCACGACCAGTGGTTCAGCGTACGACGTTCCGTCGTCGGTCGAAGACCCATCACTTCGAACAGTGGCAGGATTCGGGTCGTGCCGACCGTTGACCCCAAGTACCTGAGCCAGCTCCGCTACCGATGCATCGGCCCGACCCGGGGTGGGCGGGTGGTGGCGGTGGCCGCCGACCCGGTGAAGCCCGCGGTGTTCTACTTCGGCGCGGTCGCGGGAGGTGTGTGGAAGAGCGATGACGCCGGTCAGTACTGGCAGAACATCACCGACGGCTTCTTGACGAATGGGTCGATCGGGGCGCTTGCCGTGGCGCCCTCCGACGGCAACGTCATCTACGCCGGCACCGGCGAGTCGACCATCCGCATCGATGTCACGCACGGCGATGGCGTGTACAAGTCGACCGATGCCGGGGCCACGTGGCGGCACATCGGCCTCTCCGAATCGCGACACATCGGCGAGATCCGCGTGCATCCCACCGATCCAGACGTGGTGTTCGTCGCCGCGCTCGGCCACGCTTCGAAGGACAGCTCGGAGCGGGGTCTCTACCGATCGCGCGATGGTGGCGAGACCTGGGAGCGTGTGTTGCACGTGAGCGATCGAGCGGGAGCCGTCGACGTGTCGCTCGATCCGAACAACCCACGCATCGTGTTCGCGACCATCTGGCAGGCGCGGCGTACCTTCTGGTCGATCGACAGCGGTGGAGCCGACAGCGGTCTGTGGCGCTCGCGCGACGGCGGTGACACGTGGGAGGACATCAGCCATCGCCCGGGCATGCCGACCGGCATCCTGGGCAAGATCGGTGTATCGGTGTCGCCGGCGCGATCGGGCCGAGTGTTCGCCATGGTCGAAGCGGAGGGCCGGACTCGTGGCCTGTATCGCTCGGACGACGTCGGCGAGACATGGGAGAAGGTGTCGTCGAACCCCGACCTGGGCTGGCGCCCCTGGTACTACGAACACGTCATCGCCCATCCCACCGATGCCGACGAGGTGTTCGTCATGAACATGAAGGCGTGGCGGTCGATCGACGGCGGCAAGAACTTCGAGGAGTTCCACACCCCGCACGGCGACAACCACGCGCTCTGGATCGACCCGACCAACCCCGACCGCATGATCGGGTGCGACGACGGCGGCGCCTGGGTGTCGCTGAACGCCGGGCGCTCGTGGTCGACGATCTACAACCAGCCGACGGCGCAGTTCTACCACGTGGCCACCGACGACCAGTTCCCGTACGTGGTCTACGGATCGCAGCAGGACAACACGAGCATCGCCGTGCCAAGCCGCACCGGGCTCGGTGCGATCAACTGGGGCGACTGCTGGTCGCCCGGTACTGCCGAGAGCGGCTACGTGGCGCCCAAACCGGGCGACCCGAACATCGTGTACGTCGGTGCGATCGGCAGTTCACCCGGCGGGGGCGATGCGCTGCAGCGCTACGACCACCGGACGAAGCAGATCCAACTGGTGAACGTGTGGCCCGAGGCGTACCACGACGGCGCGACCGCCGAGGTGCGCTTCCAGTGGACGTATCCGATCGTGTTCTCGCCGCACGACTCGGACGTGCTCTACGCCGCCGGGAACAAGGTGTTCCGCACGACCGACGAGGGCCACAGCTGGCAGGCGATCAGCCCCGATCTCACCTTTGCCGACCCCGACACGCTCGGCGTCTCGGGACCGCTCACGATGGACACCGCCGGCGCAGAGATGTACGCCACCGTGTTCTCGCTGATGGTGTCCGCACATCAGCAAGGCGTGCTCGTCGCGGGTTCCGACGACGGCATGGTGCATCGGTCGATCGACGACGGTGGCAGCTGGATCAACGTCACGCCGCCCGATCTTGCGAAGTTCTCGCAGGTGACCATGATCGCCGAGTCGCCGCACACGCCGGGCACGCTGTACCTCACGGCGGCGCGACACAAGATGGGCGACGACGCGCCATACGTCTACGCGACGACCGATCTGGGCGACACCTGGACCCGCATCGATCGCGGCATCCCCGCGCACGAGTTCTGCAGGGTGGTTCGCGAAGACCCCAACTGCCGCGGACTGCTGTACGTGGGCACCGAACTCGGCATCCACGCCTCGTTCGACGGCGGCGGTTCGTGGCAGGCGCTGCAGTGCAACCTGCCGATCAGCCCGGTGTACGACCTGGTCGTCAAGGACACCGACCTCGTCGTCGCCACGCACGGTCGCTCGTTCTGGATCCTCGACGATCTCACGCCGCTCCATCAGCTGCACGACCTGCTCGCCGGCCCCGATCGCCACCTGCTGAAGCCGCGCGACGCGGTGCGCACGCCGCCGCACATCAGCGCGGCGTGGCAGGGGACGACCGGCGGCAAGAACTACCACGTCACCAGTGGACAGAACGCGACGTTCTACCTCGACGAGCTCGAGACGGGTCACAAGCGTCTGCGCATGATCGACGCCGGCGACGATCTCGAACGCGGGGTGACGATCACGTACTACCTGCACGAGGCGGCGGTGGGCGACGCGAGCCTGACGATCAGCAACGCCGACGGCACCGAGATCGAGACCTTTTCGAGCACGATCCCAGCGGAGAAGAAGGATCGGCACGGCCTGTACATCACGGCCAACGAAGGCATGAACCGGTTCCAGTGGCCGATGACGTATCCGGCCGGCGTGAAGATGGTCGACACAGAGTTCCACCAACGGCCGGCGGGGCCACTCGCATTGCCTGGGACCTACCAGGCGACGTTGACGGTGGGGGAGTGGTCGATGACCCAGGCGTTCTCCTTGCTGAAGGATCCGCGGATCACGACCAGCGACGACGACCTGGCTGAGCAGTTCGCCCTGCTGGTCCGCATCCGCGACTCGCTGTCGGAGATGGCAGCGGCGGTGAACACGATCCGTTCGCTGAAGCGCCAACTCGGTGAATGGAGCGGCCGCATGGGTGGCGACGATGCGACGAGTGGTCTGGCCGACGATGCTCGCTCGCTGATCGATCGGCTCGGCGTCGTCGAGTCCGAACTGGTGCAGGCCGAATTCACCTCCGACGGTGATTCGCTCAACTACCGCGAGATGCTGTTCGAGAAGCTGAGCGGGCTTCCTCCGGTGGTCAGCAGTGCGGATGCCCGACCGACGGTGCAGTCGTACCAGGTGTTCGACAAGCTCGACGGGCAGGCCCGCATCCACCTCGAGGCGTTGCGGACACTGGTCGACGTCGACCTCGCCGCGCTCAACTCCGGGATCGCCCAGCTCGGGATCGGCATCATCGCGCCCGGTTGAACGCGCTTGGGTCAGTCGCCCGCTTGGTCAGTCGCCCGCTTGGTCAGTAGCCCGGTGGAGGAACGAAGCCGTACCATTCGCGCTCCAGAAGTTGTGCGAAGCGCAGGGTGGTGCGGTCTTCGAGGTACGGGCCGATCGCCTGCAGGCCGAGCGGCAGGCCTCGACCGTCGAGACCCGCAGGGAAGGCCGTGGCCGGGAGGCCGCTGAAGATGGCCCACATCGGATAGACGATGTTCAGGTTGTACGGCACCGATCGGTCATCGACAGCGATCGATCGGTCGAGTTGAGGACCCGATTGATGCTCGAACGCGGCATCGAGTGCGGTGGGACACACCAACACGTCCCACTCCGAGAAGAACGTGCGCCACACCGCCTGAGCGGCGCCGCGCCGAACGAGCAGGCGCTGCAGGTCGAACGCGTCGAGGGTGAGACCGTCGGCCGTGGCGGTGGCAAACGGGTCGCCAATTCGGCGAAGGTCGGCGGCCATGGCCTCGCGCTTGTCGCGCCCGTGTCCCTGCGATGTGATCATGGTGAGGAGCACGAGGTAGTCGCGCAGATACCGATCGATGTCGAGCGCAGGCATGGCGAGGCCGACCGTGGCTCCGGCGCGACCGACGAATGTCGCGAGCTCGTCGACCCGGGCTTGCATCGCATTGGACGGCGTCACGAGATCGAGCGACGGCATGATCGCGACGCGGAAGTCGGCGAGCTGCCCATGGCGCGCCGGCTGCAAGGCCAGCCGCCATCCAGCGTCTTCGCCGATCTCGGGGCCGGCGACCACGTCGAACAGCAGCTCCAAGTCGAACGCGCTGCGCGCCAGGGGACCCTGCACGCCCATGAGTGATCCGGCGCTCGGCAGGTCGGCAAGCGGGAACGAACCAGAGTGTGGAATGGCGGTCTCGGTCGGTCGGTGACCGTACACACCGCAGTATGCGGCGGGGACACGGATCGACCCGCCGATGTCGCTGCCGATCTCCAACGGCGTGAGTCCTGCCGCGAGCGCGGCGCTCCCGCCACCTGTCGAACCTCCGGGGGTGCGGTCGAGATCCCACGGATTGTTGGTCCGGCCGTACACAGGGCTGTCGGCCTGCCAGTCTCCGAGCGCCACGGGGATGTTGGTCTTGCCGAGCAGCCCGGCGCCCGCGGCGAACACGCTGCGCGCGATCGGCCCATCGGCCGTGGGCACGTGATCCCTGAAGGCCATGATGCCCGCGGACTGGGGCAAGCCAGCGGCTTGGGTCGACTCCTTCAGAGTCATCGGGAGACCCAACAGCGCTCCCTGGGCACCGCGAGCACGTGCCACGTCCGCTGCGATCGCCGCACTGCGAGCACGGTCGGGCGTCAGCACCGGAATGGCGTTGAGCGCACCGTCGTGCTCGGCGATCCGTGCCATGTGCAGCTCTGCGAGCTCGACGGCGGAGATCTCGTGAGCATCGAGCGCGACGATCATCTCGAGGGCTGTGCTGAACGGTCCGATCGTGCTCGCCATTCCCAGGACCGTAGCGTCCTCGAACAGACGCCGAGCGCTGGTCGGTGCCTGCGCGGCGAGGCAGCCGCCCGGTGATCGGTGCGCCGTCTCGCAGCCAGCGGCGCACAGGGATGCTGCTGTGGGCCATGATGCGTTCACCCAACCAGCGAGGGAATCAGATGAAGCAACTCACCGGGGTCGACGTCAGCTTCTTGTCGATGGAGACCGACAACAACTACGGGCACGTGAACGGGCTCAGCATCTACGACCGACCGTCGTCCGACTTCGATCCGTTCACCGCGGTTCGGGACCGGCTGGCGGTCATGGTGGGTCACCTCGAGCCATTGCGTCGCAAGGTGGTGGAAGTCCCGTTCCAGTTGGATCGCCCGTACTGGGTGGAGGACGCCGACTTCGATCTCGACTACCACGTTCGCCACATCGGCCTTGCGCCGCCTGGCGCCGCGGATCAGCTGACCGAACAGGTGGCACGGATCGTGGGCCGCAAGATGGACCGCTCGCGGCCGCTGTGGGAGGCGTACGTGATCGAGGGCCTCGCCGACGGACGGTGGGCGCTGCTGCAGAAGACACATCATGCGACCATCGACGGTGCCTCCGGGGTGATCATGCTGAAGATGCTCACCGACGAGTCCCGCGACGCCGCATGGGAGCTCGAGTCGAAGGAGTGGGTCGGCGAGGAGCCCCCGAGCCGATCGATGATGTTGCAACGAGCCGTGGCGAACCTGGCGGTGAATCCGGTTCGAGGCGCTCGGCTGTCGTTGAGCATGATCCGCGACTTCGCCGATCAGGCAGGGATCACCAGTCTGAGCGGTCTCGCCACGCGCACCCGTGACACGTTGGGAGCCGCGGCGAAGAAGGCCACGAAGCAGAGCGACTCGGCGTCGAGGGTGAGCTTCCCACTGACGGCGGCGCCATCGACCCCGTGGAACAAGGCCGTGTCGCCGCACCGACGGTTCGCGATGCGCACCGCCTCGCTCGACAACCTGAAGCGGCTGAAGGAGGCGACGGGGTGCACCCTCAACGACGTCGTGATGGCCGTCTGCGCAGGTGCTCTACGCGAGTACCTGATCGAGCACGACGCGCTGCCGGAGGCCCCGCTGCGAGCGATGGTGCCGGTGTCGATCCGCACCGGGGACGAAGCAGACCCGTGGACCAACCGCGTGTCCGGTCTGATCGCCGATCTCCCGACGAACTGCGCCGATCCGCTCCTACGCGTGGCGCTGTGTCGCGAAGCCATGAACGCGGCGAAGAGCCAGTTCGACCTCATCCCTGCCCACGCCCTCGGTCAGTCTGCCGACTATGCGTCGCCGTTGGTCGCAGCGTCGGCGCTGCGGCTGGTGTCGCGACTCAAGTTGGCCGATCGCGTCACGCTGCCGGTGAACGTCGTCATCTCCAACGTGCCTGGGCCGAGGCACAGCCTGTACTTCGCCGGAGCGAAGCTCGACGCCTACATCCCCGTGTCCACCATCGCCGATGGGGTCGGGCTCAACATCACCGTGCACAGCTACGCCGATCGAATGGACTTCGGGCTCATCTCCGACCGGGATCTGGTGCCCGACCTGTGGCACATGGTCGATCTGCACATCGACGAGATCGCTCGGTTGTTCGAAGCCACCGGCGCCGAGTGGGCAGTTCCGCCCACGCGGCCTCCGATGCGCAAGGGTGGCGACGGTGTGGAGCCGATCGCTCCCACCAATCAGGCGGTGAAGGACCGGATCGCGGTGAAGCGCAAGATCGCCAACGCCCCGTCGGTTCCGTCGGTTCCGTCCGTTGGCGCCACCGCAGCCATGACCGCAGTGGTCCCCGATGCGGCCGCGGTGTCGGCGACGAAGAAGACGCCAGCCAAGACGCCAGCCAAGACGCCTGCCAAGACGCCCTCGAAGAAGAAGGCGTCAGCGAAGAAGAACCCCTGAGGGTGGCTCGTGCGAGCCGCTGACGGGCGACGACGGTCGTCCGGGCTGTCGACGAGTCGCGGCGGTGACCTTGATCGGATCCTCACGCTCGCCTAACATTCGTAGTGCCAACTACAAATGCTCGAGCCCGCTCGATCACCCATCACCGCACAGGAGACGACGATGTCGACCTTGACCGCCGCAGCAGCTTCCGACCTGTTCCGCCGCGAACCCGATCGGTTCCTCGATGTCGGCGCAGGGGAGGCCGCTTATCGTCGCGTGGGCACCGGACCCGACGTGCTGTTCGTTCACGGTTGGCCGGTCAGCGGGGCGACGTTTCGCACCCTCCTGCCGCACCTGGTCGATCACGTCACGTGCCACGTGATCGACCTTCCCGGTGCGGGTTCCAGCAGGTTCGGAGCCGACACCACGCTCACGGTGAGCCAGCACATCCTCAGCGTGCGGCGGGTGATCGATCTGCTCGACCTGAACGCGGTTGCGGTGGTGGGCCACGACAGCGGTGGGATGATCGCCCGGCACGCGGTGGCCGGCGATGCGCGTGTGCGGGCGATGGGGCTGATCAACACCGAGCAGGCGCACGGGATGAGCTGGCGGTTCAGGTCGTTCCTGGCTGCACGCCACCTGCCCGGCTTCGGTGCGGGCCTCGGTTGGGTGGCAGGCGCACCGCGCGTCCGTCGCATCGGGATGGTGCTGGGCGATGCGTTCGCCGACTCGTCGCTGCTCGACGGCGAGTTCGACGAGTTCTTCCTCAAGCCGTTGCACGAGAGCCGGGAGCGTCGTGCCGCCGCCGTGCGCCTGTTGCGCAGCTTCGACCCACAGCACGTGCACTCCCTCGGCGCGATCCACCGCACGATCGATGTGCCCGTACAGCTGGTGTGGGGTGAGAAGGATCCGTTCTTCCCGCTGAAGTGGGCCGAGGAGATGGTCGGCACGTTCCCCGATGCCCGGCTGGCGGTCATCGAGGGCGCCGGCCTGTTCTCACACGAGGAACGCCCTGCCGAGGTCGCCGAAGCGCTGTTGCCCGTCCTCGCCGGCGTGTCATGACGTTCATCCGTGAGCCGAGCGACGCGTCGCGCGGGTTGTGGCTCACGGATGGGCCTACAGTCGAGGCGTGCCGGGCCAGAGAACAGCGGTAGTGGTCGGAGCGGGGCCGAACGGTCTGACGGCAGCGGCGCGCCTCGCGCGTGAAGGCTGGCGTGTGGTGGTCATCGAGGCCGCGCCGACGATCGGTGGTGGCTCGCGGACGCGTCCCCTGGGCGCGGCGAGCGTCGATGTGTGCGCTGCGGTGCATCCGTTCGGCGCCTCGTCCCCGGCGTTCGAGGCACTCGATCTGGCCGCTCACGGGCTCACGTGGTGCCACGCCCCGGTGGCGTTCGCGCACCCGTTCGACGACGCAACCGCAGCGACGCTGCTTCGCTCCACATCCGACGCACCGCACGCCACAGCCGACGGCATGGGTGCCGACGCGACTCGTTGGCGGGCGATCATCGATCCGTTCGCGACCGACTGGGACTCGTGGCGGCACCTCGTGCTGCAGCCGGTGCTCGGATCGGTGGCCGGGCATCCGCTGAGGATGGCTCGCTTCGGCTCGCTGGCAGCGCTGCCCGCAACGGTGCTGGAACGGCTGTTCAGAACCCGCGAGGCGCGGGCACTGATCGCGGGGATGGCAGCGCACGGTGGGGCGTCGCTGCGATCGCCCACGACCGCGGGTGTCGCGCTGGGACTGCTGGCAGGAAGCCAGGCGGCAGGGATGCCGATGGCCGCCGGTGGGAGCCAGTCGATCGTCGGCGCGCTCGCTGCGGTGGTCGTGGAAGCCGGCGGCGAGATCGAGACCGGACGTGCCGTCTCGTCGTTGTCCGAAATGCCCCGGGCCGACGCGGTCCTGCTGGATGTGACCCCATTGCAGGCGGCCGCGATCGCCGGTGGACGCGCTCGACGTTGGCGTCATGGCGTGGCCGCGTGGAAGCTCGACCTGGTGCTGTCGGGGCCGATGCCGTGGGCGGCATCGGCGTGTCGCGACGCCGGCACGGTGCACCTCGGGGGCACTGCGTCAGAGATCGCGGCGGCCGAGCGGGCGACGGTACGCGGCGGCGTGCCCGACCGGCCGTTCATGATCGTCGCCCAGCCCACCAACGCCGATCCGACCCGTGCCCCTGTGGGCCAGCACGTCGTCTGGGCGTACCGGCACGTGCCGAACGGTTGCAGCGATGCACAGGCCACGGCCGGTCTCGAGCGGCAGTTCGACCGGTTCGCTCCGGGTTGGCGCGACCTCGTGATCGAGCGTCGTGTCACCACGTCGATCGACTACTCGACCTACAACCTCAGCTACGTCGGTGGCGACATCGCGGGTGGCGCGATGACGCCACGACAGACCGTGGCTCGCCCACGATTGTCGTTCGATCCGTACCGCTTCGCCGACGGCGTGTGGTTGTGCTCGCAGTCGACGGCACCCGGCCCGGGCGTGCACGGCATGTGCGGATGGAACGCAGCTGGTTCGGTGCTCCGCGCCACGGTGAAGCGACGACACTGATGCGCATCGACGCTGCCCGGACTCGTCTCGACAGAGCGTTCATCAGACCGAGAGGCTCCCGAGTCACGACGCTGTCGCCCTGGTGTCGGCGGGTCGGGTGCAGGGACTCGCAACCCGTCGACGGTTAGATTGGCCACGACTGAGGGGCCGGTACTGCATGACGTACAGACTTGGGATCGATGTCGGCGAGCGCACGACGGATTGGGTCGCACTGGGACGAGATCGGGGTGTCGAATCCACGGTCGCGAGCGGAACCGTCGGCTCGGTCGTTGCCCTGATCGGCGGTGAACTGCTCGCCGGGTCACGCGTTGCCGAGGCCGACCCAACCGGCATCAGCCAAGTCACCGGGGATTTCGCCCATCGTCTCGGAGACGCTGAGCCCATGATGGTCGGGGGCACACCCTACGGCCCGGAGTCGCTCGTCGGTCATCTGCTGGCGTCGATCGTCAGCGATGCTCGATCGGTGCTCGGATCAGAACCGGGAGCGGTCGTGTTGGTTCACGACGACGGTATCGATGACTATTGCCGCAGCCTGTGGGCCGAGGCCGGCCGTCTCGCCGGAATACCACTCGCCCAGCTGACTCTGTTGCCTCGAGCCGACGCGCTCGCCCGGGCTGCCGCGGCGGGCGGGACCGGCGGAGGTTCAGCTGCGGGCGCCGCCAAGGTTGGATGGGAACGTCACCCTGGGCTGCCCGGGCCCGAGGCATCCGGTTTCGCGGGAGGCACGCTGGGCGCAGCAGCCGGCGTCGGGTCCGCCGCCGCGGGCGGCGGAGTTCTCGCCGCGACGGTGCTCGGCGGAGGCGAGGCGATCGCAGCGCCACCGGCGCCGGGCGTGGGGCTCGGTCCTGCTGGGTCGCCGTTGTCGGCGCCGGTCGGTCCTGCTGGGTCGCCGTTGTCCACAGCGGTCAGAAAGACGGCGGTCGAGGCGACCAAGCGCTCGTATCGAATCCCGATCATCGGGGGATCGATCGCGGCCGCAGCTCTGGTCGCCGGCGTTGCGGTGCTGGCCGCTGGCGGAGATGATCCCGTGACCGCTCCGCCGACGACGGTGGTCGTCGCCCCTGAGGCCGCTCTCGATTCAGTCGCACCATCGACAGCGACGGAGCCCGAGGTCGTCGTGTCGTCCGCCTCATCAGCGCCCGCCACGTCGCCCCTGATCGATGGCGTGCCCGCCTGCACGGTGGGCAGTTGGGTGATGGACAACGACTCGTTCGCCGCGAGATGGGCCGCGGTCGCCGGTCAGGGGAGCGTCGCCACCCTCGTCTCGGTCAATGGGACCGTCACGGTGGAGGTCGACACCGACGGTGTGTGGACGAGCTCGTACACGGATTGGGGGTTCACGATCACCGCGGAGGAGGTCACGATCGACATGTCGATCGCCGGCAGCGACACATCGACAGGCACCTTCGGCGAGGATGGATCGTTCACGTTCGTCGAGAACGGCACCAACACCGTGGTCACGATGACCGCCACCGCGGGCGGCGTGAACCTGCCCATCCCCCCGCAGTCCAACACGCAGTCAGCGTTCAACGGTCGTGGAACCTACGTGTGCGAGGGCGACACGATGACGGTCACGAGCGACGAGAACCTGGGGTCGATCATCATGAACCGGACGGCATGAGCACCTACTCATTGGGTGTCGACCTGGGCACCACATACACGGCCGCCGCGATCGCACGTGGCTCCTCCGCCGAACCACTTCCGTTGGGGACCGATTCGGTGCAGGCCCCATCGGTGGTGTTGATCCGCGACAACGGCGAGGTGCTCGTCGGCGATGCGGCCGATCGGCGCGCCGATTCAGAACCGACTCGGGCCGCACGCGAATTCAAACGCCGACTGGGTGACCCGGTGCCGATCGTGATCGGTGACGAATCCCGCACCGTCGAGTCGTTGATGGCGCTTCAGCTCCGTGATGTCATTCGCCGCGCGACCGAACAGGAGGGCGAGCCGCCGAGCATTGTCGTGCTCACCCATCCCGCCAACTACTCCGACTACAAGACCGGCCTCCTTCGTCGATCTGCGATGGAGGCCGGATGGTCATCCGACCGGTTGATGCTCGTCACCGAACCGGAAGCCGCGGCGATCGCCTACTCACGCCAAGCGCGAATCGACACCGGCGAGATCGTCGCCGTCTACGACTTCGGAGGTGGAACATTCGACGCAGCGCTGGTGCGTCGCACCCCCGACCGATTCGAGCTGATCGGAGTGCCCGAAGGCATGGAGCGGCTCGGAGGGATCGACTTCGATCAAGCGGTGCTCGCGTACGTCGACACGACGTTGGCCGGGCTCGTGTCGGGTGCCGATCGCAACGATCCGTCGGTCCGGCCTGCCCAAGCGCGTCTGCGGTCTGATTGCCGACGTGCCAAGGAAGCGTTGTCGACCGATGGCGACACGACGATCCCGGTCTCGTTGCCCGGTGTGCAAACAGAAGTGAGGCTGACTCGCGACGAGTTCGAGACGATGATTCGTCCACGCGTCGGCGAAACGGTCAAGGCGCTGGAACGCGCTGTCGCATCGGCGCGGATCGAGATGGATGAGGTCACCCGCATCCTGCTGGTGGGCGGAACCTCACGGATGCCGATCGTGTCGGAGATGCTGCGCAGTGCGACCGGCCGACCGGTCGCTCTCGACGCTCATCCCAAACTGGCGATCGCCGTCGGCGCAGCCCTGGCCGGGACGAGTTCGATTCAGCAGCCGACACCAACATCGGAGACCGCGCCGACGGCGCCGAATTGGCAGCCACCGGCACGGGTGTCGACGCCGCCTCCCGAGGTGGTTCACCCGGCGAAGGGCGGGCGACGTCGGGGTCTGCTGATCGGCGCTGGTGGAGGAGCCGTCGGGGTCGCCGCGGTCATCGCTGCGCTCACCCTCGGCGGAGGCTCGCCGGCCAGCGATGACTCGGCGGCGCCCGCGTCGACCGCCGGTTCGGCCCTCACCGCGCCGCCGAATCCAGACACCACAGAAGCGCCGGACACAACGCCATCGGCATCGGTCACCGAGCCGTCTGCCGCGGTGGACACGACGGTCGATGCCGCAACCGGTCGCGGTCTCGCCGGGACCGTGTCGGCCGTGGTGACGGATCCGGTGCAGTTCAGCGACATTCGGGCGATCACCGTCGACTCGCAGGGTGCTGTGTACCTGGTGGGGGCGGATGCGGGGGTCGGGCGGCTCGCCGACGGCGAAACGACCGTGATCGGGAACCCCAACCCGGCCCTCGGGGTTCCCGGGGGAGTCGCCGTCACCGCCGACGGAACCGTGCTGCTGTCGACGCCCACGGGGATCCAATCGATCGGCGTCGACGGTACTGCAACGATGCTTCTCGACGCAGTGGCCGCCGGCCTGGGAGCGACCCCGGGACCGATCACCCTCGACGGCGTCGGCAACCTCTACCTCGCCGACAACGACATGCACCGGATCATCCGGCGCGGTGTCGACGGTTCGTTGAGCTTGATCGCAGGATCGGGTGCCACGCCCACGCCGGGACCGATCGTCGGCGACGGTCAACCGGCAGGATCGGTTCCGATCGGTGTCGTCACTGCGCTCGTGATCGATCCGACAGGCAACCTGCTGTTCACCGACGCGACGGCGCTGGCGATCCGGCGGGTTGCAGCAGATGGATCGTTGTCGACTCTGGCGGGCGGTGGCGGGACTCCGATCGCCGTCGCCGACGGAACATGGGTCGCGGACGGCACGGCGGCTGATGCGATCGCGTTTCTGGCGATCGACGGAATGACCGTCGATGCTTCCAATCGTGTCTACGTCGCCGATCCCGTGAGCGGGGCGATCATTCGCATCGGTGCGGATGGTCGAGTCGAACTCGTGATCGCTCGGCAACTGGGGATCGAGCCGATCGACGGCGTCGCCGCCAACGCGACTTCGGTCGCCGCCGTCGGTGGGGTCGCGACCGATCGAGTGACCACGCTCTACTTCGACGACGGCATCCGGCTGCGCTCGTTGCCGATCGCCTGATCTCGTCGGCCACGAGGATCGAGCCGTTCCCAGGCGCGACGTCGAGCGGCTCAGTCGGAGGCAGCGGCGTAGACGTGCTCGAGCGTGCGAGCAGCGACGTCGCACACCTCGACGAGGCGCGGGTCGGCGAGCGGATCGCTGGCGAGGGTTCGCCATCGACTGATGCCGGCGAGAGCGGCACCCCGAACGGCGTCCGGCGTGGCGGTCGCATCGAGGCCCAGCAACATCGCAGGGGCCAGGCCCGACAGGAGTCGATCGAGTTCCGCACGCTCGCTGTCGGCCAAGACCACCGCGCCCGACCCGACGAGGTGCGCAGCTCGGACTTGGGCGAACTCCACCGTGGTCGCCTCGATCTCCTCGACTCGTCGTTCGATGTCGGACGCGGCAACTGGATCGATCTCGCGGAGCGTGCGGGCGATCGCTCGCAACGCGGTGAGTGCCGAACGGGCCTGCAGCACGCGCGCCCGAGGAGCAAAGCGCCGTGAGATCAGATCACGCAGAGCGAGCAGTCCCGACCGTTGCACGAGGATCGGTCCGAGCGCAGCCGCCGTCGGCGCACGACCGGAACGCACCTCATCGACCGCCAACCGGATGCCGAACATCCCGAACCGTGCGAGCAGCTCGCGCCGTGACTCGACGGTCAGCTCAGAACTCGAGAGTTCGCAGAACTGGTCGGCGGACATCAACATGGTCGTCAACGTGTCGTCGTCGGTCGCCGCAAGCATTCGCAGGGCCGCGACCTCGTCCTCACGCAATGTGAGTCCGGTCTCGGCCAACAACCCGGCGAGCGGCACGACAGCGGCACACAACCCGCGCAGTTGCGGATCGACCTCATAGCGGTGGGCGATCCGAGCCGACGACTCCATCGCATCAGCCCGTCCGGCGCCGATCTCGTCGGCGCGACTGAGCACTGCGACAGCATTGACCGGAGACGCCGCGGTCACGGAGCGATCCATGAACGCATCGAGGAAGGCGATGTCGGCGCGATGAGCATGGCGAATCAGATAGATGACTGCGTCTGCATCACTTGGCCGATCTGGATCAGCTTCCAAGAAATCACGTGTCCTGCGGGAGTTCTCGTCATTGATGCTGGCGAGACCAGGGGTGTCGATCAGCGTCATCGACTCCAGCGCCGACGTCGGCCACGACACCTCGATCGTGTCCACGTCACCTTCGTCGAGCCCTCCGAGCCTGATGTCGAGAGAACCGCCCGAGCGGGCGAAGGAAAGCGACTGATGGCGGCCATCTCGGAGATGCGCCACCACCTCGTAGCCCGGACCTCGGCGATAGCGGCTGACGATCTTGGTGCACTCACCGGCGTCGGTCGGGGCGAGCCGCTCGCCGACCAAGGCGTTCAGCAACGTCGACTTACCCGCTTTCACCCGACCGGCGATGGCGACCTGCAGCGGTCCGCTGAGTCGATCGACCACCGCTTGCGCCTGCTCGCGGATCGCCACCGGTGCTGCCGAGGCACAGATCTGTCGGGCGACGGCGGCGACCTCATCGGCGACGTTGGATCGGTCTGGCGAGGTCATGGCCCGACCCCGGCGAGTGCGGCCTCGAGCTGTTCCAACGTGTCGATCCGAGTCGCCAGTTCGGCACGGCGCTTCGTCCGGTCTTGGGTCGACGACTGAGCGTCCGCCTGGGCGCGAGTGGCGGTGTCGGTGTATGTGCGTACGAGTTCGGTGATGCGGGCCGTGAACTCGTCGCGAAGATCGCGTTGGATCTCGCGGACCAGGTTTCCGATCTGGTTGCCCATCTCGAACTGAACATCGTCGAGGAACTGGCGCACCTGAGTGCGCGCCGTTTGGCGGCGGGCGGCGATCTTGCGTTTGCGATCGTCGGCGAGCCCCATCCCGCCGAAGACAGCGCCGATGCCCAGCAACACGGGGTTGGAGGCGATCAGCACCCCGGCCGCTGTCGGCAAGAAGGTGCCGAGCATCCCGAACATGTAGATCCCGCCTTGTGCGCCACGAATGGTGGTCACCGAGGTCATGAAGGCCTTCTTGCCACCCGACGCAGTCTGCTCGAGGGCCTTGCCCTGCCACATTTCGGTGACGTCGAAGCTGGCGCCGATCGGCGAACGATCAGCAAGGTCGAGGTGCTCGTCGCGAAGCAGTTCGATCACTTCGGAGCGGATGTCGTTGCGCCCTTGTTCGAGATCGACGAAGACCTTCGTGACCTCGTCGGCGACCACCGTCTGGATGTAACGCGCCAGTTCGTCCCATTCGTCGCCTTTGGTGAGCACTTCGATCCGCTCGTCCATCATGCGCGAGATGCTGCGGCTCGCCCCGCGGAATCGGTAGTTCACGTTGTTGGACAGGTCCGCCACCTGATCGCCGACGAGCAGGTTCCACTTGGCGGCGGGACCGCGGAGGAACTCGAGTCGGGCTTTGGCTTGCTCGAGCGCGCCGAGCGCTTCGGCCGCCGTCGCCGGATCCGCCAAGATCCCTTGTTCGGCGCGCAGACCCGCGAGGACCTGGCCGACGATCGCCAGAACATCGCCGACCGAGCGTCTCGTCGCCGACGCCTTGGCCGGAGCGACGACGTCTTCGCTGAGGTGCTTGACGACATCGGGCACACGGCTCAACTCATTGAGCGACCGGTCCTTGCGTTGGAGCGCCTCGTTCCGGAGCGCGCTGCTCACTGCCACCATCGGCGGAGAGAAGCCAGCCCGCTGGAAATGACCCCGATTGAGCTCCATGATCCGCGACCAGTTCGCGTACAGGTCGATCTTGGTTTGGGCGAACAGGACGGTTGGGCACAGATCGGTCGCGCGACGCAAGAATTCGACCTCGGGTGCGCTCAGCTCTGCCGAGGCATCGCTCACGAAGATCAATCCATCGGCGAACGGCAAGAAGCTGAGCGTGGCTGCAGCATGGCCAGCGCCGAGCCCGCCCATCCCGGGGGTATCGACGACGACCAATCCTTGTTTGAGCAGGGGGCTGGGCACGACGATGTCGACCCGCTCGACTCGCTTGTGGTTGCCTGGATTGCCCGCCTCACTGACCCAGTCGCCCACCCGTTCGATCGCGATCGTCTCGGTGGTGGGCGGATCGCCGGCGACCCCGGACTCGGCTTTGCGCCGCACCACCGCGGCGGGTTGCTCACCCCATCGCACCAGCGTGATCGCCGAGGTCGCCAGGTCGTCGTCGACCGGGCAGACGGACTGGCCGAGCAGGGCATTGATCAGCGAGCTCTTGCCCTGTTTGAACTCTCCGACCACACAGACGACCGTTGCAGGGCGGCGGAGCCTGGCCGCAGCAACCGAAGCGCGCTCGGCGAGGTCGGCGCGCCCGATCGCCTGAAGCGCCTTTGCGACTTCGATGATGAGCGCGTCTGGAGTGGCCGTCCCCGGGGGCAGGGTGCTCCGTGCTGCAGACGTGTCGGTCATTGCCCGATGTCGTCCCAGACCTCTTCGGCGGCCGTCTCGGTGATCTCGCTGCCGATGATGGCGGAGGTGAAGTCGTCGAACGCATCAGCCTCGACGAGGTCGACGACCTGAGCAAGGTCGGTCTGTCCCGATGAGATCGCATCGCTGAGATCGCCTGCTCCTTCATCATTTTGG
>JANNQK010000053.1:0-2967 GCA_031400715.1 Actinomycetes bacterium | reverse complement strand
CTCACTGACGACGTTGGTACCCGGGCGGTCGTGACCATCGGCCCTACTGGTACCCGGACGGAGAGCACATCCTTGGGGGCATGCCCGAAGTCGAACTGGTGATTCATACGGTGCCGCACGAGGGAGAACCGTCTCACATCGCGAGCGGCGAGCTTTCACCCCGTCGGTTCCCCAGCGTCGAGGCTGCGAAGATCGCAGCCGACGAGCTGCCGGTGCCCGATGGTTGGCAGAGGAAGGAGACCATTCGCGACGTCGCGTCCGGCCTCGACCTGTTCTGGCGCACCGATCGGGTGCCCGGCTGGCAGCCCGCGTGATGGGCGGCGACCTCGGAACACAGGTGGTCGGTCCGCATGCCGGCACCGACGGCACCGCTCGCACCCCCGAGCGCCACATCCTCGACGGCAGCGAGGCTGCCGCCCGCATCGCCCATCTGATGAGCGAAGTGATCGCCATCTACCCGATCACGCCCGCCTCGCCGATGGGCGAACTCGCCGACGACTGGAGTGCGCGCGGTCGCCAGAACCTGTGGGGTGTCGTGCCCGAGGTGATCGAGATGCAGAGCGAGGCCGGCGCGGCCGGTGCGCTGCACGGGGCGGTCACGCGTGGCGCCTTGGCCACCACCTTCACCGCCAGCCAGGGCTTGTTGCTGATGCTGCCGAACATGTTCAAGATCGCGGGCGAGCTCACACCCGCGGTGATCCACGTCGCGGCCCGAACGGTGGCCACGCACGCCCTCAGCATCTTCGGCGACCACAGCGACGTGATGGCGGCGCGCACGACGGGCTGGGCGATGCTGTGCGCGAGCAGCGTGCAGGAGACCGGTGACTTCGCGGCGGTCGCCCACGCGGCGACCCTGACCACCCGGGTGCCGTACCTGCACTTCTTCGACGGCTTCCGGACGAGTCACGAGCTCAACACCGTCGATCTCGTCAGCTCGGAGCAGCTGCGGGCCATGGTCGACGAGCGTTCGGTGAGCGAGTTCCGCGATCGCGGCCTCGACAGCGATCATCCGGTCATCCGTGGTACCGCCCAGAACCCTGACGTCTTCTTCCAGGCTCGAGAGGCGTGCAACTCCTTCCACGACGCAGTGCCCGCCGCGACGCAGGACGCATTCGATCGCCTGGCCGCCCTCACGGGTCGGCAGTACCACCTCGTCGACTATCACGGGGCCCCTGACGCCGACCGCGTGATCGTGCTGATGGGCAGCGGCGCGGGCGCGGTGGGCGAGGCCGTCGACGCGATGAACGCTGCCGGCGAGCGCGTCGGGATGGCCGTCGTCCGTCTGTACCGACCGTTCCCGTCGGCGCAGCTCCTGGCGGCACTGCCGCCCAGCGTGCGCACCGTCGCGGTGCTCGACCGTACGAAGGAACCCGGCGCTCCGTTCGAGCCGCTGCACCTCGACGTGCTGTCGGCGATGTGGCACGCTCCCGCCGATCACTGGGCCGGTGCGGCATCACCGCGAGTGATCGGAGGCCGATACGGGCTGAGCTCCAAGGAGTTCACGCCGGCCATGGCCAAGGCTGTGTTCGACGAGGCCGCTGCACCCGCACCTCGCAACGGATTCACCGTGGGCATCATCGACGACGTGACGCGGTTGAGCCTCGAGGTCGATCCGGGTTTCACGACCGATCGTGCCAAGGTGCGCGCCGTCTTGTTCGGCCTCGGCAGCGACGGCACCGTCGGCGCCAACAAGAACACCGCGAAGATCGTGGGTGACCAGACCGACCTGCACGTCCAGGGCTACTTCGTCTACGACTCGAGGAAGTCCGGCTCCACCACCATCAGCCATCTGCGGTTCGATCCCTCGCCGATCACCAGCACGTACCTGGTCGACCGAGCGACGTTCGTCGGCGTGCACCAGTGGAGCTTCGTCCAGCGCCTCGACGTGCTGAAGGTGGCCGCACCGAACGCTGTCGTGTTGCTCAACAGCCCACACCGACCCGAGGACGTCTGGAGTGCGTTGCCCGAGAGCGCGCAGCAACTGGTGCTCGATCGAGGACTGCAACTGTTCACGATCGATGCGGCCGCGGTTGCCAAGGCCGCCGGACTCGGTGGCCGGGTGAACACGGTGATGCAGGCGTGCTTCTTCGCGCTCTCAGGTGTGTTGCCCGAGGAGCAGGCGATCGCGTCCCTCAAGGAATCGATCGAACACAGCTACGGCAAGCGCGGCACGGTGATCGTGGAGCGCAACGTCGCTGCGGTCGACACCGCCCTCGCCTACTTGCATCCCGTACCCGTCGGGCGCACCGCCGACAGCGGCGTGCACGTTCGGGCGACGGTGCCGGCGGGGAGCAGCGACTTCGTGCAACGGGTGACCGCCAGGATGCTGGCAGGGGAGGGTGACCTGTTGCCCGTCAGCGCGCTGCCTCCCGACGGCACCTTCCCCACCGGGACGGCGAAGGTGGAGCGCCGCACGATCGCCACGGAGATCCCGATCTGGGAGCCCGACCTGTGCATCGACTGCGGCAAGTGCGCGATCGTGTGCCCCCACGCTGCGATCAGGATGAAGGTGTACGAGCCGGCCGCGTTGGCCGATGACAGTGTGCTGAAGACCAAGTCGTTCCGCAGCCGCGAGGTGCCGGGGCTCTCGCTCACCGTGCAGGTTGCGCCCGACGACTGCACCGGTTGCGGGCTGTGCGTGACCGCATGCCCCGCACACGACAAGAGCGAAGTGAAACGCAAGAGCATCAACCTTCGCCCGATCGACGATCACCTGGCCGAGGAGCGCATCGCCTGGGACGAGTTCCTCGCCACCACCAGCGCCGACGTCACCGCGTTCGACCCGGCGTCGGTGAAGGCGAGCCAGGTGCGGCTGCCGTTGTTCGAGTTCAGCGGCGCGTGTTCGGGATGCGGCGAGACGCCGTACCTGAAGCTGCTGACCCAACTGTTCGGCGACCGTCTCCTCATCGCCAATGCCACCGGGTGTTCCAGCATCTACGGCGGCAACCTGCCCACGACGCCGTACAC
>JANNQK010000052.1:0-3191 GCA_031400715.1 Actinomycetes bacterium | reverse complement strand
GATCTCCGCACGCACGGCCGCCTCGGGAGCACTCGACGCGATCCGGGCCGAGATGGGCGGACCGACGACCTATGAGGTGACGGTGCGGGTGACGAACACGACGACCACGCCGCTGCGCCAAGTTCGTGTGTCGGGCTCGGTCGGGCCGAACTCGCAAGAGAGCCTGACGACGCTCGAGCTCGACGATCCCGGATTGATCGGCGTGGGACAGACCTGGGAGCAGACGGTGATTGCGGTGGTGCCGGCACCGTCGTTCGGCACGTACCAATGGCAGGTCGCCGTGTCGGGCGCTGGGCCGACCGTCGTCGCCACCAGCACCAGCTCGCACCGTCCGTGGTTGCTCATCGTGTTGGCGATGGTGATCGCGATCAACCTCTGCCTGGTGTTCCTGCGCTTCTGGGCTCGTCGACGCGCCCGCAAGGAGGCCGGCGAGCTGGCGGGCGACTCGATCCACGTCACACCGGATGCGGTCTCGTCGTCGGCCGATCCCGCCCGCGTCTCCGTCGGAGTGGGGTCGCCCGACTGACACCCAACACGGCGTCGACCTCACCGTCGGTGGCTGTCTTGCACCCAACGACATCGAAGCTGACCGAACCCTTCGGTCGCCCGCGCAGGCCAACCTGCCGACACCTCACTGCCGGCCGACGGATCTGCCGGCCGACGGATGAGGTGGATCGATGGTGCGATCGCGGGAGATCGGCTGGTGCGCGGCGACCGCTGGCGTGGTGACGCTGACGTTGATGGTGGTGCCCGCGTGGTCGCCCCTTCATGCCGACGGACAACGCGACCTTGGTGCCAAGACGAGCGTCGAACCGCAGCGCTCTGGCTCGAGGTGCAGCGAGGTCGTTTCGACCGGCGGCAAAGCCGACCCAGCCGTCGACGGGCGCGGCCCCCGACCCTCACCGCCGAGTGAGCGCTCGCAGCACATCGTGGTGGGCGTGCCTCGAACGGCCATGATCCGCCTCGACAGCAGCGGGCGCGTGGTGGCGGCATGGACCAACACCGGGTGTGCTCCTCGGCCGACCGACGAGGTGTGGCTGATGGGCCCCGATGGCTCGATCACCGCCGCTGGTTCGACGGAGATCGTCGACCGGTCGTGGCGGGGCGACTTCTCGCGCCCGGGTGTGTTCGTCCTCCAACGCCGTGAGCGCATCTCGAACGACGGCTCATAGCGCGTCGAGCCGATGGTGATCGGCGGGTTCGATTCACGTGTCCGTGAGGTGAACCCCGGTGTTCATTCTGGTGAAGAGCCGCCTCGTCGATTGCGACGGGCGTCGCCAACCAGCGAACATGAACCGTCGTCGGGGAGCTCCCGGCCGACGGTGATCGAGTTGCTCAGTGGAGGGCACGCACGTGGTGAGCTCCAGGACAATCGGGGGAATCGGGCTGGCGGTGGCCCTGGTCGCGGCCGGCGCTGTCGCGCCTCGGGTCAACGCTCTCCCACCTGGCACGCCGTCGTCGCCCGGCATGTTCGTCGCCCCTGGCTCGGGCACCGATACGACACCGATCACGTGGGGGCTCGTCGCACCCGATAACCGGTGTCCGGGCGACACCACCACCGATGGCGTCCGTTGGTCGACGTTCTTGGCGTCTGTCTCCGTCGACACAGCGACCCTCACCTACAACGTCTCCGGACCGATCGTTCCTCCCGGCGCTCCGATCGGCACCGTGGTCCAGCCGCTGTCGTCGACCGGAGGCGTCGCCCAGGTATCGCTCTCGACCGCGGACACGACGGGTGTGATCGCGCCGATCATCGATGTGAACCTCGACGCCAACACCGGGGCCTCCGGTGTGTCCGACGGCGTCTATCAGCTCGGCATCGCGTGCGTGTCGCCGACAGGCGACACGGTTCGCTATTGGCAGGCACTCGTCACCTTCAGCGGCGTCACCGCGACGTCGCTCAACTGGACGCTCGGAACGGTGCCCAGTGCGCCGGTGTTGTCGGGCGCGCTCACGCCCGGCGACGGGACACTCGCCGGATCGTTCAGCGTGTCGTTGTCGGCCCCTCCGCAGACCGGCTACCAGGTCACGGCGACGCCACAGGGCGGAGGTGCGGCGACGACGCTGTCGACGTCGACTGCGGGTGGCTTCGTGATCACCGGCTTGGTGAACGGCACGACCTACGACGTCGCAGTGTCCGCGACGAACTCGGTCGGCACCGGTCTGTCGTCGAACACGGTGAGCGGCACGCCGACGCTTCTTCCACGCCCGCCGGTGTCGTCGCTCTCGGCGTCACCCGGTACCGAACAGGTCGTCCTGGGCTGGACGGCGCCCAGCGGTCCAGCGCCCATCGGCTACACCATCGAGGTCACGCCCGCCGTGGCCGGCGCACCGTTCTCGGTTGGAGCAGCATCGACCAGTCTGTTGGTCTCGGGCCTGATCGGCGGCTCGGTGTACGACTTCACCATCACACCGCTGCACAGCGCGCCCTTCGTCGGCACGCCGCGGTCGAGCGGGCCGGTGGCCGCCTTCGCGCAGCAGATCGGCACCGGCGGCATCGAGGTACTTCGTCCGGTGGGAGCGCTGGTGCTCACCCAGCGGTGCGGCGTGTACGGCGCGCTGCCCGAAGAGCTGCCTTCGGCCGGTTTCCCTGCAGTCCCGGCCCTGCCGGCGTCTGGTGATCAAGTTGGCACCGCTCCCTTGACCGAGCTGGGCTTCGCCGATCCCGCGTTCGCGGAGTATCCGTACCCTGCTGTGCCCACCTACCCCACCCGATGCGGGGTCGACATGGGTACCGCCCGGCTGGTGACGACCGGAAGTTTTGCCGGCGCCTACTTCGCCGCATCAGGTCGCCTGAACCAGATCTCGGTGGTCGACACGCGTGACGTCGACCCCGGGTTCACGGTGAACGGAACGGTCAGCGACTTCGCCTCCGGCGGTCAGGTGTTCGCCGGCAGGTCGCTCGGGTGGTCGCCGGTCGTGACCGACGACTCCGACGCGTCGTTCGATGGCTACGATCAACTCGTGATCGCCGGCGCGGTGGTGGCCCCCGGTGTTGCATCAGGCCTGGCGAGCGCCAAGGCCTTGGCGTCGGCTCCGGCCGGTCGTGGCCTAGGCATCGCATCCTTGGATGCTCGCCTCAAGCTGTTGATCCCCGTGACCGCCGACGCCGGCACCTACACGGCAACGCTCACGATCACCACGATCTGACGCTCGAACCCGCCCAGCTCGAACCCGGCCAGCTCGAACCC